>NZ_JAPYPC010000044.1 GCF_029937855.1 Christiangramia sp.
GGGGCTAGCCCCCAATGATTTAATTTGAGTTGCATTTATATATTGAACTTAGAAAATTAAATTTCGAAAAAAAGAAATTAATGGATCAGTACATATCCTTTCAATTGGTAATGAGGCAATACGGTTAAAGCGGATAAAGCCATTTCAGTATATTCATTCATATCACCTTTTTTTATCTTTCTTGAAGCCATCGCCTGCCCGCAAACAAAAACTGTTACCCCGTTTACTTTTAAAAGCTTCAATAATTCCATATTAGGGTTCTGTGTCTTAAATCGCTTATTATATTCTTCGTTGGAAAGGATAGTATAAGTTGCCTCTCCATGTAATATTGCCACAAGATCTATCTTTTCATTAGCTACATTTCCGGCTTTTAATAAATTGAGCGTTCGCGCGATTCTCCATAATCCTGCATTAACCCCTTCTTTCTCTTTCTCACTATCAATATTAAATATCATTTTATAAGTGAGGGAGGTATCCGGTTGTTCAGCGGCATCTTCAAAATATTTAATTTTTCCGTAGCCATCTATAGTTGGTGTTTGCCATTCTTGAGCATCCATTTGAAAACTGATTGTAAGTATGAGTAGAAATTTTAATAGATTTTTCATCTAAGTATTTTTTATAAGATGGATTATTTCGATATAGTAACTTCTCCCATATTTTCGGGAAAATCAACTTTAGTCATTTTTCTGAATTTATCCAATATAAATTCAGTCAGGACCATATTTGTTTTATGAATATTAGTGCTCTTGGCAAATTCAACATAATTATGAATTCCGTTCAACATACCAGAATGTGTGGATACCTTATATATCTTGCTATCTGCAATAGGCTGATTTTTAATTTTAATTTCCGTCACCCGATCTCCTATTGGTTTTGATAAATCTATATGATAATGTATACCCGACGACTGTATAAGGCCTCCAACAATCTCCATTTTATTCTTCGGCTTTAAATTCGTTGCAGTTTGTTCTAAAGTATTTCGAATCTGCGATCCAGTCATTTCCAGGTTAACAATCTTTGCAGGGTGAGGGAGAAGCTTGTAGATGTCTTCACTTGTTATATATTCTTGTAAAGAAATACCATACCCAACTCCAGGAAGAAAAGCCACATCTGTGCTATACTCTTCTCTCATCATATTCGTTACGACTCTGTCAAAAGGGCTTTCAGATTTGTATTGTCTTCCTATCACTGTATCAGTTCGGCTAATATTTTCTTCCAGCTTCACTAAATAAGGTGCTCGTAGTTCCTGAATCAATTGTTGTAAATTCTGATCGGCG
Organism: Christiangramia sp.; assembly: GCF_029937855.1. GTDB lineage: Bacteria > Bacteroidota > Bacteroidia > Flavobacteriales > Flavobacteriaceae > Christiangramia. Next base: position 1,278 of record NZ_JAPYPC010000044.1, read on the forward strand.
GCATATTTTTCATGCCATAGATAGTGATTTTGGGTGCTAAGCCCTGTTAATTTCTTATTTGTAATTATCAATTCGGTTTCCCCCAAAACAGCAGCATCAGATAAAGCCTGAACTATATAGGTCTGGTTTATTTTAATAGGTGGTTCAATCACATCATGACTGTGTGCTCCAATGATTAAATCTATCCCATTAATTTTTTCAGCTATAATTTTATCTACAGCCATACCTTCATGAGAAAGTAAAATAATAATATCTGCTTTTGATTTTAATTCCGGGAGATATTTTTCAATGGCTTCCAGTCCGCTGGTAAATTTCAGACCTTGAATATTCTTTGGGTTACCTGTTAAAGGAGTATTTCGATATCCTACTGGAAGGACACCTATTTTCAAACCATCTCTTTTGAACAATATGTAAGGTTCTTTAAAAATAGGCTTACCTGTCTCCTGATCTATAATATTTGCTGCACGCATAGGGAAATTAGCCATTTTTTCTAACTCTCGTGTTCTTTTTAGGCTATAGTCGAAATCATGGTTTCCCAAAGCCATCAGGTCATAATCTAATTCGTTCATCATACGAATCATCGCTTCTCCTTTAGTCAAATTACCTAACTGGTCATCACTGAATGTATCTCCACCATCAAGCAGAATCACATTTTTCGTCCCTTTTTCCTGTCGAATCAATTTTACGGCTGTTGCCATCCAGGCCATTCCTCCAATTTCGCCTATTTCTACAAACCTCATAAGATTATCAATGGAATCTCCAGTTTGAGCCGTAGCGTTATCCAAAGTAGTTTGAAATGGCATATAAGATCCATGCATATCATTGGTGTGCAATATTGAAACTCGTTTAATTATATCCGTCTTTTCAGCATTCACCGAAACTGTGTTATTTGTCGTTTTACATCCAACAAAGGAAAGTAGAAATGATATTAAAAAGAGAAATTTTAAGTTAGATTGTGACATTCTATTCATTTGAAATTTCATTAAAATTATCAAATATAAAACCTCTTTGGCTGAACCTATGTAACATTTGTTACGTAGGTTTTTAACTGTATCCTATATGTTTGAAAATTATAGTAATCTTAAAAGTATTTAAGATTGATTGATTTTAATATATGATTATGAAGGATTTTAGACCTTTAATAAAGTCCATTGCTTATTTTTTTAGTTCTTTAATTGTACTTATAGTTGTGCTCTTCGCGGGCGTCTTTATATTTGATTATAATCCTTCTTTATTTGTTAAAACTGAAATTTCTGCGAAAGACTGGAAACCCAAAGATATTGAAGTAGAATTAGCCTCAGGTTTTATGCCTGCGGATGTAAAATATGGCTATCAGCTTATTGCAGAATCACCGAAGTATATGGGGCCTATGGCCGAAGATCCTGATATGCGTTATGCAGGAAATAATCTGGCTTGTATAAATTGCCATTTGAAAGCAGGGACCCAGGCGGGATCTGCATCATGGGTAGGAGTTACAGATCGTTTTCCACAATTCCGGGGAAGATCAAATAGTGAAGGAACCATAGAAGACAGGATCAACGGTTGCATGCAACGTAGTATGGATGGGGATAAACTCCCTTTTCTATCCAGGGAAATGAAATCGATTGTAGCTTATATGGAATGGCTGGGCGAAGGTTTGCCGGAGGAAAGAGAAAAAGAATTTAAAGGTTTTCCAAAAATTACCATTCCTGAAGTAGCGGTTGATCTGGAAAAAGGAAAAGCATTATTTTCTAAAGAATGTACCGTTTGCCATGGTGAAAATGGAAAGGGGCAACGTTTTACAGATTCTACCAAGGGGTATAAATATCCACCTCTTTGGGGGGCAGACAGTTATAATAATGGTGCAGGGATGCATCGGGTAATTACCGCCGCCCAATTTATCAAAGGGAATATGCCATTCGGACAGGCAACATGGGATAATCCAAAATTAACCGATGAAGAGGCCTACCATTTGGCTGGTTACATTAATAGCTTTGAGCGCCCTCGAAAAAGTAATCTTGAAAAGGACTATCCAGATTTAAAATTAAAACCAGTTTCAACCCCGTACGGGCCCTGGGCAGATAATTTTTCCGCCACTCAACATAAATTCGGTCCATATCCACCTATTATAGATTATTATCAACAGGAATACGGAATAACAAAAAACAAATGATTAGATTCTTTTCTTCTTTTATTATTATAGCGTTATTCTCAACTCACAATTTGCTTTGCCAGGAAATTGTAGAAGAAAAAAAACGTAATTTTCTATCAGGTCAAATACGCTCCTATTATATGAACACTTTTAATAAAGGATCATTAAGAGACTTTACAGCACTAGCTATAGGAGGAAAGCTAAAATATCAGTATATCCCGATTGAAAACTTAAAGTTGGCAATTGCTGTTTATAATTCTACAAATCTTGGAATACAGGATTTGACAATTCCTGATATGGAAACGGGAAAATTAAGTAGGTATGAAGAAGGCCTTTTTGACCGGCTAAATTTAGATAATAAATCGATATTTTTAATTGGTGAGCTCTATGCTAATTATAAAGTTAGTGAGCATGAATTTAGCCTGGGAAGAATGAAGATCAAATCTCCATTGGTAAACCCTGAAGATGGGAGAATGATTCCGAGTCTTTTTCAGGGGCTACATTATCAATTTGAAACCGGGGATAATACCTTTTTCGAAGCAGGAATATTTAATGCGGTGGCACCCAGGTCTACGGGGGAATTTTATGGGATTGGAGAAAGTATAGGTACGTATGCAGTGGGTAGGGACTGGACTGGAAGTCCAGCTCAATATGCCGGTAATACTGAATCAGATTTTCTTTTTATTGCTAATGCGAACTTTAAAATAACAAAAAACTCAAGTATTGAAACATGGAATTACTTTATAGAAAATGTATCTAACTCTTTCTATCTAAAACCAAAATTCGATATAACTGAAAATCTTAATCTTGAAATGGAATGGTTACATCAAAATAGGATTGGTGAAGGTGGGAATTCCATAGATTCGTTACGTTACTTTCAAGCTAATTCCTCGGATATCATAGGAGTAAAAGTAAAATATAATTGGGATCAAAATTCTTCTGTCTCTTTAGGATATGATAGAATACTTCCCCATGGTCAGTTTATTTTTCCACGAGAATGGGGTAGAGAATTTTTATTCAGTTTTCAGAAGAGGGAGCGGAGTGAAGGCTCTGCAGACAATCATGCCTTAATTATGTATTATGATGACACGTTTAGCTTGGGAGATCCTGAGTCAAAAATAAATACAATACTCAGTGTAGGACACCAATGGAAACCCTCAGTTTTAAATCCAAAATTAAATAAGTATGCAGTGCCAGATTATACGCATATCAATCTTGATTTATTTTTTTCATTTAAGCAATTGAAAAATTTAAAACCGGAAGTCTTGTTTGTGACTAAATTTGCAAACGGGGATTTTCCTGACAATCCCAATTTTTACCTGAATAAAACAGATTTATTTCATGTAGATTTGATCCTGAACTATAACTTTTAAAGTATCTACTGAATACAAAAATTAAATTAAACTTTCACAATACTAAAAATTGATTAAATCAGAGTATAGTTCATAATTTCATTCCCGGCTGTTCAGCCTCGGATAAAATCTCCTTTAAGGTTTCAGTTGTTTTTTTTGCAATTTGTGTTAGTTCTTTAGACGGGGACCAGGTAATACCAGTATCTTCAATGGAAACTTCAACCATACTTGGTTCAACTTCTTTTACAGTTACCGAACACGGCAGAAAAATACCGGTTTGAGGATCTTTTGAAATTGCATTTGAAGCCGTCTCCGGGTTACAAACGGATAGTATCACCTGTGTGGGCATATCTTTTAAGTGGTCTTTTAAATAATCTTTGAGGTTTAATTCCAAAAGAATATCAAACTCCCTTCTTTTTAAGGCTCCCTTTATGTTATCTAAAATTTCAGAAAATGGTTGAGAACCATACCGCTGACTTATACAATATGTGGTGTGTTGACTTTCAGTATAATTCTGGTTTTTCATCTTTTTTTATCTGGATTTTTTCTTTCAACCTTTATATTATTGAAAAATTATATTTTGGCTATTACTTGCTTTAATTTATCTCCAATTTCTATCGCGATCTGTTCTAAATCTTTATTCTTTACCGCCTGCATAGATGCCATTGGATTTACCGCAGCGACTTCAATTTTTCCATTTCCCATCTCCTGGACAATAACATTACATGGTAACATGGTGCCAATCTTATCTTCTGCTTTTAATGCTTTATGTGCATAAGGGGCATTACAGGCCCCTAGAATTCGATACTTTTTAAAATCTACATCAAGTTTTTTCTTAAGTGTTTCGGTGACATTTATTTCAGTTAGTACCCCAAAACCTTCCTTTTCCAGTTCATCTGTAACTTTTTCAATTACTTCCTCAAATTCTCCCGTAATAGTCTTGTTAAAATGATATTCCATAACTGATATTTTTTTATTCCTCATAAAGATAAGAAGATATAAAAACTCTTAACGTACCGGATGTTACAAAATATTGAGAACTTTTCCAGTGTAACAAAGGTTACATGGAGTGGTATTGAATTCATTTATATTTGAAAATCTATGTTGGTTAAACCATATATAGCGATATTTCTGGTGGTAATTTTTTTAGGAAAAATTATCACGGTTGATTCTGATATATTCAGTTATATACTGAATAATAATCAGATAATCCTGGTAAATCCTCTCTGTGAAAGAAAAAATAATAATCTTCAGGAAAACGCTGACCATTTTGGAACCTCTTCTCCAATACAACTATTAAAACTGGCCAGGATCTGTTCAAATAATTATCAGTTTACAGAAGAAATTGAAATTACTGAAATTCGAGATCAGGATCATAGGGAATTTGTTTATGTAAGGCCATTAGTTTTAAGCCTTCATCCCAGAAAATTATATCCGCCTCCCAAATTTTCAATAATCTCATAGGATTTTACATGGTTTGAAAAAATATGTTTTTCAGCCTTACTTATTCACAAATTTTATTGAATTATATGAAAGCAACTATTTCTGTATCCTACAGATCGGTACAGCTATTTCGCATTTTACTTAGCGGAATATTTTTAGTAGCGAGTTTTAACCATATTTTGAATCTGGAAAAAACGCTAAATCGGATTGACCAGGCGAGGTTTAAAGGCATTGCCTACTTTTTTGGTAATCCTGAATATTTGGTGATCATATCGGGAATTGTAATGATGATCGCTGGATTTTGCTTACTTATCGGCTATAGAACCAGGTGGGCAGCAGTAGCCCTGGCGGCAGTGATAATACCAATTACTTTAACCGTCCAGGTAGGACAAATTCACACGTTAGGTCCTCTTTTTAAAAATATAGCCATTTTAGGAGGGCTTCTATTTTTTATATTAAACGATATTCAAACATTTAAAAAACAATAATTATGAAAAAGCTAATTTTAGGAGTGTTTCTTTTAACGCTCACATTTTCGAATGCTGTAAATGCCCAGACATCAAAACAAGAGGATCACTTACATAATTATGTGGTGCTCACAAAAAAGATCCCCCAACTTCAGCCAATTATTTTAACCGCTGAGGCGCTGGCGGAAGAAGATGGGGAGAGTTTTGGAGATTTCCAGGCGATTATCTGTGGTAAAACCGTACAGGAACTTACAAACAAAGAAATGATGAAGGACTTTATTGAAAAAGCTGAAAAAGCTCCTGTAAAAATTGTGATATGTGGGTTCTCCTTAAAAAAGTTTAAGGTCAATAAAGAAGATATCCCAGAGGAACTTGAAATGGTGGACAATGGTATTTTACATGATTTTCAGCTGCAAAAACAAGGTTATTTAAGTATAGAACTTTAAGTAGGCAGTAGGTTAATTAGTTGAAGTATAAACCATAGGAGTTTAGGTTCTTATGGTTTATTCTATTTTCCCTCAAAACACCTTCATAAATAATTACTTTTGAAATCTCTGCAAATACAAAATCAAATAAAAACAATATTCCTTGTAAATATATTTTGCTGATGTCTTTACTTCAGCCCGTAACTCATGCACACCATTAAAAATATTTTAGTTTTCATCTAAGTGGAAAAAGAACTTCTTGAAATTAATTCTATTAAATAGCATAGTCAGAGGTTACGCGCTGAAATTTAAAAAAAATTTAGTGCAGAAGAAATTCTACGTACACCTTTGTCAATGCTCGTTTACGTATTTCTTAAGGAACTTTTCCAGTTCAGGTACATCACATTCAAATCCCATTTCTTCAGCCTGGTCTATTACTTCTTCTCCAGACATATTTTTCTGGCACCCAATATGCATCATCACAAATGCACCGGAGCGCTTTCCAGATTTGCAATGAACCACGATAGGTTTTGGGAGCGTTTCAAGTTCCTGCCGGAAATCATTGACCATAGTCTCTGATAAATTATCTTCAGATACACCAATATGTCTGTATGTGAGATTATTTTCCTTAGCTAGTTTTTCTTCTTTTTCCGTAGAAACCTTTTGTTCTTCTTCCTCAGTTTGCAAATTTATAACCGACCTAAAACCCTTATCGGCAAAAGTTTTGAAGCTGTTTTCATCCGGGTCAAACGCCGCTACCGAAATTTCATCATTTACTTTCTTAATTTCCTTTTCCATAGTTTATTTATTTTTTTGATTTTCTGTTTAATTTTCAATTGGTAAGTCTGCAGCCTTCCATGCCTTAAAACTGCCCGGAATGCTGTTCACATTCTGAAAGCCTTTTTTTTGTAGTATACTGGCCGCAATGCTGGCTCTATAGCCGCTGGCGCAATAAACGGCAAGTTTTTGTTCTTTATCTAAGGTACTGATCTTATCAGATAGTTCGCCAAGAAAAATATGTCTGGCTTTTGGAATGTATCCATTTTGCCATTCCTTTTCCTTGCGTACATCCAATGGCTGATATTGCCCTTTGTTTTCGCTGAGCTCATGTACACTGAGTTGAGGCAATTTTTTAATTTGTTTACCCGATTCCTGCCAACTGCGCATGTTCCCCGCTAGATAGCCTTTAAAATTGGTATGTCCGGTGCGCCACAGCAAAGTTACGACCCTATCGAGATCCTTATCATCAGGCAGAACCAGTAAAATAGGTGCGTTTGTATCAACCAACCAGCCGGCCCAAACCGACAAAATTGGTCGTTGTCCTATGTTGAGAGCGCCTTCTATATGGCCACCTCCAAATGCCAACATATCCCGGGTATCTATAATGATCGTATCTGTCTTCTTCATTTCTTTTTCAAACTCCTCTACATTTAAAGCCCTTACAAGTGGGGTATGACCAAAGGTTTCTGGTCCCTTAGCGTTAAGTTTTTTCATCTTTGGATAATGGGTAGGTACAGGAGGCGCACTATCCTGAATGGCTTTTTTAAATTCATCGAAAGCTTCAATCTGCATGAATGGATTATGTTTCTTCTCGTATCCAATGGTAGTATTCATACGGTCGCCTATATCAGGGCCGCAAGCCGAACCTGCTGCATGGCATGGGTAAACAATCACTTCATCCCCCAGCTTGCAGAAAACTTCCCGCATAGTGTTAAAAAGAGCCTGGGTCAATTCGTCAGTCTTTTCATCACCCAATAAATCTGGTCGTCCTATAGAATATACGAACAGGGAATCCCCGGTCATTATGCCCCAGGGTTCTCCCTCTTGTGTTTCAGATAATAGATAGGATAAATGTTCCGGTGTATGGCCAGGAGTATGCTTAGCTCTTATTTTGACTTGGCCGAATTCAAACTCATCTCCTTCCCTAACAGGTTCATGGGCAAAATCATATGTGGTATCACCTTCAACGCTCACAAAAATTTTAGCACTTCCATTGCAACGGAATACCAACTCACGCGCTCCACTCATAAAATCTGCATGGATGTGGGTTTCAAAAACATGAGTGATAGTTACACCATATTGCTTTGCTTTTTGGAGGTAGATATCAGCATCGGGACGAGGATCAATTACTGCTGCGCACCCTGCACTTTCATCACATAAAAAATATGAAACCTGAGCAATACCTTCTGCTAATATTGGTTCAAATCTTAAAGCCATAATTTTCAAAATAAAGGGTTAGGCTTTCTAAAATAAAAGTAATTATGAATAAAAGTCGTTAAGAAAAAATCAAAAATTCCCAACTATAACCAAAGATTATAATATTATTTTTTTAGTTGTAAAGAGGTATTAAATATTAATTGGTGAAAACTTTCGTGGACGATCTGATATTAAATAAAATAGGTTCCCTACTGGAGAGTAAGAGGATAATACGCTACTCGGTATTAGGGTCTATTCCCCCCAGTTTTTAGTCTGATTTGTAATTGAATGATATCGGATTCTATAATTTTGAAATTTGGAAAAAACTTTTTTACTGAGTTCAACTCAGAAACTGACAAATTTCTATATTTTACAAAAAAAAGATTGCATTAAAGTCCTACCTTATCTTATAAAATGTATATAATAACACACTTTCAACTTTTTATCCAATAGGCAAAGCTTCATTCCTGAAAAAGAGGTAAGCTAACTTTATCATGGACATACATCCAAAAGAATGTAATACAGAATAGCTAAGTAAACAGCTAATTTGACTTTCGGCTTGATTCATTTTCATCACTAACTTTTTACTATAATAAACAATCATTCTCATAATAATGGTACTTTCATAGCTTTACATTTTGATGCTAAAAAAACAGCATTTGAAACTACCGGCCTGTATAAAACCGCTTTACTTTCTATAAGGCCTTTCTAATTTCAAATCCTGAAAGTAAAAATGCATCAAAAGGGAATGCTTACGGTTCTGAAAGAAGTAAATAAAATTGTGAAGAATTATTTTCAAATTGATTTAAAGGTCTAATTCGATTTCTAACACAAGAAAAATGCTCGTGGTAAAAAAAGTAAAGCATTTATTAGGGCTATAAATTTTACTTTTATCTTATTAAATTTGAAAAGTAGAGAAAATGTCAATTTACTTCAATACGTTCTATTGATATTGTAAGTTAATCCTGAGTTTTAAAACTGGCGATTACTTGAAACCATATTAATACTCTGGGTTTCGGAGCCTTTATAGCGTTCTGTCAACCCGACTAATTGAAAAGCTAAATGGGAAGTAAGGTTAAATCACATGATTAACCTTTACGACTTCTAAGCATTTAGAACTGGACTCCCTCTCCAATCGATTAGAATGTCAAAAAAATTTTTCAATTAATTTTTCAGTCAGATCCTGTTATAATCTGTTAGGGTCTGGCAAAATTATGATGCTGTGTTGCCGTAAAAAAATCGAGAAATATCTGATTTAGCTGATTTCCCGTACTACATGCCTGAATTCCCATATTAGGATATGCTGCAATTAATTCCTGTGAAATTTGATGCACAGATTTAGCGCCCGTATTATGAATTTCCCGAATTCTTTTTTCAGAGATTTTGTTGGCATTACCTATCTTTTCTTCAATTTCTAAAGAAATTCCCATGATTATATTTTCCTGATTTTTAAATAATTCTTTCAGGTTTTTTAAAAATTTGCCCTTTCCCAGGTTTTTACTTTCTTCAATGAAATGGGAAGCCATACCAGTGTAATTAACCCAAAGCGTAAGATCAGCAAAAATGCTAAAAGGTATTCTAAAGATATCCTGAGGCTGATAAAAGGTATTATATTGAAACATATATTCTCCTGATACGGGCTGATTTTTCACCTCAAAAGAATTGGTAATAGTGGCTTTCAATCCCATAGTTTGCCAGTCATTGATAATTTTCACCTGTTCTTTAGGAATAACAAACGATCTTACCATTTCTGAACCATCTTCGTTTTTAAGAGTTTTATTGTTTTCAACTATTCTGGCATTTAATGTAAAGTGGGAGAGATAATGAGATCCGGTTGCATAACTCCATTTTCCTGAAATACGAAAATCATTATCTTCTTTTTCAGCGATACCACAAACGGCACCACTTCCACCAAAACAAATACTCTCTCCGCTATTGAAAATTTCAGCAGCAGTCTTAGGTTGTAAATTACCTATAAAGTAATTTGCTCCGCTACATAAGGTAATCGTCCATCCCAGACTACCATCAGTTTTTGCAAGCTTTTGCAAAATGGAGAGACCTTCGGAAAATCCTTTTTCAAGCCCTCCAAATTTCTTTGGAACCCAAATATTCCAGAGGTTTTCTTTTTTTATACTATGAATAATTTTAGGAGTAAACCTCTCTGCTCCCAATAATTGTTCTCTAAGCCTGCGCATAATACTCCTGATTTTTTTGACGGACTATTTTTTTCCATTTAAAGTATCCTGAAGTGCCTACAAAAAATAAAAAAATGCTTAGGGCTGCATAAATATGAAGGCCTTTGTAAAATAATAGTGGAATAGCTATAACATTGCTGATATTAAGGTAGATCCAGTTCTCCATTTTTCTACGTGCCATGAGCCACATGCCTGCCCAGGCGAAAGCACTTACCGCAGCATCCCATACAACTACATCAGAATTTGTATGATTCGTAAGCCAATAGACCATCAACGAGAAACAAGCTAGCACAATTCCGGCAGCCATGAAATGTTCTTTAAAATTGGAGTAGGTGATAGGAGTTTCTTTCTGGGAATTGCCGAATTTCCAATACATCCAACCATATATGCTCATTATTAAATAGTATAGATGTAAGAGGATATCTGCATAGAGTTTACTTTGATAAAGCACCCACATCCCAATAATAACGGAAACGATCCCAAATAGATAATTGTGAATATTGTTTTTTCTGGATAATAAAACCTGTACTACGCCAAATGCAGTACCAAAACTTTGTAACCAGACAAAATTCATAAAAAAGTTCTCCATCATTCTTTATTATAGTCATGAGGAGATGAACTATAAATGCTCCTGGAAAAGAACCATTTTTAATCCCTACGCCGGCATTATCCGGATCAGGTACAGAGCAAATGCCCTTGGGTATCATCTCAGCCTGTGTTTACAAGCACCCCATTAAGATGGGCTAAATATACATGAATTAAGCACGAAGTAAAATTAGAAACAAACGAAATTTTGTGAATGGAAGGTATCCTGGGATACCATAAACATTTTTAATCAACTGTTTTCCGTTAATTAAGAATTTTTAGCCGAAGTAGATTTTTGTTTTTGATATAAGAAAATTTCTTTGATAGTCTGAAAAACAGCTCTTTTTGAAGAACGATATTTACTATCAAATTCATGCATTTTGATCATTAACTTCCTGTGTTCATGCTTATAACTCCACTGCTGTTCAGCGTAATTCAGATTAGAATATAATATTTTTAGGTTATTCCTGTGTGCCTGAATCAGGGTGGTGAGTTCTAATATCTCACTCTTCACACGATCAAATTCTTCTGAAATTTTTTTCACCTGTTTAAGAAGACCAATATCTCCTATTGCAGATAAATACTGATTAAGAAGCGTTTTTAAAAATTCTACTTCTTTATTTATAAAATTCAGCTTTGAATACCATGCCATAGAAGATGTATGCATAACATCTGGCGACTCCCATCCATAATAATTCGAAAACCTGGTGTCCATAAACCTAAATTTTTTGCTGAGAAAAATCTTTGAGAAATTGCAATTTCTGCAATTGATAAATCCAATCCTTTTAGACGGTAAGGCGCTAAAATTGAAAGCCTAAACTTTCTGTTTTACAGAGGTATAAGTTAATAATTTTATCGCATTAAATTATTAAGATTCTTTGCTTATTTCTTTAAATAGAATATTTCGCCTATTCATTAAAATCACTTAAACAACATCTTCTTTTTTAAGATCATCTACTATATATGGTGCAGGTTTTTTAAAAAGGCTTCCTTGTTTAACTATAATTACAGCGATTAACAAACATTTTTTAACGATGAGCCAATAGAACGATTCCTCTATTCAAAGGATTTTTTCAAATCTCAATTTTTAGTTGTAAAATTTTAGATGCCGCTCCATATTACTGCTGTTTTTTAATTACGAAGTGGAAATAAGTATCCTTATACGGTCATCTTTTAATTTTTACTGATTATTTATTCAATAGATGAATGCTAAGTGAATGCAAAAAACTGGCTTCTATGTAGACTATTATAATTTATAAAATCTATTATAATATAAAAATTATAGATAAAAATTATAGATAGGAATTTTGTAATTTAGGGCTTTAACCGATTTTTTTAATTATAAATAACCTTTTTAAATTATGGAAAATAATAATTCAGGTAGTAAGGATAACCATAAAGTATGGGAAGTTAATGAATCCAGAAAATGCCCTTTTATGGGAGGATCTTTAAACTATGCTGCTGGCAAAGGAACTTCCAATCACGATTGGTGGCCCAATCAATTAAACCTGAGTATCCTACGTCAAAATTCTTCTTTAACCGATCCTATGGATGAGGATTTCAATTATGAAGAAGAATTTAAAACCCTGGACCTTCAGGCAGTCAAACAGGATCTTTATGGCCTCATGACAGACTCACAGGATTGGTGGCCTGCAGATTACGGACATTATGGTCCGTTTTTTATTCGAATGGCGTGGCACAGTGCCGGAACGTATAGAATAGGAGACGGTAGAGGAGGAGCCGGTTCCGGTCAGCAGCGATTTGCTCCCTTAAATAGCTGGCCAGATAATGCTAACCTTGACAAAGCCAGACTTTTACTTTGGCCTATAAAAAAGAAATATGGTAAAAAACTTTCCTGGGCAGATCTTTTGGTACTGGCCGGAAATTGTGCTCATGAATCTATGGGGCTCAAAATGTTTGGATTTGCTGGAGGGAGAAAAGATGTATGGGAACCGGAGGAAGATGTTTATTGGGGTTCTGAAACCGAATGGCTAAACAATGATAAGCGTTATGAAGGTGAAGAACTGGAAAATCCCCTCGGTGCTGCGCATATGGGATTAATTTATGTAAATCCCGAAGGGCATAACGGAAATCCAGATCCTGTAGAATCAGCTTCTTATATTAGGGAGACCTTTGGTCGTATGGCGATGAACGATTATGAAACGGTAGCATTAATTGCAGGAGGACATACCTTCGGAAAAACCCACGGAGCAGCAGATGCAGAGAAATATGTTGATGCCGAACCTGCTGCTGCGGGAATCGAAGAAATGGGTATGGGCTGGAAGAACAGTTTTGGTACAGGAAAAGGAGCAGATACCATTACCAGTGGGATTGAAGGGGCATGGACAGATACACCTACTAAATGGAGTAACAAATATTTTGAAAACCTTTTCAAATACGACTGGGAATGTATTAAAGGTCCCGGAGGAGCCTATCAATGGCAGCCTAAAAATAATGAAGGTGCTGGGACGGTTCCAGATGCGCACGATCCTGATAAAAAACATGCGCCATTTATGCTAACCACAGATCTTTCACTGAAATTGGATTCTGAATATGAAAAGATATCCAGACATTTCTATGAGAATCCGGAGGAGTTTGCCGATGCCTATTCACGTGCCTGGTTTAAATTGACCCACCGTGATATGGGGCCAATAGATCGCTACTTAGGACCTGAAGTGCCACAGGAAGAATTACTATGGCAGGATCCAATTCCAAAAGTAGATCATGAATTGATAAATGACGAGGACATTGCAAGCTTGAAAGATAAGATTTTAAACACCGGTTTATCAGTTTCTGAACTGGTTGCTACAGCCTGGGCTTCCGCATCTACTTTTAGAGGTTCAGATAAGCGTGGTGGCGCAAATGGAGGAAGAGTCCGATTGGCTCCACAAAAAGGGTGGGAAGTGAATAATCCTACACAATTGGGTAAGGTGATTGAAACCCTCGAGGAAATTCAGAATGATTTCAATACATCACAGTCTGAAAACAAAAGGGTTTCTATTGCAGATCTTATTGTTCTTGCTGGTTGTGCAGGTGTTGAAAAAGCAGCAAAAGATGCAGGTCATGATATTACAGTACCTTTTACTCCCGGAAGAGGAGATGCCTCGCAGGAGCAAACAGATGTAGAAGCCTTTGAACCTTTAGAACCAAATGCAGACGGTTTTAGAAACTATTTTAGAAACCGTGATCATATTTCAGCTTCAGCAGAAATTTTGTTGGTAGATCGTGCACAATTACTAACATTAACTGCACCGGAAATGACCGTTCTGGTAGGAGGAATGCGAGCTATGGGAACTAATTATGATGGGTCTAATAAAGGAATATTTACAGAACGTCCGGGGCAGCTGACTAACGATTTCTTTAAGAATATTCTGGATATGGATTATACCTGGAAAGCAACTTCAGATTCAGATAACGAATTTGAAGGAAGGGACCGTAGAACCGGAGAGGTAAAATGGACTGGTACCCGTGCCGATCTTATTTTCGGTTCTAATTCTGAGTTGAGAGCGATCTCTGAAGTTTATGGAAGTGATGATGTAGAAGCGAAATTCGTAAAGGATTTTGTAAAGGCCTGGGATAAGGTTATGAATTTGGATAGATATGATCTGAAATAAGATTTTCTTAAACTGAATTTGGAAAAGGTGGTTTAAAAAGCCGCCTTTTTTTATTTTTCAAATTTGGAACTAAAGAAAGAGCAGGGATCGTTTTAAACCTACGAAATGATTATTTTGCAGTTTAAATCAATCATCATGAAAAATATATTTATCATCAGCTTTTTAATTTTAAGCATTTCTGTGATCGCCCAGGATGGAAAGCCGGAAGACTATCTTTCTTCAGAGTTCCACAAGAGCAGGCGGGAAGCGCTTAGAGCTAAAATGCCTTCTAATTCTATTGCTGTCTTTTTTGCAAATCCTGTAAGAAATAGAGCCAATGATGTGGACTTCATATATCATCAGGATCCGGATTTCTATTATCTTACTGGATATAAGGAGCCTCATGCGGTTCTAATAATATTTTCAGAAGATCAAATAGATGATAACAATAAAATGTATGATGAAATCCTATATGTTCAGGAAAAAAATCCACAGGCGGAAATGTGGACTGGCTATCGTTTAGGAGTTGAAGGTGCACAAAAGGAGCTGGGATTCAAGAATGTTTATAACGCTAAAGATTTTTTAAATAACAAAATAAAATTCTCCGATTTCGAAAATGTGTTACATAAGCCGTTTTCTAATGATTACAGAGATTCGAGGAATCCCGCCGATCTGGCCAGCTTGATCCAGGCGTTTAAAAATCAGATCAATGTACGGGAATTACAAAATGAAAATACCGGATCATTGGGGGTGGAGGTGAAATCTGAGGTAAACTCTGCCAGTACCGTAAACGTGGATACAGAAAGCCTCCGTACTTTCATGGGAGAACTAAGACAAATCAAAACTCCTGAAGAAATGAAACTCCTTGAGAAGGCGGTGAGGATTTCAGCTATGGGTCAGGTGGAAGTAATGAAAGCAATGCATCCGGGCATGTCTGAAGCAGAGGTACAGGGAATACATGAGTATGTTTTTAAAAAATACGGTAGTGAATACGAGGGTTATCCATCTATTGTGGGAGCGGGTGACAACGGTTGCGTATTGCATTATGTAGAAAATAACAAGACAAAACTGGAAGAGGATCTTGTGTTGATGGATCTGGGAGCGGAATACCACGGATATACCGCAGATGTAACAAGGACTATTCCTGCCAATGGAAAATATAATGAGGAGCAAAGGGCTATTTATGACCTGGTGTATAAAGCTCAGGAAGCTGGAATTGCTGCAGCGGTTGTGGGAAATAATTCATCAGATACTCACCAGGCAGGTCTTGAAATTATAAACGATGGTTTATATGAATTAGGTGTTATTTCTTCTCCAGAGGAAAGGCACCGCTATTTTCCTCATGGCACTTCCCATCATATAGGTTTAGATGTTCATGACCTAAATACCAGAGGTAGTTTTCAGCCAAATATGGTCATTACCGTAGAACCCGGGATCTATATTCCTGAAGGTAGCGATTGTGATGAAAAATGGTGGGGAATAGCTGTAAGAATAGAAGATGATATTCTTATTACTGAAAACGGACCGGTAAACCTTTCGGCTGAAGCTCCAAGAAAGGCAGAAGAAATTGAAGCGATGATGCAGCAGCCTTCTGTTTTTGATAATCTGAATTTGCCGAAATTAGATTAATTTTACAATTTCTCCGGCAACTTTGCCTCGAAGTTTCCATTTCACCTCTGAAAGAAACCATAGGAGCTAAGGTTTATATGGTTCAATCTATTTTCCCCCTAAATCTCTGTAATAAATTATTACTTTTGTGATCAGTGCAAATAAAAAAACAAATAAAAGCCTTATTCCTTCTAGGTGTCTTTATGCTGATGTCCTTACATCAGGTGATACCTCACGCGCATCATGAACATCAGGAGGAGAAGAACGAGGTTGCACATCATCATTCCGGTGAAGATCATCATCACCATAATAAGAAAAAGAATGATAATTCAGGTGGATTTTTCTCATATCTCCTGGCGATTCACTCTCATACGAGCACTTCTAATGAAATCCCGGTTTTAAAGGAATATTCTGAAAATTTCAGGGTTCAAAAGACTGAAACCAAAAAGAATGCTTTGGTGAAATATTCTTCAGAGAATAGGGTTTTTGCTGATCAGGTTTCTGAAAATCCTATAATTTATCAGCCTCCCAACGAATATTTCAACCCTTATTTATCCTTACTCTCCCTTCGGGGACCTCCCGACTTAGTTTGATCAATTAGTCAGGCCACTATTTAAAATAGTAGTCAGACCTTATCATTTAGATTAAACTAAAATCAAAATTTATGTACAGATATATAGTTTCCGCAGTATGCGGAATACTTATCTCTATAGGTTCATTTGCCCAGGATACCGGCATGGATGGTATTTTGGAGCAGATAAGCCAGAATAATAGACAACTTATGGCTTATCAGTCTTATATGGCAAGTCAGAATCTTGGGAATAAGACAGAAAATAACCTGCAGGACCCACAGGTTTCAGCCTTTTATCTTCCATTTGGCGAACATCAAACAGGTGATTATACCGAATATCAGGTTTCTCAGCAATTTGAGTTTCCTACAGTTTATGGAGCGCGAAGTAAGCGAATTGAGAAGCAAAAGGAATTACTGAAATTGGAATATAAAATGCTACGTCAGGAAATATTACTGAATGCCAAAAAGCAGCTTTTGGAATTGCAGACCCTGCAGAAACGAAAAGAGCTGGAACAAAAAAGAGTGGAGCAGGCCAGAAAGGTGTATGATCAAATTCAGCGCCTATTTGAGGCAGAACAAATCGGTATCCTGGAACTGAATAAAGCCAAAGTAGCCTGGTTACAGGAGCAGTTTGAACTGGATCAGATCAACATCAGGATCAGGAACACACTGCTGGAACTTCAGAAATTGAACGGTGGAAATGCAATTGAGGCAGAACTGGTCCAATTTTTCGCGGATCCTGAAGTGGCAGAAATGCAAGTTCTTTGGGAAGAAAAACTTTCCGAAGATGCAGAAATTCAGCAATTGACCGCTCGGGAGGATCTTGCCGAACAACAGCTTAAACTGGAAAAGAATAAGATCCTTCCAGATCTAAGCATCGGTTATAATTACCAGGGCGTGAATACCAGTAATTATTCAGGATTTCTGGGCGGAATATCCATCCCGCTCTGGAACAGTAATAATAAAGTAAAAGCGGCTGAAGCGAATCTGGAATATACCCAGGCAAATACTGGCGCTGAAACTGCGGAGCTATACACCAGAGTTCAGGAAAATTATCAGCAGTATCAATTATTAAAGAGAAAATATCAGGAATATCAGGAGACTTTTAAGGATCTGAATTCCGAAGAACTTTTATTTAAAGCCTATGAACTTGGGGAATTTTCATTTCTGGATTATTACCGGGAGGTGGAGTTCTACCGGGAGGCTTATAACAATATGCTGGAGATGGAAAAAGAACTCCTTCAGCTTAAAGCAACACTTTTAAGACATCAACTATAATCTAAAATTTAATAATATGAATTTCAAGAATTTATTTTTCGCAGCAATATTAGTATTTGGTTTTTCAGCATGTAGAGAAACCGCTAATGAAGATCACGGCCATGAACACCAGGAAGGAGCAGAAGCTCATGCCCATGAGGAAGAAGAGCATGGTCACCCACATGATGACGACGGCAATCATATGGAACAGGAAGAATTCAAAGTTGGTGAAGATTCGCTGGATATGCATGAAGAGTCTGGTCACCATACGCATGATGACGGAACTGAGCATGAAGATCATTAAAATAAGGACTTAGGCATGAAATATATTTATATAGTGTGCATATCGCTGTTCCTTTTTTCCTGCGGAAATAACGAAGAGGAAGACCATGCGCATGATGCAGAAGGAAACCATCTAAGTTCAGGAGTTCCAATGATCAGCAAAACGATCTGGACAGACCAGACGGAGCTTTTCGTCGAATTTCCGGCTTTAGTGGAAGGAAAAATCAGCAAATTTGCAGCTCATTTCACTGTGTTGGATAAACACCAGCCGGTTCGACAAGGTTCGGTGACGGTGAGTCTCATCAAAGGAGATAGCGGGATTCGGCATACGGTGGAATCGCCGTCTTCACCTGGAATTTTTTCTCCAGCCTTGCAACCAAAAGAACCTGGAACTTATGACCTCATTTTTGATCTGAAAACTCCTGAATATTCAGACAGGATAGTGATCGAAAATGTTCATGTATATGCCTCGGCTGCGGAAGCTTCAGAAAATGTTACGGAAGCAGAAGATGGCGGCATCAGTTTTTTAAAGGAGCAGGCCTGGAAGATCGATTTTCAAACTGAACCTGTGACTATGGGTGAAGTCTATGACATCGTTAATACTTCCGGAGTCTGGCAGGCCGCGCCGGGAACTTATAAGACACTTGCGGCAGGAGCGAACGGAATGGTGGATTTCGTTGCAGAAAACCTGACGGAAGGTAGTGAAGTAAAAAAAGGCCAGCTGTTGATGACGTTGAGTAGTGAAGGACTTTCTTCCAATAATATTCAGGCAGAGATCGCTCAGGCCAAAGCCAGGTACGATCAGGCGAAAGCTGAATATGAACGGAAAAAGGAACTCTATGAAGATAAAATTGTGCCCAGGGCGGAATTCGAAAAGGTTGAAAGTGATTTTCGTGTAGCCGAATCGAATTACCGTGCGCTTGCCTCCAATTACGGAGCTGGCGGGAAGCAGATCAGGACTCCATTTGACGGATTTATAAAATCCATCAGCACCTCAAACGGGGATTATGTTGAACAGGGGGCCAATCTCGTCTCTATTGGAACTGACAAATCACGTTTGCTTAAAACCCAGTTAAGTGCTTCTCATAATCCAAGTAAAGAAGCAATAGCTAAGGTTTGGTACAGAAATGATGAAGGCAATTGGAGTGAAGTGGAAGATGGATCTATTGTTTCCGTAGGCAAGGAAGTGGAGGATCGCAAACCAATGATCCCGGTATATGTCAAGGTAAATGATGTAGTTGAAATGCCAGAAGGTAGTTTTACTGAAGTGCAGATTGCCCTTGGAGAGGCTGAAACCGGAATTGTGGTGCCTGAAGCTGCACTGCTTGAAGATTACGGGAATTATTCTGTGATCGTACAAACCGGTGGGGAAAGTTTCGAAAGAAGACCTGTAAAGATCGGGAAACGAAACGGAAAGAGCGCACAGGTACTTAGCGGACTTGAGGCTGGAGACGTTGTAGTAACTATAGGGAACTATCAGGTGAAGATGGCTTCAATGTCTGGACAAACGCCTGCACATGGGCATGATCATTAATAATTTTGAATGTTGAATTTTTAATTGAGAATTCTATGAAGGAAATAAAAGAAAATATAATTCGATTGAAATCATTTGATTTTGCTCTTTTGATCATAGAATTGTATAAGCAGATGCTAAATGAAAAGGAATATGTTCTATCCAAACAACTACTTCGTAGCGGTACCAGTATCGGTGCTAATATCGAGGAAGCCAGCGCAGCAATTAGCAAAAAAGAATTTATAGCAAAAATGTCTATTTCAGCTAAGGAAGCAAGAGAAACTCTATACTGGTTAAAGTTAGTTGAGAAAAGTCAAATAGTAAAAATAGATGTTTCGGAAATACTTGAAAAATCAGAAGAACTTATTAGGATCCTGACTTCCATCATAAAGACTTCTCAACGTAGCTCCCAATGAAATTCAGCATTCAACATTCAACATTAAAAATTAGAAAGTGTGTTAAATAATATATTATCCATTTCGCTTAAAAACCAGCTTCTGGTTCTTTTGGCAGCAGTGGTATTGAGCCTTACCGGACTTTACCTTGCGCGTAATATGAATGTGGATGTTTTTCCGGACCTTACCGCACCTACTGTGACCATACTTACGGAAGCGCACGGAATGGAGAGTGAAGAGGTAGAGAAACTAGTGACCTACCAGCTCGAAACCGCGATGAACGGTTCG
>NZ_JAPYPC010000013.1:0-122 GCF_029937855.1 Christiangramia sp.
GATTCTGAAACAAGTTCAGAATGACAGTTTTTTTTAGTTTAGGATATTATATAAATAAACAAAACCTAATTAAACCGATTTTATCATTCAGAAAAAATTAAAGCATAAAAAAAGCTTCACCT
>NZ_JAPYPC010000013.1:222-34159 GCF_029937855.1 Christiangramia sp.
TTCGATGAAGCTTTTAGAGCGGGAGACCGGGTTCCCTTCGACTAGGCTCTGGACAGGCTTCTCACCCTAAAATTGCTTGAACAAGAAAGATTTCAAAATAAAAAAAGCCTCACCTTTCGATGAAGCTTTTAGAGCGGGAGACCGGGTTCCCTTCGACTAGGCTCTGGACAAGCTTCTCACCCTGAAATTGCTTGAACAAGAATGATTTCAAAATAAAAAAAAGCCTCACCTTTCGATGAAGCTTTTAGAGCGGGAGACCGGGTTCGAACCGGCGACATTCAGCTTGGAAGGCTGACGCTCTACCAACTGAGCTACTCCCGCCTGTGGCTGCAAATATAATCTGAAACGGTTCCAAAAACCAAAACTTTTTACAGCTTTTTTAAAAAATGATATCCTCTTATAATATATCCTAAATTCATGTAAAACTTATGGGATCCAAAATTCTCTACATAGCTGTTTAATTCCATGGTTTCACAATCTCTGGACAAGGCATATTCATGAATAAATTCAAATAACCTCTTTCCTACTCCTTTCCCCTGAAATTGTTCCTCTACATAAATATGATCTGCTTCGCAAGCTCTTCCGGCATAATGCCTCGTCATAAACCACAAACCAAAAACACCAATCAATCTATCGCCTGTATAAATCCCAAAACATTCATAATTTTGATCAAACATTTCAAGCAGACGCTTTTTTAATAATTCGTCGTGGGGTGGTTGTTCATGCAGCTTCTTCAAATAGGGCAAAACCACTGCAAAATCTTCCTTTAAAATCTTGTTAAATGCCAGTTCCATGATTCTGTTTTCTGCTAAAATAGTCATATTTTTAGCTAAACTTATAATAAGCTAAATAAGCATAAATGGATTTCATGAAAAATAAAACTGGAAAAATTCAGGACTTAATTGACAATAAATTATTAGAAAAAAGAAAGATCTACTTGTGGGGCGAGGTGAGCGACAAAACCGCAAAATATGTTATTGATAGGCTTGAATACCTTGACCTCGAAGGAGATGGAGAAATTGAACTATTCATCAATAGTCCAGGAGGTTATGTAACTGACGGATTTGCAATTTACGATACCATTATGAGCTTGGAATCATCCGTTTCAACTATATGTACAGGATTAGCTGCGTCTATGGGTTCTATATTACTTTCCGCAGGAAAAAAAGGAAGAAGATTTATCCAGCCTCACGCAAAAGTAATGATCCATCAACCAAGCGGTGGCGCAAGAGGACAGGCTTCCAATATCGAGATTGCGGCCAATGAGATCTTGAAGACAAAACATTTAAGCGCTGAAATTCTTGCTGAAAATTGCGGCCAGAGTGTAGAAAAAGTATTAAAGGATTTTAACCGTGATTACTGGATGGATGCAAAAGAATCGATGGAGTATGGAATTGTAGATGGGATTTATAAAAAATAATCATGGAAATAAAACATAAAGAGAATAATAGTCGGGGTATGTTCTATATAGAAAATGATACGGGACTAATCGCTGAACTTACTTATCATAAGAATGAAAACGATATTCTTACTATAGATCATACTGAAGTAAAACGCACTATGGAAAACCAGGGGATTGGGTCCAGCCTGGTGAAAGAAAGTGTACTCTATGCCCGCAAGCATAATTTAAAAATTGATCCTCTTTGTCCTTTTGCGGAAGTACAGTTTGATATGAATAAATCTTATAGTGACGTAAGAGCCTAAACGATCCAAACCTCTACTAAACATTAAATATGCGAAGCCCCCTGTTGAAATTCGCTTTAGTATTTCTATTTCTGTTTTCTTCCTGTAAAAACAATCAGGAAGATGCGGGGATTGAAGAGCGTAATGAGGTTGAAGAAGTTACTTCCCTAACGGAAGATGATAAAATTGAAGATTTTTTTGAAGATGCTGAAACTGGGATCGATCAAATTTATAACTTATCTCAAGTAACTGAATTCTATAAGGAAAATGATTTTGAACCCATCTGGACTTCCCGGGAATTACGGGAAGATATTTATAGGAATATAGAAAATATTGAAGATGAAGGATTATTTTTCGAAGATTATCATGGTGAAAAACTTCAGAAATTATTAAGTTCTTTAGATACGAATTCGGAAGAAGAAAATAACCTCCTGGAAATTCTCCTTACCGACTCTTACTTAAAACTTTCAGAAGATTTAGCTACCGGAAAATTAGATCCTACAGAAATACATGATATTTGGGGAACACCCATAAATCAAATAGACCCCAGATCTTTACTAAAAAAGGCGATTTCAGAGGGCAACATTCAACAAAGCCTGGACTCCCTAAAACCAAATCATATTGTTTATCATCAATTAAAGGAAGCCTTAAGACAGTTCAAGAAAACTGGAATTAGAGAAAAGTCTTCAACGAAAATTCCTTCTGGCAGACTTATAAAACCGGGCGAAAAAAGTGACCGAATTCATTCTGTTACTAAAAGATTAGCGGAACTAGGATATTTTAAAGCTCCCATAGATTCAACCAATACCATCTACAATGAAAATATTCAGAAAGCAGTAAAAAAATTTCAGTTAGACCATGATATTCAGGTTGATGCTCTTTTGGGGAACAATACGATTTCTAATCTTAATCTGACAAAAATAGACAGATACCATCAACTTCTGGTCAATCTGGAGCGTTGGAGATGGTATCCAAGAGACCTTGGGGAACACTATATTATTGTAAATATTCCGGGTTACCAATTAAGCGTTGTGAAAAATGGTGATACTTTAAGAAGCCATAAGATTATGGTAGGAACTGAAGTTAGAAAGACTCCAGTATTTTCAGACGAGATAGGCTATATTATCTATAACCCATCCTGGACTATTCCTCCTACTATAAAAAAGAATGACGTTATACCCGGAGCAAAAAGAGATATAGGATATTTTCAGAAGAAAAACATAAAAATTTACGATAATGACGGAAACAATGTTGATCCTTCCTCTGTAGACTGGAATTCTTCAAAAGCAAATTCTTTTACGTACCGGCAACCCGCCGGTCCAACAAATCCGCTGGGGATTGTAAAAATTATTTATCCTAATGAATATTTAATTTACTTGCACGATACTCCTTCCAGAGATTTATTCGAAAAGAATGTTAGAGCTCAAAGTTCCGGTTGCGTTCGGGTTCAGGATGCACTGGGATTGGCAAAATATCTTTTGAGCGATCAGGAAGCTTATGACGATAAAAAAATTGAAGATATCCTGAACTCTGGAAAAACCACACAAATTCCGGTAAAACAGAAGGTAAAAGTGCATCATTTCTATTGGACGGCCTATCAAAAAAAAGATACCATCAAATTTATTGATGATATCTATAATATGGATCAGAAGATTTGGGAACTATTGAAACCCAAAGTCTGATTATACTTTTTATACGTTCAGAAAACTTGATCTTTCCATGTAATTTTCATCACTTTTATGTATGTAAACAACCGACTTTCCTTTAATTTTATGGATTAATTCTTTCGCAATCTTGTTTGGAACCGCAGGACAACCATAACTTCTCCCCAGGCGACCATATCTTTTGATAAATTCAGGTTCCGCATAATCTGCACCGTGTATTACCACATAACGCTCACGTGCCTTAGAATTGAATCCTTTTTCCATCCCGTCTATAAATAGAGAAAGTCCGTTTTTACCAAAATAAGTTTCCCCTGTTACATAGAACCCAAGAGAACTCTGGTGTGAATTCACCTTATTAGAGAAATTCTTAGCAAATTCAAGACCTGTATTCTTCCCATGTGCCACATAAGTATTGAAAACAACCTCTTTTGTATCCATATTTAGGATCCACATTCTTTTCATTTTAGAAGAAAGGTTAAAATCTATGACAGTTAATAGAGGATTGGATACTTTCCCTGCTTCTTCCAGTTTTGTGTAACCACTAATAGCCTTTTCGAAAACAGAAAGGTTGGGCATTGTGGAATTTTTCGTTGAAAAAGTATTGTAAAGATCGGCTATCTTTTCTTCTAATGATTTTTTTATTCTGATTTCAGAAGTTGATTTTGGAACAATTTCGGAATTTTCGGAAGGTTTGATTTCGGAGGTACTGCTAAATGCGAATGAGAAAATTAATACTCCAATCAGGCTAAGAATTCTGTACTTCATATATTATCTTTTTTCTAATTTCTGTTAACGAAAACCAAAAGTCCTGCCAACATACAAAAATTTACAAGGAATTTTATCTAAACTTAAAATTTAACACTTTGCACACCTATTCTACTAATACTGAATATTTTAAAGTATAAACAAAGTGCTGTTGCATAACGTTGATTTCTTCGGGATATTTCAAATTCCTGGAATTTAAATGTTAAAAATTTAATTTTTATTAATCGGTAATCTGAGTATCAATAATATAACCATCAAAAAATATTTGAACCTTTATTTAACCTCCCTACTCTATTTTAAAGCTGACTTCAAAAATTTAAAAAGAAGGTCATAGTAACTTAATGAAAACCAATCCTAGAATGAATTAATAACTTTAGTTTTAATAAAACATTAAGCCCGTGATTTCAGGCATTGCATTCATTTGTTTTTATCTTTATCGCCAAACTATTTGGAAGTTATGAATAAGAAAGTTCTTTTGATGATATTAGATGGCTGGGGCATCACTCAAAATGAGGAGGTTTCAGCTGTAGCTAAAGCAAATACTCCTTTTATGGATTCTTTGCCTGGAAAGTTTCCCCATGCTACATTAAGAACTGACGGTATGAAGGTGGGGCTTCCTGAGGGGCAGATGGGAAATAGTGAAGTTGGCCATATGAATCTTGGCGCCGGGCGTATCGTTTACCAGGATCTGGTAAAAATAAATATGGCTGTTGAAAAAGATACCCTTAAGGACGAACCAGTATTAGAAGAAGCATTTAATTATGCCGTTAAAAATAATAAGCCGGTACATTTTTTAGGTCTGGTGAGCGATGGAGGTGTGCATTCTCACATCAACCATTTAAAAGGTCTATTATCTGCCGCAGAAAAACTGGGCGTGAAAGAAAAGTATGTGCATGCTTTTACCGATGGCCGTGATGTAGATCCACATTCAGGAAAAGATTTTATTAAAGACCTTCTTCCTCACCTAAAAGAAACAAACTCTCAACTTGCTTCTATTATTGGAAGATATTACTCCATGGACAGGGATAGGAGATGGGAGCGTGTAAAAGAGGCCTATGATCTTATTATAAAAGGAGAGGGAAAAGCAACTACCGATGCCGTATCTGCCATCCAGGAAAGTTATGATAATGATGTAAGTGATGAATTTATAAAACCCATTGTACTTACTGATGGTAACGGCAAACCCGTGGCGAAGCTAAGCGAAAAAGATGTGGTGATTTATTTTAATTTCAGGACAGATCGCGGCAGGCAACTTACCCAGGTTTTATCTCAGGATGACTTTCCTGAATATAATATGAAAAAACTTTCCCTGTACTATGTGACGATGACGAAGTATGACGATAGATTTGAAAATGTGAACGTAGTATTCAAAAAATCAAATATTAAAGCCACTTTGGGCGAGGTATTAGAATATGAAGGGAAAAAGCAAATTAGGATAGCTGAAACTGAAAAATATCCGCACGTAACTTTTTTCTTTTCAGGTGGCCGGGAAGAACCTTTTGCAGGAGAAAAAAGAATTATGTGTAATTCTCCCAAAGTCGCTACTTATGATCTTCAGCCGGAAATGAGCGCATATGAAATTAAAGACAAAATAGTTCCCGAAATTGAGAAAGAATCTGCAGATTTCATTTGTCTTAATTTCGCCAATCCCGATATGGTTGGCCATACTGGTGACTTTGATGCAGCCGTTAAAGCTTGCGAAACAGTAGATATCTGTGCTAAAGAAGTAGCTGAAACAGCATTTGAAAAGGATTACTCTATTATTATTATCGCCGATCACGGAAACAGTGAAGTGATGATGAATCCGGATGGCAGCCCAAATACAGCCCATACTACCAATCCGGTTCCGTTAATTTTGATGGATAAAGAGATTAAAACCATTCAGGATGGTAAGCTTGGAAATATTGCACCGACTATTTTAAAACTCATGGGCATTACGCAACCCGATCTAATGACTGAAGACCCTTTAATTTAATATTTTATGAATAAATTTTTTATCCTACTCACCATCATCAGTATTAGCTGCGGAAATGGTGTAAAAAACGTAAATACTGAAGAATCAGCTAAAAATGAGAAGCCTCAAGACGCAGAAATTCAGAAAGATATGTTATTAGGTAAATTTGACAAAGAAGACCTTGAGCAAAAACCTTTCTCGAGTTGGTACGAGGCCGCTTATAAAGAATTCAATCCCAATTCTTCTTCCATAGAAACTATCAAAGAGAATATTAAGGACTACGAGATAAAACTATTAATGGGAACCTGGTGCGGGGATAGTAAGAGAGAAGTTCCAAAATTTCTCAAAATTCTTGATAAAACAGTTTATGACTATAACAATTTAGAAATGGTGGCTGTAGATTATAATAAAACTACTCCTTCCAGGATAGAGGAAACATTGGATGTACATCATGTACCAACCATTATTTTTTACAAGAATGGAAAAGAAGTAAACAGATTTGTGGAGTATTCGCAGGGAGAAAGCATAGAGGAAGACATTGCAAAAATTGTAAGTGGAGAAGGGTACGAAAACTCATACGCAAAGTAATATATAGCCGTTAATAATAAGGAATTAAAGAAAAATTAATTAATTTCGCTTTATGCCCAATTCTCTTACCATAGCAGTTGATTTTGATGGCACTATAGTAGAGAATAGATTTCCTGAAATCGGAAAACCTATACTTTTTGCCTTTGAGTCCCTAAAGAAATTACAGGAGGAAGGTCATAGACTTATATTATGGACCTATCGCAGTGGCAATAGACTTGAAGAAGCTGTAGATTTTTGCAGAAAAAATGGCATTAAATTTTATGCCGTAAATAAAAGCTATCCTGAAGAAGAATACGATGAATCTATTAGCAGAAAAATTCTTGCGGATATTTTTATTGATGACCGTAATCTTGGAGGAATGAAAGGATGGGGAGAAATATTTCAAATGCTAAGTATAGAAAATCCCAGGAAGATTAAAAAGAATAAAAAAAGATCCGGTTTATTCGGAAGATTTTAAAAAAGTATATGATAATACCAAAATCCAGAGAAGAAATAGAATTAATGCGTGAAAGTGCCCTTGTGGTATCTAAAACCCTGGGTATGCTTGCTCCAGAGATAAAACCCGGAGTAACTACGCTGCAACTGGATAAAATGGCTGAAGAATTTATTAGGGATCACGGGGCAGAACCCGGTTTTTTGGGATTATATGATTTCCCAAATTCCCTCTGTATGAGTCCTAACGCCCAGGTTGTTCATGGAATCCCAAATAAAACTCCCTTAAAAGAAGGAGATATTATTTCTATTGATTGCGGAGCGATTAAAAATGGCTTCTATGGAGATCACGCCTATACCTTTGAAGTTGGTGAAGTGGCTCCCGAGGTAAAAAAACTTCTTGAAGTTACCAAAGAATCGCTTTACGTTGGAATAAGGGAATTTAAAGCCGGAAACCGCGTTGGTGATGTAGGCTATGCCATTCAAAAATACACCGAGGATCACGGTTACGGAGTTGTTAGAGAACTCGTGGGCCATGGTCTGGGAAAAACCATGCATGAAGATCCCGAAATGCCAAATTATGGCCGCAGGGGAAAAGGTAAGAAATTTGTAGAAGGTATGGTGGTCGCTATAGAACCAATGATAAATCTAGGAACTAAACGAATAAAACAATTACCGGATGGCTGGACCATATTAACAGCCGATAATAAGCCAAGTGCACATTTTGAGCATGACGTGGCACTGGTGGATGGGAAACCAGAACTACTATCTACATTTAAATACATTTATGAATCCTTAAATATTAAAACCAAAGAAGAAGACGAATTTAGAGCAAAAGTTTATGATTAAAAGTTACAGACAGGAAATCTGGAAAACCCTACACAAAGATTCCTGGGAAGACCGCTTTATCTATAAAGTCTCAAATTTCGGAAGAATGATCAGTTATCTGAAAAATCCCGAAGGAGACCTAATGACAGGCGGAAAAGTAGGTGGATATGTAAACTTCGCAGTAAAATTGAAGAATGGAAAACACAAGACGTACTACATTCATCGCATTATTGCCGAAATGTTTTTAGAAAAAAAAGAAGGCGACCAGTATGTAATTCACAAGAATTTTGTGAAAAACGACAACCGCGTTTCTAACTTGGCCTGGGCCACCAAAGACGAATGGGTCCAACATCAATACAACAGTCCTAAGGTACAGGAGAACAAAAGGAAGAGGAAACTTAGAAAGGTGACTTCCTACTCCAAGCTTACCTATGCACAGGCTGTGATCTTAAAGAAAAAACTTTTAGATCCCGAAAGGAAAACCCGTATTAGAGTACTTGCCAAACAATTTGGAGTTTCTGAAATGCAGTTATACCGCATTAAATCTGGCGAAAACTGGGGCGACATCGAAGTATAGAGAATGAGTAATCTTTTTAAACTGGCCTTAAATTCAATTCCCAGGCCTATTCTTATTAGATGTAGTTACCTGGTAAGGCCGTTTTTAAAGATTTGTCTCAAAGGAAACCGGTATACCGATCCCATTGATGGGAGTAGTTTTCGAAAGTTTTTAGCGTACGGTTACGAGCAGCAGCGGGAAAATGTTCTTTCCCCATCTACCCTTTCTTTAGAAAGGCATAGGCTGTTATGGCTTTATTTGAAAAATGAAACCGATTTTTTCAGCAGAAAGCAGAAAGTATTACATTTTGCTCCCGAACAGGCTTTTTACAAACGATTCAGGAATTTATCAAACTTAAATTATACCACTACAGACCTTAACTCGCCCCTTGCTGATGTAAAAGCAGATATCTGTAATTTACCGTTTGAAAATAATAGTTTCGACTTTGTTCTATGCAACCATGTGTTAGAACATATCCCTGACGATACTAAAGCCATGCAGGAAATATATCGAATTTTAAAGCCCGGTGGCACAGCCATTCTGCAAATTCCACAGGATTTAAATAGAGCAGTTACTTTTCAGGATGATTCAATTACAGATCCTAAAGAACGCGCTAAGATATTTGGGCAGTATGATCATGTACGTATCTACGGAAGAGATTATTTCGATAAACTGAGAGCTATCGGTTTTAAGGTAGAAGAAGTTGATTATACCTCAAAACTATCTGCTGCTGAAGTAGATAAATACCGTCTGGCCAAAGGAGAGATCATTCCTGTTTGCCGAAAATAATTAGTCAAGGAGTTGTTTCTGAAAACCAGGAGTTGAGAAAATTTCCATTTTTCCCTCTTTAGAAGAATAAAGAATATAGACTTCCACTGCCTCCAAATTTTGAAGAACCTCCTTAGTCCTATCTAATCCTAAAGCCATAAATGCCGTAGCGTAAGCATCGGCCATCATGCAGTTTTCTGCCAGTACTGAAGCGCTTAACAAATTGCTTCGTTCTGCTTCTCCTGTCTTCGGATTAATAGTGTGAACATATTTTTGTCCGGTAAGCGTGTCCATCCTGTATTTCCTATAATTCCCAGAAGTGGCCATAGCGGCATTTTCAAGCTTCACTTTAGCCTGCAAACTGCGATCTCCTTTCTCTTGATTGGGATCATCAATTCCTACCACCCAATGATTATCATTCTCGAGATTTCTGCCTTTAGCACGTAATTCCCCTCCAAGTTCTATCAGGTAATTTTCCACGTTTTTTGATTCCAGATATTCAGCAATCACATCTATAGTATATCCCTTGGCAATCGCGTTAAAATCGAGATAAACTAAGGGATCATCTTTCTGAATAGTTCTATCCTCTTTTAATTTGATCTTTTCAAATCCAACCAAATTCTGTAAAGAATCAAGTTTTACACTATCAATCTGTTTTAAGGCTTTTTCAGGACCAAAACCATAAGCATTAACAAGCACGCCCACTGTAGGATCAAAGAAGCCATAAGTCTCTTTAAATACTTTATCTGAAGTATTGAAAACATTCACAAAATGATCATCTACCTGAACAGTTGTGTCGCCTCTATTAATTCTGGAAATATCAGATTTTGTTATGTAGGTGCTCATGGAGGAATTGATATTATCAAAAATACTATCCAGTGACTTTTTAAAATCCAGATCGGTATCGGAAAAATATCGAATCATATAAGTTGTTCCTAATGCCTCACCATTATGCTCCTGGCTATCAATTTTAGCTTCATTCCCACAGGAAATAAGATTGAATGCTGATAAAAATAAAATGAATACCTTTTTCATATTAAAATTCTTTCCACCCGGAATAATTCACAATATAATCTTCGTCGCTGCTGATTGGTTTTTCGTAATCCTCTGAATTGGCCAGGCCCACTCCGGCATAAAAAGTACGTGCATTAAACTTTTGTGCATGTTCTTTGATTTCTTTCATAAAAGCCGGATCAAAGGCATTTGGATCATCTGGATATTCTATGGCCCTTACGATCACAAAATGGAGTTTAGTATCTTTTAGAGCCACAAACTGCGGATTTCTCTTCAGCTTACTGTTCACTCCAAGAAATTCATATCCATTATCTTCCAGATCTTTTCCCACGATATTCATCGCAAGGTTATGCAGTTCCTGTTCATTTAATTTTGGCATAGGATAAAGATAAAAATTAGCTGATTGAAAATTGTTTTTCTTCAGGCTGAACTTGTTTCATATTCTAAAATAAAACTCAAAAAGAGATTCTGAAGTAAATTATCATTGATTTATTTCTGAAATTATTAATCATCAGGTTAAATACTTAATTTTAAGAGCCTCCATTTTCCCCGGCCTCTCGAAAATTTATCATAAAATTTAAAGTGTAGGCACTGTGAAATTTTAGGCTGTTTGAGCTATACCCATTTTCTATAAAAACACATCTCAATAGCGAGTTCCTAAAATTTAGGTGCTGAATGATAAATTTACATAAAGTTTGGTAGCCTAGATTTTGAATGCATCCGACGACCAAAGTGAGAGGAATGCATAATTTTTCATCAATGGAAAAAATGAACAGGTATCCTCATAAAATATGTCAATTTCCTACACCAGGTAACTTTTTTATAACAGGTATCAGGATGACCTATTAAAAGTTTTTTTAACATTAAATAAAAAAATCCCGCCGAAGCGGGATTGTATATATATTATCCTCCAAAGTCATCAAATCTGATATTCTCAGGCGGAATTCCAAAATCCTCTCCCATTTTCTGGACAGCTTTATTCATCAATGGAGGACCACAGAAATATAATTCGATTTCTTCCGGTTCTTCATGATGTGATAAATAGTTGTCGATTACCACCTGGTGAATAAATCCTACGAATCCATCACCTTCATCATCAAGATTAGATTTTACTTTCCAGTTATCTTCTTCAGCTGGTTCAGAAAGTGCCAGATAGAATTTAAAATTGGGGAAATCTCTTTCTAAAGCTCTGAAATGTTCTGTATAAAACAATTCACGCTTGGAACGACCACCATACCAGTAAGTCACTTTTCTACCCGTTTTCAAAGTTCTGAACAGGTGATATAAGTGAGACCTCATTGGTGCCATTCCGGCTCCACCTCCAACGTATAGCATTTCAGCATCACTTTCGTTAATAAAGAATTCACCGTAAGGACCTGAAATAACAACTTTATCACCTTTTTTCAGGCTAAAGATATAAGAAGAAGCGACTCCAGGATTTACATCCATCCAACCGTCTTTTGCACGATCAAACGGTGGAGTAGCAATACGTACATTCAACATGATCTCACGTCCTTCTGCAGGGTAAGAAGCCATTGAGTAAGCTCTTTCCACAGTTTCAGGATTTTTCATTACCAGTGGCCATAATTTGAATTTATCCCACTCAGCCTTGAATTTGTCTGGAGTTTCATGTTCTTCCGGGTGTGCAGTGATATCCATATCTTCGAATTTCACCTCACATTTTGGAACTTCAATCTGAATATATCCTCCGGCTTTATAATCCATATCTTCAGGAATTTCAACAACAAATTCCTTAATAAAAGAAGCCACATTGTAATTTCTAACAACAGTAGCATCCCATTTCTTAATTCCGAAGACCTCTTCAGGAATGGTAATTTTCATGTCCTGCTTCACCTTCACCTGGCAACCAAGTCTCCAACCGTCTGCAATCTCTTTTCTGGTAAAGTGAGGCTCTTCCGTTGGAAGAATTGCTCCTCCACCATCCTGCACGATACATTTACATTGGATGCAGGTTCCACCTCCACCACAGGCAGAAGGTAGAAAAAGTTTATTATCACCTAAAGTTGAAAGTAATGTTCCTCCGGAACCTACTTCTATATCTTTTTCGTTATTTACATTAATGGTTACCGGACCGGAAGGGGTCAGTTTTGCCTTGGCTCCTAAAAGGATGGATACCAATAACAAAATCAGCACTAAAAATACTACTATACTCGCTATTATAACTGTCATAATCTTTCTTTACGATTATAATTTAATTCCCATAAAACTCATAAATCCTAGTGCCATTAGGCCAGTAATGATAAATGTAATACCAAGACCTTTTAATGGAGCAGGAACATTTGAGTACGCAATTTTTTCTCTAATGGCGGCAATTGCTAGAATTGCCAGGAACCACCCGACACCACTTCCTAAACCGTAAGTAACAGCTTCAGAAATTCCGCTGAAATCCTTTTGTTGCATAAAAAGCGAACCACCAAGGATCGCACAGTTTACCGCAATAAGTGGAAGGAAGATACCTAAAGCACCATAAAGTGCCGGAGCAAATTTCTCTACGATCATTTCAACAAGTTGTACCATAGAAGCGATTACCGCGATAAACATGATAAAACTTAAGAAACTAAGATCTACGTTCGCATATTCAGCACCTAACCATTGCAAAGCTCCAGGCTTCAAAAGATAATTGTCTAACAAAAAGTTAATTGGCACTGTAACTACCAGTACAAATATTACTGCAGCACCTAAACCAACAGCTGTTTTTACAGTTTTAGATACCGCCAGGTAGGAACACATTCCCAGGAAATAGGCGAATATCATATTTTCAATGAAAATACTTCTTACAAATAGATTAACTAATTCCATTTTTTATACTTTTTTGCTGTTCAGCTGTTAGTTTGCTTCAATTAGTTTCCGGTTTCTTGCACGTTGCACCCATATAATAAGTCCTACCACGATAAGCGCCATAGGGGATAGCAACATTAAACCGTTATTTTCATAACCCAGTGCATAAAGACCTGTAGATTCAGCGAGGGTAGCTCCTTTATGACCAAGAACTTCAAATCCGAATAATTTTCCTGAACCTAAAAGCTCTCTAAAGAAGGCTACGATAATCAGGATTAATCCGTATCCTGCAGCGTTACCAATTCCATCAAGAAATGATTTATAAACCCCGTTACCAAGCGCAAAAGCTTCCAATCGTCCCATTACAATACAGTTGGTAATAATAAGACCGATAAATACCGAAAGTTGTTTACTTACATCGTAAGCATAAGCCTTTAAGATTTGATCTACCAAAATCACCAGGGAAGCAACCACTACAAGCTGAACAATAATTCTTATCCGGCTTGGAATAAGGTTTCGCAGCATGGAAATAATCATGTTACTAAAAGCCATTACCGCCATTACTGCAATTGCCATTACCACTGCAGGTTCTAACTGTACTGTAATTGCCAGTGCAGAACATATTCCTAATACCTGTACAGTAATCGGGTTATTATCATCCATAGGATCTGATAATAACTTTCTATTTCCTTTGGATAGAAAATGCTCTTTTTCTTCAGAATCTGAAAGAAAAAGGATCATCTCCTGTTTCTTCTCTTCCTCTTTAGCAGAGTTGTGTTTTGTCTCTTTAGCCATAATTATTTTATTGCTACTTTAATATCCTTTTGTTTCTCAAAATAAGGTAAATAACGCTTCAACCTTTCTGAGATCATATCTGAAACACCATCACCGGTAATAGTTGCTCCGGAAATCGCGTCTACTTTATTATCGTCTTTATCTGAAGCATCTATATTTCCTTTAACCACAGATACACCTACAAGATTGCCATCGCCGTCAAAGATCTTTTCTTCTTCAAAAGCTTCTTTAAACCACTGTTTTGTGATTTCAGCTCCCAGACCTGGAGTTTCCCCAAGGTGATCAAAAGTGGCTCCTTTTATTGTGTTAACATCATCCTTTAAAGAGATGTAACCAAAAATAGCATTCCATAGTCCATTTCCTCTCAAAGGAAGCACATAATACTTCTTGCCTTCTACTTCAGCTATATAAAGGGGAAAAGTCTGCTCCTCTACAGGCTTCTTAAGCTCCTTAGCCAAATCCACCTCAAAAGCATCCTTTGATTCATCTACCTCACCATTTTGATTTAAAGCAAGTTCTTCTACGATATATTGATTGTATAATTCTTCAGCTCCCGGGCGATCTGTTTCAATTCCTACGGTCGCAAGAATATTCTGCATCTTTTCCTGACGCACATTTTCACGTTGTGTTGGCTGTAAAGAAGTCGCTGTAAAAGCAAGTACCGAAGCTACCACCACCACAAGGATCACGGCGAACATAAATGTATAGCCGTTACTGTTTGTTTTATTTACTGATTTCTCTTCCATAACTAAACTGCTGTTTCTACCTGAGGATTAGCATTCTTAAGTCTTTTCTTTCTTCTATTCACGTTCGCCTGGATCACATAATGATCTATCGTTGGCGCAAATACATTCATTAAAAGAATTCCAAGCATTACCCCTTCTGGATAAGCTGGGTTGAACACACGAATCATTACTGATAAGAAACCAATTAGAAATCCGTAAATCCATTTTCCTTTCATCGTTTGCGCAGCCGATACTGGATCTGTTGCCATAAAAACAATACCAAAGGCCAATCCACCCACTATTAAATGTAAATACCATGGGAAATTAGTAAGCTCATTTCCTTCTAATCCTAAAGAAGGAAGGGCATTAAAAATAAGTCCCATAATTGCTGCACCTATAAAAGCACTTAACATAATTCTCCAGCTTCCTACTTTAGTCAATATAAGCAATAATGCTCCGGCAAGAATACATATTACTGAAGTTTCAGCAATAGACCCGGGAATTACTCCAGAGAACATATTCATCGCTGAATAGGAAACTTCATTACCAGAGGCAAGTGTTCCTAAAATAGTTTCTCCTGATACCGCATCAACTTCCGCGGCATTACTCACCCATACTGTGTTACCAGACATGTAGGTAGGATAAGCGAAGAATGCAAATGCACGCGCGGTAAGTGCCGGGTTAAGGATATTCATTCCCGTTCCTCCAAATGCTTCTTTTCCAATAAGAACTGCAAAAACTACAGATAAAGCCACCATCCAAAGTGGAATATCTATAGGCATGATCATAGGAATAAGAAGTCCGGTTACCAAATAACCTTCATTAACTTCGTGGCCTCTGAAGATCGCAAATGCAAATTCAATACCCAGACCTACTCCGTAAGATACGGCGATCATAGGAATAATCTTTAATGCTCCGTGTCCAATCGCCTCCCAAAAGGTAAATGCTTCACCTAACTGAGAATAATATTGATATCCACCATTCCACATTCCGAAAATAAGTGCCGGAATTAAAGCCAGAACCACGGTGATCATGGTTCGTTTAAGGTCTACTGCATCACGGATATGCGCTCCCTTTTTGGTGGTATGATTTGGAGTAAAAAGAAACGTATCCAAAGCGTTAACCGCCGGGGCATATTTTTCTAATTTTTGTCCCTTACTAAAAGGCTCCTTAATTTTATCTAATCGTTGTCTAATCCATTCCATAGTTCTTCAGCTTTTTAACCTACTTCAGTGATCATTAAATCCAGACCTAATCTAATTACTTCCTGGATTTCAATTTTGGAAGTATTCACATATTCTACCAAAGCAAAATCTTCAGGAGCTACTTCATAGATCCCAAGATTTTCCATTTTTTCAATATCACCTGCCATACAAGCCTTAATAAGCTGCATTGGGTAAATATCCATTGGCAGAACTTCTTCCATTTCTCCGGTAACTACCAAAGCTCGCTCTTCCCCATTAAGATTGGTGGTAGGCGTAAATTTTCTCTTCGGAAATAACCAGGATAAAGAAGTACGTGAATTTGAATGAATGTGATTATAAGTAAATGGCAACCACCCAAACATTCGGTAATTATCACCCTCAGGAATTAAAGTCACTTCATTTTCGAAGAAACCAACATATTGATTATTGGAAAGCTGAGTTCCTGTTAATACGTCTCCTGAAATTATCCTTACATCATCTGGAGCCTGACCTATAAGATCTGATACATTTGCTCCAATAGTTGTCTGATAATATTTTCTATCTTTAGCTTCACTTCCGGTTACTGCAATAGTACGATCTGCTCGAAATTCACCGGTTAGAAAAACATTCCCAATAATAGCAACATCTTCCACTCCAACCGTCCAGATATGCTCTCCCCTATTTAAAGGATCTATCTTATGAATTTGAATACCAACATTCCCTGCAGGATGATCTCCTTTTACATGATGCAATTCAACACCCTGAATATTTTTTAAATATTCTGCTGAACTTTCATCTACGGAAAGGTGAACCTTCCCCGGAGTAAGTTTTCTCAAAGCATTGATTCCTTCCTGAAAAGCATCGACTTTATCTTTGATGATAAAACCTTTATCTGCTGCAAGAGGCGCGGTAGTTACTGCAGAAATAAAAATGGCCTTTGGAGTGTCTTTTGGATCGGCAACTATATCATAAGGCCGCTGATATATAAAAGCACCACAACCGCTATCAAGAATTTTTTCCTTTATATCTTTAGCATCTGCTTTGGAAGCATCCATTTTACCAAAATCGCGGTAAACATCTTCAGCGTCTGCCTCGATAATCACCTCAAGGATTTTTCTTTTATCCCCTCTTTTAATTTCTTTAAGAACACCACTTACTGGTGTGGTAAAGCGAATTTGCTCTGTATATTTGGAATAGAAAATCTCATCACCGGCAAGAAGTTTTGCTCCTTCTTTAACAACCATTTTAGGCACAACAGTGTGAAAATCTGGCGGTTTTATCGCGTAAGTCTTAGATCGCGGAGCCTTCACAAGCTCTTTTTCCGCCTCCCCTTCTAATCGTAGAGATAATCCTCTTTTAATTCGAATGTCTTTTGACATAGGATGGAGTGTATGTTAAAATTTTTAGTTTAAAGTCGGGCAAATTTAAGAATTTTCACTCCATTTCTCCCAAGAATTACAAGAATTTTACTTTGAGCAACTGTTAAAATAAATTCATTAGAAAAGCATATTTCTATTAAATTTGTCTTTAATTAAAAGACATGAAATATTTTCTGCTTACTATACTCTTAGGAGGGATCTCCTTTACCGGCCTAGCTCAGGCCATAGAAGAAACCCTTCCCCCCGCCTTTATAAAAACGGTGATTTTTCAGGGAGATTCTACAGAAAACACTGGTAATCCTATTCTTAGACTTGGGAACCGCATCAACCTCAGTTTTGATGACATCATTGGAGATGAAGCGGATTATTATTATACAATAGAACATTATAATTTTGACTGGACTCCCAGCCAACTTTCAAAAAACGAGTATCTGGAAGGCTTTGACAATGTAAGGATCATGAATTTCACCAATTCTTTAAACACCTTACAACCCTATACCCATTACGAGTTATCCATACCCAATAACAATATAAAGCAATTAAAGGTTTCCGGGAATTATCTTTTAAGCGTTTATAATTCTAACCGTGAACTTGTTTTTTCCAGGAAATTCATTCTATATGAACCCATAGCCCAGGTGCGTGCCGAGATCAAAAGATCACGGGACCTTAAGTATATAAATGAAAAACAGGTGGTAAATTTCAGTATTAACTCCCCGGACCTGCTTTTAAAGAACCCAGATCAAAATGTAAAAGTGAGCCTTGTTCAAAATTATAACCTCAAACTCGCCCTTTCCGATCTAAAGCCACAGTATACTATCGCCAATGAACTTATTTACAGGTATGATACAGAATCTTCTTTTTGGGGAGGAAATGAGTTTTTACAGTTTGACAACAAGGAAATTAGAGTAACTACTTCAGATATTTCCAGCGTAGAATTAGGAGATCTTTATCATCATTTTCTGTTTCTGGATTTCACCAGAAATAGCCAGTCGTACACCTATAATCCGGATATCAATGGTGGATTCGTAGTGAGGAATATTCAGGCTCAGAATTCAGATGTTGAGGCAGATTATGTATGGATCCATTTTCGACTGAAGAATTATGATATTATTGAAAATGGCGATATCCATTTATATGGAGGCTTTAATAATTTTGAGCTAAATAAAAGCACTATGCTTACCTATAACGAAGAAACAGGATATTATGAGGGAGCACGATTATTTAAGCAGGGCTATTATAATTATAAATATGTTTTACTCAACCAGGATGGAAGTATTGATGACGGATTTATAAGCGGAAATTTTGATGAGACTGAAAATGTGTATACGATAATGGTTTATTACCATCCTCCAGGCGCACGGTATGACAGGCTCATAGGGGTGGGATCTGCCAATTCCCGGAATATTCGAAACTAATTCTTATTTCCAATGCTGGAAAAATACAGAAAGAAAAACAGGCTCTACAAATATAGGGGAGAAACCTGTTTAAACTGCCACCTCCCTCTAGAAAAAAGTGACCATTTTTGCCCCAACTGCGGACAACAGAACAGCACTAAAAAATTAAGTTTTGGAGACTTTTTTACTGAGTTCTTTTCAGGACTTTTTTCTTATGATTCAAGGTTCCAAAGAACCATTAGGATATTACTGTTTAGTCCTGGGGA
This sequence comes from Christiangramia sp., assembly GCF_029937855.1. Taxonomy (GTDB): domain Bacteria; phylum Bacteroidota; class Bacteroidia; order Flavobacteriales; family Flavobacteriaceae; genus Christiangramia. The sequence continues at coordinate 19,017 of NZ_JAPYPC010000013.1, forward strand.
AATTTCTAAAAACTATATAAACGGTAAAAGGATGTGTTATGCAAATCCTTTCCGATTCTATTTGAGTGCCTCTATCATTTTCTTTCTTATTGCCGGGATTTCTGATAGGTTTGATGGGGTTAATTTTGAGGAACAGGACGAGAACTTTCAAAATCAAATCGCAGAAGTTCAGCAAGACTCAACGCTTCGCTCTGAACTGAATAAAATACCAGCGTTAAAAGAAAATAATATTCAACTGGATTCATTAACCCAACAGCTACCTGAGAAAAAGGCAGACTTATTAGATTCCTACCAGGATGTTTATGTAACTCAAAAACAGCTGGACGCTATGAATGATTTGGATCGAAATTTCAAGTTGTTCACCATCTTTTTTCGCTATTATAAAGCTACGGGCGAAAGCTCCCCGGAAGCGGCCCTTTCAGAGCTAAAATATAATAATACGAACTGGAATTACTGGCTTTATGGTAAAGCCATAAAATTCCATCTCATATACACCAACCCTAAGATATTTGCAGATTATTTTATAAGTAAACTTCCTTTTATCATCTTCTTCTATTTACCGGTTTTTGCCTTATTTATATGGCTTCTTTATTTAAGGCGCCCTTTTAACTATATGGAACATCTGGTTTTTGCATTTCATGTTCAAACCACACTTTTCTTACTTTATATTCTTGGCTATTCAATCGATTACCTTTTAAATACCAACTGGGGATTTACTTTGGCAAATACCGTATTTCTAATTTATTTATATAAATCTTTACGGAATTTTTACGGACAGGGTCGTGTTAAAACGATTTTAAAGTTCATCTTATTAAACATAATATTTTTTACTTTAGCTATGATTGCTGCGATTATAGCATTAATTGTTTCCTTATCAGTTTTTTAAAATGATACAACAGGTTACCAGAGGCATAAAAATTTCCGTAGAAACGCGTTTCGAAGGAATGTTCTATAAAGATCATAGGATACAAAATGCTTTTGCCTATAAAATAAGCATCGAAAATCAAAGCAATGATGCTGTCCAGTTAGAATCAAGGTTCTGGAAAATTAAAGATAGCCTAAATAATATTCAAACTGTGTCTGGAGAGGGCGTGGTAGGCAAACAGCCTTTTTTACAACCCGGGGAAAAACACACCTATCAAAGTGGCTGTCTTTTAACCGGTTCCTTTGGAGCTATGAATGGCTACTACACCATGCTAAACTTCAGCACCACCAAAAAGTTCAAAGTTAAAGTTCCCTCTTTTAAACTTAGTGCCTCTTACGCATTGAACTGAAAATAATTTTCAAATATTTCTCTCGTAGATAGATTTTTGTAATAAAACTTTAACCCTTCCGCAGACTTATAAACCTGTGTAATGCTTTGTGTTTTTAAAAAACCCCGGTCTATAATAAGGTCGAACTGCTTATCCCCTTCTCCCGCATTATGATGAAAATCGAGTAAAGTTTCTGTAGAAAAGCCTTTGGACTCCTTTAAATCTTTGAACCATTTAATTCGCTTGGTTTTCATTTCTTCGGAATATAAAGGAGATGAAGACCAGATATATTCCTTCATATCGAGGGCTGTAAGTCTTCTCTTAATTCCATCCCATAATAATTCATAGAAAGCAAGCCCATTATGCCAGTCTACAACAATCATGGTAAAAGGTTCAATATTATTAAGGTCGTAATCATTAAATAACTTTTGCAGCTTTCTTCCAGCTAAAAAATCTTTTACCACCATCCCTCTGCTTTTTCGGTATTCAGGTTTTCTAACATGAGGTTTTTCAGCACCATTCATTAGGCATATACAGCGTAATTTTTCGCTTATCCCAATCCATGTTCCCCCAGCTTTTTCATCTTTCGGAAAAAAGAGACTTGTTCCTTTATAAACTTCTTTCTGCGGAGGGAGTGTATTTCTGCTTACCGCTTCATCTCTACTAGAAGTCAAAATAAAACCGTTCATCGAGCCGGGATGAGGGACCAAAGTAATTGTGCACATGTATAAGGATCAAAATTTTAAGGAAAATTACAAAAAAAGTTAAGCTTTCGTGAAGGGGTATGAGTTGTTCTTTAAAACCGCTTTATTTTTTTACCTTTAGCCGAATTAAAAATAATCGAAAAAAGCAAAATAAATATTTATGGGAAAAGGATTTTTTCATGTTCCTGTTGCTGTTAACGAACCTGTTAAGAGCTACGAACCAGGAAGCCCCGAAAGAGAAGAAGTATTATTGACTTACAAGGATTTGTGGAATGCAAATACCGAAGTTCCTCTTTATATAGGATCTGAAGAGGTGAAAACAGGTGACACAAAAACTATTAATCCTCCACATGATCACAATCATGTAGTAGGCACTTATCATTTAGCGAAAAAAAGCCATGTTGAAAAGGCTATCGCAGAGGCTCTCGAAGCCAGAAAAAAATGGTCTAAACTGGAATGGGAACAACGAGCTGCTATTTTCTTAAAAGCTGCCGAACTTATTGCAGGACCTTACAGACAGAAAATGAATGCCGCTACCATGATTGGGCAGTCAAAAAATATATACCAGGCTGAAATCGATTCGGCGTGCGAGATCTGTGATTTTCTTCGTTTTAACGTAGAGTATATGGCTCAACTTTACAACGAGCAGCCAGAATCTTCAGATGGAAACTGGAATCGTGTTGAATATAGGCCTCTTGAAGGTTTTGTATATGCCATCACCCCTTTTAATTTTACAGCTATTGCGGGAAATCTTCCATCGAGTGCAGCACTCATGGGTAACGTTGCGGTATGGAAACCTAGCGATAGTCAGATGCTATCTGCGCAGGTACTTATGGAAGTGTTTAAGGAAGCTGGTGTACCAGACGGAGTTATAAATATGGTAAATGGTGATCCCGAAATGGTAACCGACACCGTACTTGCAAGTCCGGATTTCGCAGGAATCCATTTCACCGGAAGTACAGATGTATTCAAAGGTATCTGGGCGAAAATTGGTAAGAACATACATAAATACAAAACCTACCCTCGAATAGTTGGAGAAACAGGAGGAAAGGATTTCATCCTGGCGCATCCAACGGCAAATCCCAAACAAGTTGCCACAGCAATTTCCAGAGGAGCTTTTGAATACCAGGGACAAAAATGCAGTGCCGCTTCACGTGTGTACCTCCCAAAGAGCCTTTGGCCTGAGATCAAAGATTTTGTAATAGAGGATGTAGAGTCTTTTAAAATGGGATCTCCGGAAGATATGACCAATTTCATCAATGCGGTTATTCATGAAGGCTCGTTTAATAAACTAGCAAGCTATATAGATAAAGCCAGAAAAGACAAGAATACAGAAATTGTAGTGGGAGGAAATTATGATAAATCGAAAGGTTATTTTATTGAGCCTACCGTTATCCTTACCACAGACCCCCATTATACCACTATGGAAACAGAGCTATTTGGACCTGTGGTGACTATTTATGTATATGATGATAAAAACTTCAATGAAAATAAATGGGCTGAAATCTGTGAAACAGTAGATAACACAAGTATTTACGCCCTAACGGGAGCTATTTTATCTGGAGATCGTTATGCAGCCGCTCAGGCCACAGATTTGCTCCAAAATGCTGCGGGTAATTTCTATATCAATGATAAACCTACAGGAGCTGTAGTAGGCCAGCAGCCATTTGGCGGTGCCAGATCCAGCGGAACCAATGACAAAGCAGGATCTAAAATGAATCTAATGAGATGGATTTCAGTAAGATTGATCAAGGAAACTTTTGTCCCGGCAACAGATTATAGATATCCTTTTATGGGAGAATAATTCTTTTGTTTTAATAAAAAACTGTAAAACCGCTGTAAAAACAGCGGTTTTTTTATTTACGTATGTAGGACACTGGTAAACAGACTAATGTATTTTCCTACTTAGTTTATCGACTATTAACGCTTTTCAGCGAAATTTTAATAATAATCAATATATTTAAATTACATTTATCTACTTAATTCACTTGACCCCAACCTATTGTGAGTTAAGTTTTATGTTACCGCCCCACTTTTTATTGCCCCACCTATAAGTACCCTACATTATTGTTTTTTGTTATTAAACCTTGGTAACTATGGGGGAAAAATTACATTCTCTATTTGTTTATATAATCATATCGCTATTTAGCCTTACACCTCTTAAGGTTAATGCCCAATGTGCCGATTATCCAAGCAGTATAAGTATTAGCGCCAGTATTCAGGGCTCTTCAACTGTATGTTCTGACGCCTCTATTACTGTTAATTCTAATATTACGCAATCTGGAGGAACAAATCCTGTTTACCAATGGCAACAACAAGTAGGAACCGGTACCTGGACAGACATTACAGGCGCAACGGCTACCACTCTTTCAAATTATACTTCCCTTCAAAATAACAGCAAATTTAGATTAACTGCAACCTATTGCCAGGGTACAGGTGAAGTACAAACCTACAATGGAACTTCAAGTGGTACTTTAACGGTAAACCAGGTAAAAACCGGGACTGTAAGTATAAATGCAAGTAATACCACTATCTGTCCGGGATCAACGGTTAATTTTACCGCATCCGCAACCAATCAAGGATCAAGCCCAACATATAGCTGGAGAGTTAATGGCGCTCAGCAGGGAACCTCAGCCACTTTTTCATCAAGTTCATTAAATAACGGTGATACAGTTCAGTTGTTTATGACATCCTCCCAGCCATGTGTAGAAGATTTTGAAAGTAATATTGTTACCATAAATTTAAAACCAGCAGCACCAGATACCCCGGGAGTAATTACAGGAGAAACGGAGATTTGTCCCAATACCACCAATCACACTTATTCTATTACTTCTGTAAACAGGGCGACATCCTACCAGTGGATACTTCCTTCTGGATGGACAGGCAGCTCTACTACAAATTCGATTACAATTACGTCGGGAAATGCCGGGGATGGAAAGATTCTTAAAGTTAAAGCACTAAATGAATGTGGAGAAAGTACCGAACAATCGATAACTGTAAATGTAGGGCCGGGAAAACCTTCCACCCCTTCAACAATTTCTGATCCTGGAGTGATCTGTCCTGGCTCCAGCGTAACTTTTAGTGTAAATAACGATCCTTCTGTTGAATATACCTGGCAAATCCCAAATGGCTGGAATATTATTTCAGGACAGGGCTCAAATTCTATTACTGTTACTGCAGGAAATTACAATCAAAATGGGGATATAGCAGTTATTGCATCTAATGAATGTTTGGATAGCGACATAAGAAATCTAGCTGTTACAGTTAATGAACCGGTACCGGCTAATCCGATAAATATTTCGGGAGAAACTATTGTTTGTCCAAATTCCAGTGTAAGCTACACTATTTCAAATGTCCAATACGCCGATGAATATATATGGTATATAGATGGGGTAGAACAAACAGGGCAAAATGGAACAAGCCTTAGTTTCAATTCTGGGCCCCCAACAGAAAAATTGACGATTAAAGTAATTGCTGTTAATGAATGTGTGGATTCTTCAGAATACTCTTCTATTACGGGTGCAACAAGAGATATAAAGGTAGATGATGGAAGGCCCGACCCTATCACCATTTCAAGTAATAATGGGAATGAACTGTGTCCTGGTGATCCTGTTATTTTTTCTGTCCCTGATGATATAAAGGCCGATGATTACCTTTGGACCGTTCCAACCGGATGGTCAATAAATGGAAGTTCAAATTCTAACTCTATTAGTGTAACGGCAGGAAGCACAGGTCAAAATGGTAATATTACCGCTACTGCAAAGAGCGAATTATGTGGTGAGGAAAATGCCAGTTTCGCAGTTTCAGTAAAAAATCCTGCACCTGTAGTAGACTTACAGGTAATTACAGGTGAAACTACTGTTTGTCACAACGCAATAGGATTAAATTATTCATTTCCCTCCATTACCAACGCTACTAATTATGAATGGAATGTTCCTACGGGATGGAACATCACCAATGGAAATGGTACCAATTCGATTACCGTCAACGCCGGAACTACTGATGGAAATATAAGTGTTGTAGCAAAAAATGATTGTGGAAATGCTTCTGCAATTACTCTAGCTGTTACTTCCACCGATTCACAGCCCTTAAATTTAGGCAGTATTACATCTTCAGCTTTAGATGCTAATAAAAATGTTTGCCCACCAGCTACAACTATTGATTTTTCTGTCCCAGCTGTTAGCGATGCCAACAGTTATAACTGGATTTTTCCAGATGCCGGCTGGACAATTGTTTCAGGCGCAGGTACTAATTCCATTACTGTAGATGTATCTTCTGCTGCGCAATCTGGCACTAAGACAGTTAAGGTAGAAGCTGTAAATATTTGCGGAACAAGTACCCAATCCTCATATGCAAACATTGAAGTGCAGACTCATATCGAAACATCAGCCGGTGCTGACGTAACTGTTTGCAAAGATACAAGCTATCCTGCTATTCCTCTTACAGGTAGGGCAGAATTTGGTAATTCCACTTTTGACCCCACTTTTCAAACCTCAGGAACCGGAACATTTCCAAATCAACCAAAAAAAGTCAAAGGAGCCTTTACCTATTTCTACAAACCAACACAAACCGACTATAATGCAGGCCAGGTAACCATTACAGTAAATGTTCCAAAACCAAATAGTGCCAAAGATCTTTGTGGTAATGGAACGGGTATTGATTCCATGGTGCTTACCTTTAAACCAGATCCAACTGCTTCGGTTTCAGCTCCGACAGAAATTTGTGCTGGACAAACTGCTGATGTTGTATTCACAGGAACAGCGAATACAACAGTTACTTATAAAATTGGGAATGGAAGTAATCAAACTATACAAATTGGAGATTCCGGATCTAGCACTCTTATTACTTCAGCATTAACAACTAATACTACCGTGACTTTAGTAAGTTCTCAATATACTTCTGGAAATAGTTGTTCAAAAGTTATAACAGGATCTGCTTCTATTGCTGTAAATACTGTACCAGGAGTAACTATGCTTTACGATGATGTGTGTACCTCTGCAACAACAGTAAGCCCCACACTAACCAACGGTGTAGGCGCGTGGCAGAATGGAACTTATACCGCATCTGGAGAATTAAATTCAATGATTGATGCCACCACCGGGACTTTTAATCCCTCAGCCTTAACTCCCGGAACCTATACTGTTACTTATACTACGCCCGCGGCAGGAGGTTGTGAGGAAGTTAAGATTACGGCGGATGTAAATATTTATGAAAAAGTATTAATCACCTCCCAACCGGAAGCAGTTCAAAATTGCGAAGGTACCACTGTACAATTTTCGGTAAGTGCGACTGGCCAAGGTATCTCTTACCAATGGTTTAAAGGCTCTGTAGCTTCTGGCAATGAAATTTCCGGAGGAACTAGTAACACACTTAGTCTTACTAATATTGATGTTACAGATGCTGGAGCATATCTGGTTGTTGTTAGCGGAACTGATCCCTGTTCCTCAATTACCTCAACTAGTGCAAATCTTATAGTTGACCAAAATATTATTATTGACACTCAACCGGAAGATATTACAGTTTGCGAAGCAGGAAACACCACTATTTCTGTAGCCGCCACTGTCGGTGGAATTGCTATAGATGACACCTATTCCTATCAATGGTATAAAGGTACTCCCGGCAGTGGGGCGGTTATATCTGGTGCTAATTCCAGCAGCTTACCCCTTAATGTAGTGAGTCCCGACGATTCGGGAGATTATTATGTTGAAATCACCGGGCCTGCTGATTATACCTGTTCATTGGCAACCTCCGAGGTAGCTAACGTAAAAGTAAGAGCAACTCCCACAGTTCAAATAGGAGGCGACACCTCTATATGCGATGGTGGAAACGCTGATATCATTTTCTCAGGTGGAACTCCCAATACAGTGGTTACCTATATACTCAACAATGACAGTGCAAATCCTCGAAATATTAATCTCGATGCTAATGGTGAAGCCATTTTAAACACCGGAAGTCTATATTCCACTTCAGATACAGATACAGATTTTATATATGAACTTCAAAGCGTGGCATATGCCGATGACCCTAATTGTTCTGCATCTGTAAGTGGCTCAGTAACAGTGGCGGTAGCTCCTAATCCGGAAGTAAGCATTTCTATTTCTGGCGACCAAACCGAATTCTGTACAGCCGACAATAATGTATATACACCTACTTTAGAGGGTACCGGAACATATAACGGAGGAAATTTTAGTTCGAATGGTTTAATTATTGATTCTTCCACAGGAGAATTCACACCGGGAAATGAAGTTGCTGGTAATTACACTATTACATATACTATTCCGGCCTATGGCGGATGTCCTGAAGAAACAACCAGTCTTGAAATTTCTATTTATGAAGAAGTAGCAATAACATCACAACCTTCCAATCTTGGGATCTGCTCAACTTCAGATGCCGAATTTTCAATAACCGCTACAGGTGACAATCTTACTTATCAATGGTATAAAGTTGTTGGTGAACCAGATATTAATACAGGAGTAACGGAAACGGATGACACCCCTGTTCCGGACGGCAATTCAGCCATTTTATCACTTCCTGTGGCTACCTCAGAAGATGCCGGGGCCTATTATATAAAAATCGCAGGCACAAACGCCTGCACCCCGACCGAGGATACTCAGATAGCCTCAGAAGTTGTCACTTTAAATGTAGATGAAGATATTGTGATCCTGGAGCCAGCCGAAGATATAAGGGTTTGTGATAAAACTAATGCCAGTGTGGAATTTATGTTTGTAGCACATGCTAATGGCGCCCCTCTTACCTTTGAGTGGATCTATGGAGACGGATCCTCTGTAAATCCGGATGGTTCCCATATAGTGTCGAATCTTACAGAAAGAACTGATTATCCAGGCTATGAAGGTATCACGGTATATGAAGGAACCTTGACAATAAATAATATAACGTCTGCCGATCAGGCTTCCTATGCGGTTAGAATCGATGGAAGTACGAATAACTTTATCTGCCCGGAGGCTGTATCTAATTCATTCAATCTCGATGTAGATCCCCTGCCTGATCCTCCCAGTGTTGAGGATGTTGCCTACTGCCTGGGTGACGAAACAACTCCACTTACGGCTACGGGGTCTAATTTAACCTGGTATGACGATATGGACAATGAACTGGCAGAAGCTCCAACTCCTTCTACAGTTTCGCCGGGAGAAACTTCTTATTTTGTATCTCAGAAAGATATTTATTGTGAGAGTCCGAAGGCTGAAATCGTAGTTACTGTGTACGACCTTCCAGCTCCTCCTCCACTTACGGCAGAAGAACTGAATATAGAATATTGCCTTGGAACAACTGCATCTGCTTTAAGTGCAACTGCCTCCCTCGACCATACTATCGTATGGTATGATTCCGAAACTGCTGTCACAGCTTTAGATTCTGCTCCCACCCCTCAAACCACTTCTGCAGGGACTATAGATTACTGGGTTAGCCAGACTAACAATATTAACACTTGTGAAAGTGAAAGGGTGCGAATTATCGTAACAATTAATGACTTACCTAATATAAGCATAGTTAATTCCGGGAACGAAACTATTTGCGAAGGAGATGAAATCACTCTGACAGCATCAGATGCCAACGATACAGATTCATCAACAACTTACAGCTGGGACTGGACCGGGAATACGGATTCTGCTTTAACCGGGCCTGCACAAAACTTCAGCCCCATAGAAACTACTACTTATACCGTAACCGCTACCAGTGGCAGCGGATGTAAAAATACTGAAGAAATTACCATAAATATAGATCCACAACCCGTGGGAGGAACCTTAACGGGACCTTCGAGTGTTTGTATTACAAGCCCCTCTGGCGAATTAGATCTCGGTGATTATTCTGGAATTATTGCTAGATGGGAATATAAACCTGCATCTTCTACTTCGTGGACCACAATTACGGAAGAGACACCCGATGCAAATTATCAGTTTAGCGGATTAACCGAGACTACATCATATCGGGTTGTAGTATCGAGTGGAGTTTGTGAAGAGGTTTACTCAAACGAAATTAATATTGCGATAGATCCTGAACCAGCCGCCGGCCAACTTCTTTTCAATGGAAACGACCGCGTATTCATGATGTGTGAATTCCCAACTGATGATTACCTCGTGCCATTACAAACTACCGGCACTTTTATTGGTGATATTGTTGCCTGGCAATATAGAAGAAACTCTCAAACCAGCTGGACCACAATCATGGATGGTTCTGAACCTTTCACCGGCAATTCCTTATCGGGAAATCAGGTTAATACTGTCAGTAACAACGAATCCACTCTCTTTAGAGTAGAAGTACAAAGCGGAGCCTGTACTCCAAATGTATATTCAGACTTTGCTACCCTTAGCATTATCCCTTCTGATATTGCACCAAGCCCGGTTCAGGTAACTCCGGGAGAAGTTTGCTTAGGTGGGATTGTTTCCATGAGTTCGGCAACGGGATATGGCGGTTCAGGTACTTTCGAAGGAGGAGCTTTCGATAATTCTTCTATCGCTAATCATGGCTGGAGAGTGATGCGCTATCCAGGGAATACAGAATATACATTCGAATCTGCCGCAGATAATGTCCGCCCAGAAAGATGGATGAGAACTAACCCACATGACTATCAGATGGCTCACCCTAGTGGTAACGGATCGATTATTTATCAAAGATTTGATTCCTGCTCATGTGATTCAGGAAATAAAGGTTTCGCCATTGTTTCTGGTGATAACCCTTCAACTCTGGAAACTCCGATCTTCAATTTATTCACCATGGACAATCCGGTCTTGACTTTTGATCAGGCTTATAATCTTACCTATGGTGACACTATTCGTGTCGAGATATCACTGGACGGAGGGAATACTTATAATGAAGAACCATTAATGGAAATTGGAGGTCCAGCAAATCCAGGAGACGCACCCAATGTTAGTGGAAACTATGCCAATTTTGGTGATGATGGGTTGGGAGAACCAAATAATATGGAACTTGACCTTAGCAACTATGCCGGTCTTTCAAATTTAAGAATTAGGTGGCTTTATGATGGATCCTCAGGTGGAATATATACTATTGATGATATTGGACTTCCCGAAGATCCTCAAAATGTACAACTAATCTGGTATTATGATGAAGATATTAATGATGATACTAATACACTTGAACAAATAGGCGAGGTTAATCAGAGTACTGTAACTTATCCTCAAAATGGAGCCGAATGGCCAAAAATAGGGTGGAATGATTTTGAAGTGCAAACTGCGCTGGTTTTTGATACAAATGGTGACCCTTGTGAAAGCGCTGAAAATTCAGCCGTTGCCAGTGTCTATGTATTCGACAATTATACCTCAACCGCTACTGCGCTGGTAGGTGAATGTGGTAATACAGATGTACAACTATCAGCTACGATTAGCGGGGCATTTCAAGGTGAAATCACAGAATTTCCTTCTGGAGAAGGCTCCACCGTTGCCTGGGAAGTTATTGAATCCCCTGCGGGTTATGAGTTTTCAGATTCCCATTTTGTTAATTCAGAAGCCGTTGTTGACCCTATAAATGATCCTAATGCTATTTTCCAGCCACCATTGGAAGGTAACTACACTATAAGATATACCATTACGCCTGCTGAGTCCCAAACAACAAGAGATATTTTGGGAGAAATGGTTACCCAGGATATATCGGCTAACCCCTGCCCAATGACCCATGTTGATACTTCCTTTGAATTTATCGATTGCACAACCTTAGATTTCGACGGCGATGACGATTATATTGATTTAGGAAATAATTATAATGGTAATTATTTTATTGAAGCCTGGATAAGACCATTTGATAGAGCACTTGATGATGGTTCCGGCAATACAGATGCCTCTACAGGTGTTATTTTCAGCAGCTCAGGAATGGAAATAAGAATGGAAGACCTTCCAGCAGGAGTTGCAAAAAACGGAAGATGGTACCATATAGCTGTAGCCAATAATGGTGACCTTTGGGTTGATGGAGTATCAGCTGGTAAAATAGACATAAGCGGATCTGGTATTAATAACACAAGTATTGGAGCCAGGTATAATGCCAATACAAAAACCACATCAAATCATTTCTCTGGTTGGATCGAAGAATTAAGAATATGGAATAAGGCACCAACCGAAAAACAGATCAGGTTTATGATGAACCAACGATTGCAACTGGATGGTACGGGAACCGTAGTTTCTCCATTACAAGGAGAAGTGGTCCCTAATCTGGTTATTGCAGACGGTGGGTTAAGTAGTTACTATACTGATGGAACTTACAATCTGGATCAGGATGGTACTCCTTTCTATAATCTTACTATTAGTGATCTTGCCGGATATTACAGATTATATTCAGATATTCCGGATCCCGCTAACTTATTACCAGGTTATTTTGACCCGGCACTTGAACCTTCTGGGGGAAACACACCTGATCACGCTGTAAATAAAGTTCCGGGTAGATTATACAATATAACGACAGATCAGGAAAACACCTCGCCTACTCCATATTTCGATGATCTAACTCAAGACGGACAGAATTGGGCAACTGATAATACCTGGGCTCGGCCTAATGTATGGGACCCCCCAAACAGTAATGGTATAGATGGAACACCTATTGAATGGAATATTGCAAGAATTAATACCAACATAAATTCCAATGGTAAAAATATTACTCTGCTTGGTTTACTGTCAGAAACAGCAGATAAAGAGCTTAGCATCAATGCAAGTAATTTTATCAGAATTTCTCATTATCTACTTTTAGATGGAAATATGGATTTGGAGGGAGAATCTCAGTTATTACAGGATCATGGAAGTATCCTGGCAAATAGCAGCAAGGGTTGGGCAGAAATTGAACAGAAAGGAAGAATGAGCAGCTTTAATTATAATTATTGGACCAGCCCGGTTAGTAATCAGGGTGCTAATAATAATTCAGGCTTTATGCTGAATCAGGTTTTATTTGATGCTTCTAATCAAAATAATCCACAACCGGTAAATTTCCAGAATGGTTATTTTGTAGCAGATAAACCTAAAACTACACCGATAACTATCAGCAATGATTGGATTTGGGATTTCAGAGGTGGGGATGCCGATATTTATGGCGACTGGTTACATTTAGGTTCAGATTTTCTTGAAATCGTAGGAGCTGGATACTCTATGAAAGGAACAGATGGGACAGTGGCGCCAAATGCACAAAAACAGAATTATGCTTTTAGAGGAAAACCCAATAATGGCATTATCCCTACAACAGAACTTTATCTTAATAACAATCAAAATTATTTGGTGGGAAATCCCTATCCTTCTGCCATAGATGCTGAACAATTTTTAAAAGAAAACCTCACTAATATTTCGAATGGCAGCGGAATTAATGAAAATAGTGAGAATGTCTTTAACGGAACTCTATATTATTGGGATCATTTTTCAGGTAGCACCCACATCCTTGAGGAATATATTGGAGGCTATGCTACCTATACGCTTTCTGGTTCTGCCCCAGCTATTTCTAACGATTGGAGGATAAATACTGGAGGTGGATCGAATAACGTTTTACCACAAAGATATATCCCAGTCGCTCAGGGCTTCTTTCTCAATAGTGCTTCTGTAGCAGGAGAAAATTTTTCCGGTAAAATTATTTTCAAAAATACACAAAGAGTATTTAAAAGAATCTCGACAGATCCCTCCATCTTTTTACAACAGGAAGAAGACCTTGTAAAATCAAAATCTCATATAAAATCTAGTGAGGATACCCGAATGAAAATCAGAGTTAAATTTGAGTCCCCTAAAGGGTACCATCGTCAGATTCTTGTTACTAGAGATCAAAATACTTCCAATGGATTTGATATTGGATATGATGCACCATTAATTGAAAATAATGTGGAAGATATGTATTGGTGGTTTGATGACAGTGCTTTCGTAATTCAGGGAGTTCCTAGTTTTGAAAAAGAACAAATATTGCCATTAGTAATAAAAACGAGTGAAGGTGGACAATTCAAAATTAAAATAGATGAGACAGAGAATTGGCCGATTGGCAAAGAACTTTATTTAAAAGATAAGCTTAACGATACTATCCATAATATTCTTAAAGAAGATTTTATTGCAGAAACCGAAGCAGGCGAAATCAAAGACAGATTCGAAATTATTTTCTTTAAAGAAACCGCTCAAGATCCTGATCCTGTAATTCCAGATCCGAATGACGTAATTAATCCTGACCAATTACCAATTATTGATGGTCTGGTAGGAATTAGTTATAGTACTTTTAGTAAACAGGTTAAAATCAGCAACTTTGATCTACTTGAAGTAGACAAGGTGATGATCTTCGATATGGGAGGAAAACTTATTCAACAATATGATGAACTTCCTACTCAAAGGGAAATATTACTGGGAATGAGACCCGTACGATCGGGAGTTTACATTATCAAAGTATTTAGTGAAAATGGAATTTCTGATAAAAAGGTGGTTATTAAATAAATATTCAACCTTAAAATTCAAGATGGTTTTCAATAACTCCGCACCCCTATTCTATTGATATAAAGTAGCTTATTATATAATATTTTTAGATTTTTAAAACCATTTATCGATTTTATACGTACTTTTACCGATGACAATCTAGATTGGTAGCCTATGTATAAAACTACTTTTGGACCCCGAATCCATTATGTAATCACCCTATCGCTAATATTTTTTACCCTTTCCTTATGGACGGGTGGGAATTTATTTGCGCAGATCTCTATTACTACAGACTCCACTACTAATGTAAGCTGTCATAATGAAGCTGACGGCGCCATTAATATTTCAGTAACGGGTGGAGATAATAATTATACTTATTCCTGGTCTGGACCCAATGGTTATTCCTCAACCATACAAGATATTTCAGGACTTATAAGCGGTTCCTATACCGTCAATGTTTCAGATGCGAGTGGAAATTCGGGAACTGAATCTTTTCAAATAGATCAACCCACAGCTCTCACCGCAACCACACCAACTACCACGCCTGTTAGCTGTAATGGAGGAAGTGATGGCACCATTACCGCCGGCACACCCTCTGGTGGGAATGGAGGTTATTCTTACAGTATCGATGGAATAACGTTCCAGACTACCACTAACTTCAATAACCTAACTGCTGGGAACTATACTATTACTATCAGGGATAGTAAAGATTGTCAGATCACTCAGAACATTACGGTAAACGAACCCACAGCTCTCACCGCAACCACACCAACTACCACGCCTGTTAGCTGTAATGG
>NZ_JAPYPC010000013.1:34259-60409 GCF_029937855.1 Christiangramia sp.
AGGGATAGTAAAGATTGTCAGATCACTCAGAACATTACGGTAAACGAACCCACAGTTCTCACCGCAACTACACCAACTACCACGCCTGTCAGCTGTAATGGAGGAAGTGACGGCACCATTACTGCCGGCACACCTTCAGGAGGAAACGGGAATTATTTATATGCCCTTGATAATGGAACTTTTAGTTCATCAAAAACATTTAGTAACCTTAGTGCGGGTGGTTATATTCTGAAAATCAAGGATTCTAAAAACTGTGAGCTTATACAAAATATTGAGATTACAGAGCCAGCACCACTAAGTATGACTGAGCCCAGCAGTACAGAAGTTACATGTTATGGAGGTGCTAACGGCTCTATTACAGTTGGAACTATGTCTGGCGGAAATGGTAATTATCAATATTCTCTGGATAATACCAACTATACCACTTCAACCACCTTCACCGGACTCACTGCAGGTAATTATACAATATTCGTTAAGGATAATAAGAATTGTGCTTTACAAAAAAGTATTTCAGTCACGCAACCTAACCAGTTAAAAGCAAGTCTTACCAAAACCAATGTAAAATGTCATCAGGGAAGTGATGGTTCGATAACTATTTCAAGTCCTTCGGGAGGGCATGGCAATTATGAATATAGTATTGATGGCATTACCTGGCAAAATTCTGGTAATTTTACAGGCCTTAGCAGTGGCACATTCTCGGTTTCCATCAGAGATGCTGATTACCCTTCTTGTAGTGCAGTTTTAAATGCTGCCTATGAAATTAGCCAACCTGCAGACCCCCTTGACGCAACTGTATCTACTACCAGAACTACAGTTTATCAAACTTCTACAGGAACTGCCGAAGCTTTCCCTGTTGGAGGAACCCCTGGATATACTTATGAATGGCGAAAAAAAGGTGAAACTACAATATTACAAACCACAAAAAAAGCAACAAATCTGGCAGCAGGAAATTATGAATTGACCGTGGTAGATTTTAATGGTTGTAAATTTACAACTTCAGTTGTAATTAACGAAATAATAAAAGCTACAATCATACCTACTTCTATTTGTGTAGGTGATGAAGATTTAATCAGAACTTCATATTTTCAAGTAGAAGATCTTACGGCTTTGGGAGGCGTTGGGCCCTACACCTATTCATGGTCTTTTGGAACTGATTCAACACCTTCAGCCACGACCGGTCCGGGAGTTATAGAAGTTAAATATAGTACAACGGGAAATAAAGCAATTTCAGTTACTGTTACCGATGCTGAAAATGTTAGTAAAACCTTTAATTATACCCAATTTGTAGGAGAATGTTACCGGGACAATTGTGGATCTGATGATTTTGTGGTTAGTTCTTATTTTGTAGGTGATATTGATGGAAAACGCACCACAGTTGCTAATTGTCTTGATGGCAAGCAGAAATATTTATATGTGAAATTAAGCACAAATACTGAACGATATTCCCTTTATGCAGAATTCACCTATACCATATCCAATAAATTAACAGGTGAAAGCACTACTACTACAAGAAATGGTTGTTTTTATGAAAATGAAGCCGTACCGGGCACGGCGCGTACCCTGGCAATTGACTGGGAGTGCGGGGACGATATTGTTTTGAATAGTATTTATCTTACTTTCTCCAACAATATAAAATGGGGTTGTGGACAGGGTCCTAATCCTAAATGTTTCTCCACTAACAATGATGATACCGTAGAATCCCCACTCTTTGCCTATGCTATACCAAATGAATTATTATGTTTTGATTCAGATCTAGGTACTATAGAGGTTTTGGCTTCGGGAGGTAGAGCCCCCTATGAATATAGTATTCAGAATGCAAGTAATGGATATCAGGATGATAATATTTTTAGGATCTTAAAAGCTGGAAATTATGATGTCTGGGTAAGGGATGGCCAGGGAAATATATATCAGGTGCCCACAGTGGAAATCACTCAACCAAGCACCGCAGTTACAATTGAAACAACTGTACAAAATATTGAATGTTTTGGAGGAACAGGACAGGCGACTGCAACGGGAAGTGGAGGTACACCTTATGAAACAGGAGAACCATATGAATATCTATGGAATGATCCCAATCAACAAACCACAGCTACGGCTACAGGTCTTCTTGCCGGTGAATATACTATTACCTTAACAGATGCTAATGGTTGCCAGGCTATACAAACTGTAAGTATTACACAACCTGAAGAATTAACAATAGCTGAAACTGGCGAAGACCAGGTCTATGGATGTGGTTTCAACAGTACCACACTGGAAGCTAATACACCAGTTACCGGAACAGGAATATGGACAATCGTTTCTGGAACCGGAGGTACTATAGCAGAGCCTTCAAACCCCAATTCTAGGTTTACCGGTGCGAGTGATTCCTATACGCTGAGATGGACTATTTCGCATCCTGACGGTACCTGTGCAACAACCAGTGATATGGTAGTTACTTTTTCATCTGATTGCAGTACGCTGGATTTTGATGGTGTAGATGATCACGTAATTCTTGGGGATAACTACCCTCTTTCTTCCGGATCTTTTTCTATTGAAGTTTGGGTAAAACCAAAATCGGTATTGGGTGTAAGAACTGTGCTATCTAAACGGGATTATACGAATATGAACAGTGGAGGTTTTGAGCTTATTATTAATAATGGTGCGCCAACTTTTAGATGGGGTAGTAACTCGGTTTCCACCTCCAGTAAAATCACTACTAACCGCTGGTATCATTTGGCAGTGATATATAAAAATTCAAATGTTGAGCTTTTTGTAGATGGAATTAAGGTAGGAAACAGTTCGGCATCCAATCCCGGAACATCGCCAGCATTATTCTTACTGGGTGCTATTTATGATTCAGCAACCCCAGATATACCAAAAAATTATTTTCACGGCTGGATGGAAGAATTAAGGATATGGAACACTGCTCTAACAGCTAATCAGTTGAGATTTATGATGAACCAGAGAGTGGTAAATAATAATGGTATTACAAAAGGAGAAGTGCTTCCTATGAATGTGCCAAATTCTTTGTCCTGGAGTAATTTACAGGGATATTACAGGTTAATGTCAAATGAAATCACTAATGGTGAAACACCCGACATCGCCACTAACCAAATTAACGGTATTCTGAAAAATATAGAGACTGCTCAGGAAAACACTGCTCCCCTGCCCTATATCTCTAATCAAGATGGTTCCTGGAGAAATACTTCCACCTGGCTAAGACCTACCGTATGGGATGTACCAAACGGAATAGGAATAAATGGTGATTATATCAATTGGAATATCGCTCAAATAAAGCATAATATTTATTCAACTACCCAGGATATTTACCTGCTGGGCTTACTTTCCGAAATAAATGAATTAAAAATAGATGGAGATGTTTCAACTGAAACCGGCCAGGGATTAACAATAACCCACTATCTAAAACTTGATGGCATCATCAATTTGGAAGGAAATTCGCAGCTGGTTCAACCAGAAGGCAGCATTCTGGATCAAGCCAGTGCTGGTTATCTTGATGTAGACCAGCAGGGAACCGCAAATAGTTTTAATTACAACTATTGGACTTCTCCCGTATCACTTATGGGACAACCTAATAATTCTGGATATACAATCCAGAATGTACTTATGGATGCCTCAAACCCGGCCGAACCAAAGAATATTAGCTTCGACTATCAATTCCATTGGGCGGACGGAAATTATTCCGGTAATAAAAGGATAAGTACTTACTGGCTCCATACCTTTAAAGGAAATGCTGATGACTATAGTGAATGGCACCAGTTTTCAGAATCAGAATTATTGAATCCGGGAATTGGATTTAGTATGAAAGGAACCACCGGATATGTACCGGTTAGTGATCGCCAGAATTATACATTTAGAGGAAAACCAAATAATGGTGATATTAATGTTTCTATTGGCGCCGGACAAAATTTACTTACTGGCAACCCCTATCCTTCGGCCATTGATGCTCAACTGTTTATTGAAGAAAACCTGAATAGCTTCAATGGAAGTTTATATTTCTGGGACCATTTTGGACCTACAAATTCCCACTATCTGGAAGAATATGTTGGAGGTTATGCCGTCTATAACTTATCCGGTGGAATTGCTTCTGCTTCCTCTGTAGACTCCAGAATTAATCCTACGGGAGAACGCAGTAGTAAAACTCCTCCGGGAAGATATATTCCTGTAGGGCAGGCATTTTTTGTCAGCTCCATTGGAGTTTCTTCCCCTGCCCCTCTCACTTATAAGAACAAGTATAGAGCTTTCGTATTAGAGTCTACGAACGACTCTCAGTTCCATGCTCAGGAAAAAGACCCTAAAAAGGCTCAGGAAAATAAATATCAAAAAGACAGCAGATATAAAATAAGATTGAAATTTGAATCTCCAAAAGGATATCACCGCCAAATCCTGGTAACTGCAGACGCAAATACTACGAATGGATTTGATCTGGGCTACGATGCCCCCCTTATCGAAAATAATGTGGAGGATATGTATTGGATGATAGAAGATACTGAATTTGTAATCCAGGCTGTTTCCAACTTTAATCTGGATCAGGTATTGCCAATAGGAATAAAAATTTCAGAAGAAGGCGAATACACCATTAAGCTGGACAAGCTTGAAAACATCAAAATGGAATTCAATATATATTTAAAAGATAAGCTGAATGACTCCTATGTGAATCTTGCTAAAGAAGATTATACGGCAACAGCTGAAGAAATAGGATCTTTTAACGACCGCTATGAAATTGTTTTCAAAAAGCCGAATGCTGAAAATCCTGTTGATGAAAAACCTGAAGAATTGGAAGAAGGCACAATATTAGGTTTAAGTTATTTAAGGGATACAGATGAAATTGCAGTAATTAATCCAGATCTTATGCCTGTAGATCATGTAGAACTGTATAGTATATCTGGACAGTTGATTAAAAGCTTTACAGAAGTACCAACAGAAAGATCTATATTATTAAGCATAGATCAAAAGCTAAGTTCTGCAGTATATATTGTAAAAATGTATTCTGGTGAAAAATCGTATTCAAGAAAAGTAATTATTACGAAATAAATTAGCCTTTATATTTCATGGGGAGATAAACCACTTTTTTAGTGTCAAAAAAATCTTCCTCGAAATAATCTGAAAGCTCAAAGACTTTAGCAGTGCGATAATCTTTGAGCTCTTCGGTTAAATCTCCTCCTTTTAAATAGAGAATACCATTCCTTCTTTCGTGATTGTTTTCTTTGGCTATTTTACCTTTAATCCACCGAACAAAAGATGGCATTACCGCTACAGCCCTACTCACAATAAAATCATAATTCCCTCCTAATTCTTCCACTCTCTGGTTGAAAGCTGTTACATTATTCAATCCAAGCCCTTCAGAAACTTCTTCCACCACTTTTATCTTTTTTCCTATGGAGTCTACTAAATGAAAAGAACTTTCAGGAAACATAATTGCCAGGGGAATTCCTGGAAAACCACCACCGGTGCCTACGTCCAATACTTTTGAACCAGGATTAAAATCCTGAATTTTTGCAATACCCAACGAATGTAGTACATGTCTAAGATAAAGTTCGTCTATATCCTTTCTGGATACTACGTTGATCTTCAGGTTCCAATCCTTATACAATTCCTCCAACTTTTCAAATTTGGAAATTTGATCCTCTGTTAATTCAGGAAAATATTTTTCTATTAATTCCAAAGCCTATTATTTTCTGCAAAAGTAATTATTTTTTATTGCTATTTTTTTTGAAAATCAGATTGGTGGAATTTATAAAATTTTAACTTTGAAACAATTCTTAGTTTATCTGAGAATCACGCGCAAAAAAAATAGTTGCATTAAAATTTAAAAATTAAAAACATGCAAGAAAAATTATCAGATCGCATTAACTCAATGGCAACTTCCCAAACCCTCGCAATGGCGGCGAAGGCGCGTGAATTAAAAGCAGAGGGAAAAGATATTATTGGTCTTAGCCTTGGCGAACCCGATTTTAATACCCCAGATTTTATAAAAGAAGCCGCCATTAAGGCAATTAACGAAAATTATAATTCTTACACTCCGGTTGATGGATACGTTGAATTGAAGGATGCTATCATCAATAAATTTAAAAGGGACAATAATTTAACTTATGACAGATCCCAAATTGTCGTTTCTACCGGTGCCAAACAATCACTGGCAAATGTGGCCATGGTGGTGCTAAATCCCGGAGATGAAGTACTCCTTCCATGTCCTTATTGGGTAAGTTATGCAGAAATTGTAAAATTAGCTGAAGGTGTTCCTGTAGAAGTTCCCACTACTGTAGAGACTGATTTTAAAATTACTCCTGAACAGCTAGAGGCTTCCATTACCCCTAAAACCAAAATGATTTGGTATAGTTCCCCATGCAATCCAAGCGGAATGGTCTATAGTAAAGAAGAACTTAGAGCATTGGCCGATGTACTAAAAAAACATCCGGATATTATTTTGGTGAGTGATGAAATTTATGAACATATCAATTTTGTTGGGGACCATGCTTCTATGGCTGGCTTTGAAGATATGTATGATAGAACGGTAACGGTAAATGGTGTTTCAAAAGCATTTGCCATGACCGGTTGGAGAATTGGTTATATTGGTGCTCCATCCTATATCGCCAGGGCCTGTAACAAGATGCAGGGCCAAATCACCAGTGGTGCAAATTGTATAGCACAGCGTGCTGTAATTACCGCATTGGAAGCCCCGGTTAGCAAAATCAGTCATATGATTGATACTTTTAAAAACCGTAGAAAATTGATTATTGATTTATTAAATGACATCGATGGATTTATAACTACAGAGCCAGAAGGTGCTTTTTATGTATTTCCAAACGTATCTTTCTTCTTCGGAAAAACAATTAAGGGGCATGAAATTCTTAATGCAACAGATTTTAGTCTCTTTTTACTTGAGGAAGCCAATGTGGCCACTGTAACTGGAGATGCTTTTGGAAATCCTGAATGTATTAGAATTTCCTATGCTGCCAGCGAAGATCAAATAACTGAAGCTTTAAGAAGAATCAAGAAAGCTTTGTCTTAAGAGCCTGAAACTACAATATCAAATAAGAAAACCGGCAAAAGCCGGTTTTTTTTATTAGCTGATTTTTATTCAGCAAATATACTGGCCCCTTGAATTATAGATTACCTATTCCTCCAGAAAAATGGAGTAAGAATGATTAGTACTGTAAATAATTCTAATCTTCCTATTAACATTAAAAAGGCGGTCCACCACTTTCCAAAATCAGGCAGCATATCAAAGTTATTAACCGGACTTAATCCTCCAAAAGCAGGACCTATATTACCTAGAGACGAGGCTGCGCCCCCAATGGCCGTTTCAAAATCCAGACCTAGCCAGGCAAGCACCACTGCACCTATAATAAAAGAAAGCATATAAAGTATAAAGAAACCAAGTATATTAAATACAATTTCTTTACTAATAGATTTACCATTAAATCTTACAGGTAATATGGCGTTTGGGTGTAAAGTTCGTTTAAATTCTATTATACCGTTTTTAATCATGATGATATGGCGCATCACTTTCACACCACCCGCAGTAGATCCTGCAGAACCTCCCAGGAAGAATAACCCGAAATATAATATTGTTAGAAAGGGGGTCCACATAGTAAAATCTGCCGAAACAAATCCAGTGGTGGTAATTACTGTTAACACCTGAAATAAAGAATGCCTGAATGCGCTCTCACCTTCACCCCAAACCATGGGGTGATCTATAGAGGAAATACTAACATCTGCCTGAAAATAAATAACCAGCGCAGAGATCATGGTAAAACCTGCAATAAAATACAAATACCATTTAAATTCATCATCATGCAGCACTTTACTTATCCTTCCTTTGAAAGCGAAATAACTTAAGACGAAATTACTTCCTGCCAAAAACATAAAGACTATAACGATATACTGAATAAAAGGATTATCATTCCAGAAAGCCAGGCTCGCGTTTTTAGTGGAAAAACCTCCCGTAGAGAGAGTACTAAATGCATGGTTAATGGCATCAAAGAAAGTCATTCCCGCTACCCAAAGTAAGACCGTTTCAGCTAAAGTATAGGACACATAAATTAGCCAAAGCCGCTTGGCTGTATCTGTAATTCTTGGCTTCAGTTTATCTGCGCTGGGCCCAGGAGATTCCGCAGTAAATAATTGCATCCCTCCTATTCCCAAAAGTGGAAGTATTGCGATTGCCAATACAATAATCCCCATTCCTCCTATCCAGTGGGTAAGGCTTCTCCAGAATAAAATTCCTTTTGGAATAGCTTCAATATCATTTAAAATAGAAGCTCCCGTAGTGGTGTAACCAGACATGGTTTCAAAAAAAGCATTGGTAAAGCTTGGAATCGATTCACTCACCAGATAGGGAAGAGTACCACTTAAAGCCATAAAAATCCAACCGAAGGTCACAATAATGTAGCCTTCTCGAATCTTTAATTCTTTACTATGGCCACGGGTGGTAAACATTAAAAGTGTACCGATAAAAAGGGTCACTAAAGCTGCTGTAGACATTTCCAGGGTCACTCCGTCCTGATAGAACCAGCTTACCAGTGTTGCTAAAAGCATAAAGCCGCCATTACATAGCAGCAGTAATCCCATTACATGAAGAATTATTTTATAATTCAGTTTGGGCATTATAGAAAGAGTTTTTCAACTTTATTGATAGAACGGGGTAGGCAACAGACTACGATCCTATCACCTGGTTTGATGAGGAAATCACCTAACGCGATAAGCCCTTCTCCATTTCTAATAATACCTCCAATAATTGCGGACCTTGGGAAATCAAGGTCTTTGATCTTTTTATTACTAACCTGGGATTTAGGTTTAACGATGAATTCCAATAATTCGGCATTCATATTATTCAATTTGGTCATTGCGACCACTTCTCCTTTTCGCACAAACCGAAAAATATTATTCGCAGCTAACAATTTTTTGTTAATCAGAGTGTCAATTCCTATCGAGTGGCTTAGCTGAAAATAATCCATATTTTCTACCAGAGAGATCGTTTTCTTTACGCTCTTTGACTTTGCTACCAAACAGGACATAATATTAGTTTCAGAATTTCCGGTAACTGCTATAAAAGCGTCCATATCATGGATATTTTCTTCTTCCAAAAGCTCCACATTCCGGCCATCACCATTAATAATTAAGGTGTTCGGAAGTTCATCTGCCAGCTCATATGCCTTATCCCTATCTTTCTCGACTAATTTTACATTAAAATTGTTAAGACTAAGATCCTGTGCGGTTTTTCTACCAATCTTACTTCCGCCCAGCACCATCACATTTTTAATTTCCTGCCTAACTTTTCCCGTAAGTTTGTATAGCTCTTCCACACCATTCTTCAATGTTATGAAGTATACCTGGTCCCCATCTTTAAACTGCGTATCCCCTCTCGGAATAAGTGTATATTGCGTTCCAAATCTTTGAATAGCAATAGGAACAAAATTGAGTTCTGGAAATATCCTGGCGGCCTCCTTCACCGTTTTTCCCACAAAGGTGGCTGTACGGGAAAGACTTACACCTATCATGGTTAAAGCCCCTTCTTCAAACTCATAACTATCATTAAATGCAGACTGGTTCAGAAGTAATTCAATTTCCCGGGAAGCCAGGGCTTCTGGAGAAATTAATTCATCTATTCCAAACCTGGTAAAACCTAATTCTTCCTGATTTTCAAGAAATTCAGTATTGGAAATCCTGGCGATAGTCCTTTTAGCACCCAATTGTTTAGCCAATACACACACCGTAATATTTGTGGCCTCACTTGAGGTTACACTTATTACCATATCTGTATATTTAACCTGGGCTTCTTTGAGAATCTTAATGGAGCTTGCATCACCTTTTACCGTTCTAATATCCAAATGAGTATCTGCGTAACCGAGATTATCTCTATTGGGATCTATTAGCGTGATATCCTGGGATTCAAAGGAAAGTAATTTAGCTAAATGAAATCCTACTTCACCTGCACCGGCGATAATTATTTTCATATAACGCTTAAAATTATGAAGGCAAAGTTAAGCTATTTTGAAGAAATGAAAAATCCAATATGAAAAGATAAAATTTCACTGATTAACAAGGTATTTTAAGCATATCGGTTATCTTTGAAACAAATTTTTTCTATGAGTAAAAAGGTTACGCCTTATAAGGACTCCAAACTCACAAAGAAGAAACAGGTTGAACAGATGTTTGATAATATATCAGATAATTATGATGGTCTCAACCGTGTAATTTCTTTAGGCACCGATGTGAAATGGAGAAAAAAGGTAGTTGCTACTGTAGCAGCTGCCAACCCAGATAGTATTCTGGACATTGCTACCGGCACCGGTGATCTTGCTATTCAGATGGTTGCCACCGGCGCATCAAGGATTGTTGGCCTGGATCTCTCAGAAGGAATGTTGAAAGTGGGAAGAAGAAAAATATCTGAGAAAGGCTTTAATGCTCAAATTGAAATGATCCAGGGAGACTCAGAAGATTTACCTTTTGGAGACAGTTCGTTTGATGCTATCACCGTAGCTTTTGGCGTTAGAAATTTTGAAAACCTGAAAAAAGGTTTAGAAGAAATTTATAGAGTTTTGAAACCCGGAGGTATTTTTGTAGTATTGGAGACTTCGGTACCCACTAAATTTCCATACAAACAAGGTTACCATCTATATTCGAATCTAATATTACCTGTTATTGGTAAAATATTTTCAAAAGACAAAGATGCCTATTCTTATCTCAGTGAAAGTGCTGCTAATTTTCCCTACGGTATAGCGTTCAACAATATTTTGCAGGAAATCGGGTTTATAGATGTAGAAGATTTGCCGCAAACATTTGGCGTTTCAACAATTTATATTGCTTCAAAGTAATCCCATGAAAAGAATAATTGCGATAATTCTTATTGCACTAAGTTATAATACTACACAGGCACAAATATTTTCAGGAGAACGTGTTTTAAATCAGCAGAATTTTGATCAGCAAAGATGGTCCTGGGGTTATTTCTTAGGCTTCAATAGCTATGATTTTAATTTTGATTATGAAGAATATAATCCAAGCCCCGTCACGGGGAAGGATTTTGTAGTGGAAACAAGGGTAGGATTCAATGTAGGACTTATAGGAAATTTAAAGCTTAATCACAATTTTGATTTAAGATTAGAACCTGGAGTAAATTTTAGTACTCGTGGTTTTCAGGCTTTAAGAGCAGATCAAGGTACTTTTCGTGAAATAAGTTCAACCTATGTGCATATTCCTTTGCTGGTAAAATTCAATGCTAATAGGCTAAATAACTTCAGGCCATTTGTGGTAGGGGGAGTTTCTACTTCCATAAATTTAAGTAGCAATGAAAATAATCCCGACGACAATAGTGCCGGCCAATTTCGAATGACTACCAATTCATATTATTATGAAATTGGCTTTGGAATAGATCTTTATCTGTATTATTTCAAATTATCGCCTTCCATACGTGGTGTTTTTGCAATTAACGATGAGCTAATTCGTGATACTGATCCAAATAGCCTATACACAGGTAACGTTGATAAAATGTCTTCCAGGGCTGTGTTTATAAACTTCACCTTTCAATAGAGGCATTCCTTCTAAATTCACTTAAAATTATTGAGGTAGCAGTAGCAACATTCAGGCTTTCTGTTTCTTTTATTTTTCCAAATTGAGGGATTGTCAATGGTTTGGAAATATATTCTTGCATTTCTTCCGAAATTCCATTAGCCTCATTCCCCATAAGGATAAATGCTTTCTCTGGTAATTTTTCAGAATATATATTATCCCCTTCCAACATGGCTCCAAAAACCGGGATCTCCTTGTTTCTTTCAAGAACCTCCCGAATATCTTTATATAAAACTTTTACCCTCGTTAGAGAACCCATACTCGCCTGCACTACCTTAGGATTGTAACAATCTACCGTATCTTTGGAGCATATAATGTTTTCTACGCCAAACCAGTCGCATAGTCTTATAATAGTACCTAAATTTCCCGGATCCCTCACTCCATCCAGAACCACAGTTAAAGTCTTAATCTCAGCATCTTTATCTTCTGGAATCTTAAAAACACCAAGGGCTTTCTGTGGTGTAGAAAGAAAGCTAATTTTCTTTAGGTCTTTTTCGTCAATTATAGTTAAATATTTTTCTGAAACCTTCAAATTAGCGTCTGTTACATAAATCGAAACTATCTCAAAATCAGAATTTATAAATTCCTGAACCCCTTTTATTCCTTCAACTATAAATAGTCTGTGTTTATTTCTAAACTTTTTTTGGGACAGACTTTTTATTAACTTAATCTGGCTTTTGCTAAGCATTAAAAAAATGTATTTTTGAGCCACTAAACTTCGATGTTTGAAACGGCTTCTCGCAAAAATATTATTATTTTTTTTAACTCTTGTCTTAATAATTAGCTGTAATGCCGTAAAAAGACTGGACGCTGATCAAAATCTTTTGGTGAAAAATGAAATTTTCAGCAATGGAGAAAAAGTAAAAGATTCCAGAATATACAGTCAGTTGTATCAGGAGCCGAATACAAGGATCTTGAATTTTCCGCTAGGCCTCCATGTCTATAATCTGGCCAGGCCAAATATAGATAGTATTCTTGCTGAAAAATTTTTAGAAAATGAGAGAAAACGCGACAAATTAATTAGCCTCCTCTCGAAAAAACAATTTGACAAATATTTAAAATCAAGGGTCGAATTCAATCAGTTTTTAAAAAGGACTGGAGAAGCTGCCGTCATTATTAGCGAAGAAGCTACAAAAAAATCTAAAAACAGGTTACAATCATGGTACTGGAATAATGGCTGGTTCAATGTAGAAACAGATTATAAGATCATTCCGCTAGAAAACAAAGATAAACGCGCCAGGATAGAATATTATGTTACACCGCATACACCCTATATTCTGGATTCCATACATACCGACATCACCTCCACAGCTTTAGATTCCCTTTATGAACTAAACAAATCTGAAAGTGAAATTAAATCGGGCATCCAATACAACACCCTGGACTTTAACGAGGAACGGGATAGACTTTCAGAATTATTTAGAAATAATGGAGTATATAATTTTGATCAGGAATATATCAGTTTTGATGCTGATACTGTAGACACCAATCATAAATTAAACACCACCCTGATTATTAAAAATCAAAGAAATAATGTGGGTGACAGTATTTCTCGTGTTCCATTTAAAATTCATAAAATTAGTAAGGTCAATATTTTTACAGATTACGCCTATTCCAACAGAAATGAAGTGTTAACCGATAGCGCCTGGCATGAAAACTACTCGCTTTATAGCTTTAATAAAATGCGCTATAAGCCCGAGGCAATAACCGATGCAATTTTTGTAAAACCAGGAAATATATACCGTGATCTGGACAGGACCCGAACCTATAATAGGCTTAATGCATTAAGGGTCTTTAAATATCCCGAAATCCAGTATACTCTGGATCCTGATGATAGCACTGGGACAGATTTAGTTACCAACATTTTTTTGAGTCCACTCCCAAAATATTCCCTGGGTTTCGATTTTGATGTTTCTCAAAGTAATATTCAGGAATTTGGGATTGGATTCGGAGGCTCTTTTTTAATACGTAATATTTTTGGCGGACTGGAGAATTTAGAACTTTCCGGGCGTGGTAGTATCGCTTCTTCCACAGACGCTGCCGGCAGTGCTGATGATAACCGATTCTTTGATATTACCGAAGTGGGTGCGGATTTGAAACTAAGTTTACCCAGGATTTTTCTTCCAGTTGATACAGAAAAGATTATCCCTAAGTACATGTCTCCATTTACCAATATGAGCCTTGGATTCAGTACCCAGCGAAATATTGGATTGGATAAGCAAACTTTTTCCGGTATTTTAAATTATGCCTGGAAACCTTCAAAAAAGCTTTCGAATAGTTTTGATCTTTTGAATATACAGTACGTTCGAAATCTTAATACAGAAAATTATTTCAATGTATATCGTAATTCCTTTGAAGAATTAAATGATATTGCTCAGCAAAGTAATTTTGCATTCAATGATCCATCAGCTAATCCTACGCTTGAGATCCCGAATGAAGCTGATGAGTTTATCAATTACGTGGTTTCAGATAATTCAACAAATACCGGACTTACCGAAGATGATTACTTCAATGTTCTGGATATCTCTGAACGTAAAATAAGGCTAACAGAAAACAACCTGATATTTGCTTCAGCCTTCACCTATCTATGGAACACAAGGGAAAGTTTGTACGACAAAGAATTCTCTCGGTTTAGATTTAAAGTTGAAACAGCCGGAAACATTCTTTCCGCATTGTCTGGTGTCTTTAATTACGAGCAAAACGACCAGGGAAATAATAAAATAATTGGGGTAGCTTATTCTCAATATATCAAGACCGAAATTGATTTTATAAAACATTGGGATTTAGGGAACAATAAAGTATTTGCAGCCCGTGCATTTGGAGGTGTCGCCATTCCCTACGGAAACGCCAACACTATACCTATCACTAAAACTTTTTTCGCCGGCGGACCTAATGACAACCGTGCCTGGCAGGCCTACGATTTAGGCCCGGGAAGCAGTGGAAGCATATTAGAGTTTAATGAAGCTAACATGAAACTGGCCTTTAATGGGGAATATCGTTTTGCATTAATAGATGATTTTAAAGGAGCTTTATTTGTAGATGTAGGAAATATCTGGAATGTTCTGGATTCCAGCACTTCTGAAGAATTCATTTTTGAAGGCTTTCAGGATTTAAAAGAACTCGCTGTGGGTAGCGGTTTTGGTTTAAGGTATGACTTCAACTTTTTTGTTTTAAGATTTGATATTGGTTTTAAAACACATGATCCTGCAAAACCTGAAGGAGAACGATGGTTTCAGGAATACAATTTTAACCACGCCGTTTACAACGTCGGCATCAATTATCCTTTTTAAGCCAGTTTATTTTCTTATTTTTGTAAGCCTAATCAATAAAAAGTTATGAGTCATAATATTAAACCAGGCGTTGCCACAGGAAAAGAAGTACAGGAAATCTTTAATTATGCGAAGAAGAAAGGTTTTGCATTGCCTGCAGTAAATGTGATTGGATCTAGCAGCATCAATGCTGTTCTAGAAACTGCTGCAGAGTTAAAATCCCCTGTGATCATTCAGTTCTCCAATGGTGGAGCCCAGTTTAATGCCGGTAAGGGACTTTCAAATGAAAACGAGAAGGCTGCAATTGCTGGAGGTGTTGCAGGAGCAAAACATGTGCACGAAATGGCTAAAGCTTATGGGGCTACGGTGATTATGCATACAGACCATTGTGCTAAAAAATTACTTCCGTGGATAGACGGATTGCTGGATGCGAGTGAAAAGCATTATGAGCAATATGGAAAGCCTTTATACAGTTCTCATATGATAGACCTTTCAGAAGAACCTATTGAAGAGAATATAGAAGTATGTAAAGAATATT
Source organism: Christiangramia sp. (assembly GCF_029937855.1). Lineage (GTDB taxonomy): Bacteria > Bacteroidota > Bacteroidia > Flavobacteriales > Flavobacteriaceae > Christiangramia. Next base: position 49,635 of record NZ_JAPYPC010000013.1, read on the forward strand.
TGAAGAGAATGTCCAAAATGGGGATGACGCTGGAAATTGAACTTGGTATTACCGGTGGTGAAGAAGATGGTGTAGATAATACTGATGTGGATTCCTCTAAATTATATACCCAGCCCGAAGAAGTTGCTTATGCTTATGAAGAATTAAGCAAGGTTAGCGATCAATTCACTATTGCTGCAGCTTTTGGAAATGTTCATGGTGTATATAAACCAGGTAACGTAAAACTAACCCCAAAGATCCTGAAGAATTCCCAGGAATATATTTCCAAAAAATATAATGTAGAAGAAAATCATATTGATTTCGTATTTCATGGTGGAAGTGGATCTACCGTAGAAGAAATTCGTGAAGGAATTGGATACGGTGTTATTAAAATGAATATTGATACAGATCTTCAATACGCATTTCTTGAAGGGATTAGAGATTATATGGGAAGTAAGACAGATTACCTTGCAACTCAAATTGGAAACCCGGAAGGTGAAGATGTACCTAATAAAAAATATTATGATCCTCGCAAATGGCTTCGTGAAGGAGAGCTTACTTTTAAAGCTCGTCTTAAAAAGGCATTTGAAGATCTTAACAATGTAAATACACTGTAAAAAACTAACAGCCTTTTTCTTTTTAAAAGGCTGTTTTTTATTGCCCTGAAATTAACAATTGACAGGTAAAAACTAAAAGAAATGGCTTGGTTTAAAAGAACACAAAAAGGGATTCAAACACCTACAGAACAAAAGAAAGATGTTCCAAAAGGCTTATGGTATAAATCTCCTACAGGAAAAATAGTAGATGCGGAACAGCTGGAAAGTAACTTTTATGTGAGTCCGGAAGATGGATATCATGTAAGAATAGGAAGCAATGAGTATTTCAAAATACTTTTTGATGATAATAAATACAAAGAATTAGATAAAGGGGTGACCTCTAAAGATCCCTTAAACTTTGAAGACACAAAAAAATATACCGATAGGTTGAAGGCCGCACAGGAAAAAACTGGATTAAAAGATGCTGTTCGCTGTGCTGTTGGAAAATCTAAAGGAAAAGACCTGGTGATCGCCTGTATGGATTTTAAATTTATTGGAGGTAGTATGGGCTCTGTTGTCGGGGAAAAAATTGCCAGAGCCGCAGATCATGCATTGAAGAATAACATTCCATTTATGATCATTTCCAAATCTGGTGGGGCAAGAATGCAGGAAGCTGCCCTTTCTTTAATGCAGCTGGCAAAAACTTCTGTGAAACTAGCACAGTTGGCAGATGCTAAGATTCCTTATATTTCTTTAGCAACAGATCCTACAACAGGCGGAACTACCGCTTCTTTCGCCATGCTTGGAGATATTAATATTTCTGAACCAGGTGCGTTAATAGGTTTTGCCGGTCCTCGTGTGGTAAAAGATACGACTGGAAAAGACCTCCCGAAAGATTTTCAAACTTCAGAATTTCTTAAGGAAAAAGGTTTTTTAGATTTTATTACCAAACGTTCAGAACTGAAGAATAAAATCAATCTTTATCTCGATCTTATTCAAAATCAGCCGGTAAGGGCTTAACTGCTTTTCAATAAAAATTGAGGTTTAAATAGGTAATATTTAAATTAATAGTATCTTTGCCGCCTGACAGAAAAACTGTCAATACATAAAAATCATTTAAATAATATTGGAATGTATTTAACGAAAGAAAAAAAAGAAGAGATTTTCTCAAAGCACGGTAAAGGAAAGAACGATACCGGATCTGCAGAAGGTCAAATCGCATTGTTCACTCACCGAATTGCTCACCTATCTGAACACCTGAAATCGAATCGTAAAGATTTTAATACGGAACGTTCTCTTGTAAGACTGGTTGGTAAAAGGAGAAGCCTGCTAGATTACCTGATGAAAAAGGATATCATGAGGTATCGTGCCATCGTGAAAGAACTAGGATTAAGAAAATAATTTTCAGGGGGCTTTATGCCCCCTTTTTTTATATATTAGTTTGACCTGTGAATTAAAGCAGGTTTTCAAAAATTGTCGCCCAGAGGGGTAGTTTTTCATTGGTCTACAAACAACTACACACAACACAACCCGGCCGTCCGGATGGCGGAGACCTTTGTTTAACAAAATGATCTGGTTGAAGTTATTCAGATCAAGAATTCAAAATTATTATGATTCCAAAAACATTTAAAGAGGTTATCGATCTAGGAGATGGCAGAACCATTTCTCTCGAAACCGGTAAATTGGCAAAACAGGCCCACGGGTCGGTTGTTGTTCAAATGGGTAACGCTATGTTACTTTGTACGGTAGTGTCTTCATACACTCCAACTACGATGGATTTCTTTCCATTAACATTAGATTACCGTGAAAAATTTGCTGCGGCGGGTCTTTTCCCTGGAGGATACTTCAAAAGAGAAGCAAGGCCTAGTAGTGAAGAAATTTTAGTAATGCGATTAGTAGACCGTGTTTTACGTCCGCTATTCCCAAAAGACTACAAATTCGAAACTCAGGTAATGATCCAGCTAATGTCTCATGACGACGAAGTGATGCCAGACGCATTAGCAGGACTTGCTGCATCTGCAGCGATTCAATTATCAGACATTCCTTTTGAAACTCCTATTTCTGAAGCTCGTGTAGCCAGAATTAACGGAGATTTCGTTCTTAACCCGAGTAGAACAGAATTAGCTGAAGCAGACATGGACATCATGGTTGGAGCTTCTGCAGATTCTGTAATGATGGTTGAAGGACAATTTGATGAATGTTCTGAAGAAGAAATGGCTGAGGCGATTAAATTTGCACATGAGGCCATCAAAATTCAGTGTGAAGCACAGGTAAAACTTGCTGAAGCATTCGGAAAGAAAGAGACACGTGAGTATGAAGTAGCTGACACAGATGAGGATATCGAGAAAAAGATCCTTGATGCTACTTACCAGAAAGCATACGATATCGCTAAAAGCGGCACCAGCAAAAAAGAAAGAAGTCAGGCTTTTTCAGATTTGAAAGATGAAGTGAAAGCGATGTTCTCTGAAGAAGAATTGGATGAGAAAGGAAAAATGATTTCCGGATATTTCAATGTCGCTCAGAAAAAAGCAGTTCGTGATCTAACTTTAAAAGAAGGAATTAGATTGGACGGTAGAAAAACTGACGAGATAAGACCAATCTGGTGTGAGGTAGATTACCTACCCTCAACCCATGGTTCAGCTATCTTTACTCGTGGAGAAACACAGGCATTGGCTACAGTGACCTTAGGTACTTCAAGAGAAGCAAACCAGGTAGATCTTCCAACTCAACAGGGAGAAGAAACTTTCTACCTACATTATAACTTCCCTCCCTTCTCAACTGGAGAAGCTTACCCAATTAGAGGTACTTCAAGAAGAGAGATTGGTCATGGAAACCTTGCTCAAAGAGCATTAAAAGGAATGATCCCAGCAGATTGTCCTTATACAGTGCGTGTAGTATCTGAAGTTTTGGAATCTAATGGTTCTTCTTCTATGGCTACCGTTTGTGCTGGAACAATGGCATTAATGGATGCTGGTGTAAACCTTAAAAAACCTGTATCTGGAATCGCTATGGGATTAATTTCTGATGGCGAGAACTACGCTGTACTTTCAGATATTCTTGGTGATGAAGATCATCTAGGAGATATGGACTTTAAAGTTACTGGTACGAAAGACGGGATTACCGCCTGCCAGATGGATATCAAGGTTAAAGGACTTTCTTACGAGATCCTTGTAGCTGCCTTAAAACAGGCACGTGATGGTAGAATTCATATTCTTGAGAAATTAACTGAGACTATTCCAACCGCGAATACTGAGGTTAAAGCTCATTCTCCTAAGATCATTACCAGAAGAATCCCTAACGAATTCATCGGGGCATTGATCGGTCCTGGAGGAAAAGTGATTCAGGAATTACAGAAAGAAACTAAAACTGAAATCGTGATCAATGAAGATCCGGTAACAGAAGAAGGTATCGTTGAAATTCTTGGAACTCAGCAGGAAGGTATTGATAAAGTTCTTGCGAAGATAGATTCTATCACCTTCAAGCCTGAAAAAGGAAGTATTTACGAGGTTAAAGTAATCAAAATTCTTGATTTTGGTGCTGTAGTAGAATATGTTGATGCTCCTGGAAATGAGGTTTTACTTCACATTTCTGAATTAGCATGGGAACGCACCAATGACGTAAATGACGTTGTTAAAATGGGCGATACCCTTGATGTAAAATATTTCGGATTGGATCCTAAAACCAGAAAAGATAAAGTTTCAAGAAAAGCCCTGATGCCGAAACCTGAAGGTTATAAGGAAAGAGCTCCTAGAAACGACAATCGTGATAATCGTGGATCCCGTGATAATAGAGGTGGTGGTAGAGATAATCGCAACCGTGATAATCGTCGTGACGATAGAAAACCGAGAGAAGACAAAGAATAAAATTCTCTTAAATAATTTGAAAAGCCCATGCGAGACGTATGGGCTTTTTTTATTTAATTTTCCATGTCTGGTTAAAAAATCCGACCGTTTCGCTTCTAGCTATAAGAAGTTGAACTTAACTAACTGATTAACAAAGTGAGTTTGAAAGTGTGTTTTTTAAAGAATACCACCATTCAAAAGTAAGTAAAAGCAGGTATAGATAGTAGTAGCTTTGCACTACTGTAAATAATGGGTCCAGGTTCATTCTTGTAATTTTTTTTGGATACCACTGACTTATTTTTTTAATTTTTTGAAATTTGTCGCAAGATCTTCCGACTACCCTGCCGGAAGGATTTAAGATGAATTAATTTATAAAGAATTTTTTGCGTTAGGGATTGTAGCGGAAAGCCCACAGCGACTGGAAGGAGTGAGGACTTGGAGCACAAAGCCCGGCACGAAGTGCAACGTCCAAAAAAAATAAACTTTAAATTTTGTAACATTAAGAGTACTTCTTACGTATAACCATGTACAAGAGCTATGCACAATTAAAATCCAGGAGAAGATAGATGAGACAACTTAAAATTACGAAGCAGGTAACAAATCGTGAAACCGCTTCGTTAGACAAGTATTTGCAAGAAATTGGAAAAGTAGACCTAATCACCGCTGATGAAGAGGTAGAATTGGCACAAAGAATTAAAGCGGGTGATAACCGTGCCTTAGAGAAATTAACCAAAGCGAACCTTCGTTTTGTGGTTTCTGTAGCAAAACAATATCAAAATCAGGGATTAACCCTTCCCGATTTAATTAATGAAGGAAACTTAGGACTTATTAAAGCTGCGAAACGTTTCGATGAAACCCGTGGTTTTAAATTTATTTCGTACGCTGTATGGTGGATTCGCCAAAGCATCCTTCAGGCATTGGCCGAGCAATCAAGAATTGTTCGTTTGCCATTGAACAAAATTGGTTCGATTAATAAGATCAACAAGACCTTCGCCTTTTTAGAGCAGTCACATGAGCGTCCGCCAAGTGCTGAAGAAATTGCGAAAGAGCTTGACATGACCATTAACGACGTTAAGGAATCTATGAAGAATTCCGGGCGTCACGTATCTATGGATGCTCCATTAGTAGAAGGAGAAGATTCTAACCTATACGACGTTCTACGTTCTGGTGAATCTCCAAATCCAGACAAAGAGTTGTTGCATGAATCTCTTAGAACTGAGATTGAACGTGCTTTAGAAACTCTTACTCCACGTGAAGCAGACGTTATAAGACTTTATTTTGGCCTGGGAGATCAACATCCTATGACCTTAGAAGAAATTGGCGAGACTTTTGATCTAACAAGGGAAAGAGTTAGACAAATTAAAGAAAAGGCCATTAGAAGATTAAAACATACTTCCAGAAGTAAAATTTTAAAAACCTATCTTGGCTAAGATATTTAAAGCAACAACAGTTTAGTGACGGGAGTGATGACCCGTTATGAAAATAACTGTTCGTTTTTTGATTGATGAATGACCCCGGAGTGATGACCGGGGTTTTTTCTTCTACTCCTTCTTAATTTCATCAAATTTTATAAGTTATTTAAGAAAATTTGTTTTTTTAAAAAAATTACATTTATTTAATTTTATGGGATTAACTAAATTCCTCAATTCCATGCATTACGCCATTAGCTATGTGAGTACGGTAGATACCGATCTGGAAACTCAGGAGATCAAAGACCTTTTAGCCCATTCTAAGAAGATTAACAACGAAAGAAATATTACCGGTCTACTGCTGTTTTCAGAAGGAAATTTTTTCCAGGTTATTGAAGGAAATAAAATGAAAGTTAAGAATCTTTTTCAGAAGATAAAAGATGATAAACGTCATCATGGGATTATCAAGATTTTCGAAAAAGAAATTACCCGTGAATCTTATAATGGGTATGAAAGCAGTTTTCTTTCTGAGGAAGCTAAGTACAATGACCCTTCCTTACAATATTATATCAACTATTTGAAAGTGTTGGATCCCAAATCCCAAAACACTATAAAATCTATTTTAAGGGCCTTTATCTCTTAAAAGCCTAATATTCTTTTTATTTTAGCAGCTTAGCTAAATAATAGAATACATGTCTAAAACTCTCATTGCCCCTTCTGTACTTGCGGCTGATTTTGCCAATCTCCAACGAGATGTTGAAATGATTAATAATAGTGAAGCAGACTGGTTTCATATAGATATTATGGACGGGGTTTTTGTTCCAAATATTTCTTATGGAATGCCTGTTTTAAAGGCAATTACGCAACATGCTAAAAAAACTATCGATGTTCATTTAATGATCATCGATCCGGATAGATATATTAAAGAGTTTGCAGCTTTAGGAGCAGATATCCTTACCGTGCACTATGAGGCCTGTACGCACCTCCACAGAACCTTACAGGCTATTAAAAATGAGGGAATGAAGGCAGGAGTCGCCATAAATCCTCATACAAGTGTAGATTTATTGAAAGATATTATAAATGATATCGACGTAGTACTCATAATGAGTGTCAATCCCGGTTTTGGAGGTCAAAGCTTTATAGAAAACACCTTTAATAAGGTACAGCGTTTAAAGGAAATCATTTCTATAAACAATGCGAATACATTAATAGAAATCGACGGTGGGGTTACCGACAAAAATGCTGGAGAATTATCCAAAGCCGGAGCAGATGTTCTGGTAGCCGGTAGTTATGTTTTTAAATCTGACGATCAGCCTAATACGATTAAAAACCTGAAGCAAATTGCAAACTCCTAATAATAAATATGAAGTAGTAATTATTGGGGGTGGCCCCATTGGTATTGCCTGTGCTTTGGAAGCAGAGAAAAAGGGACTATCGTATCTAATTATTGAAAAAGGATGCCTGGTAAATTCTTTATACCACTATCCTACCAATATGACTTTTTTTTCTACTTCGGAAAAGCTGGAATTAGATGATATTCCGTTTATCAGCAACAATCCCAAACCAACAAAGCGGGAAGCTTTAGAATATTACAGAAGAATTGCAACGAATAACGAAATCAATATTCACTTATTTGAAAAAGTTACCGATGTTAAGACTAAAAAGGGTAAACATTTTATTGTTACCTCAAAAAATGAATATCAGGCTGAAAATGTGATTGTAGCTACTGGTTTTTATGATATTCCAAACCATCTGGGAGTGCCGGGAGAGGATCTACCTAAAGTCTCTCATTATTATAATGATCCCCATTATTACGCAACCCAAAAAACGTTGGTGGTAGGTGCCAGTAATTCTGCAGTGGATGCTGCACTGGAAATTTATAGAAAAGGTGGTGAGGTTACCATGCTTGTTAGAAAACCTGAAATTGGTGAAAGGGTAAAATATTGGGTTAGGCCAGATATTATTAATCGTATCGAGGAAGGAAGTATCAAGGCTTATTTCGATTCTAATCTGAAAGAAATTAGGGAAAATGAGGTAATACTAAATACCCCGAAAGGTGAGAAAGCCCTGGCAAATGATTTTGTTTTATTGTTGACAGGCTACCGTCCTAATTTTGGTTTTCTTCAGAATATAGGAATAAAGCTCTCCAATGACGGAAGGAAAATACCGTTCTACAATGAAGATACCATGGAGACCAACGTTCCGGGAATATTTCTTGCTGGTGTAATTTGCGGTGGTGTGGAAACCCATAAATGGTTTATAGAAAATTCCAGAATACACGCAAAAATGATCATGGATCATCTAAGCAAGAAACAAAAAATCTCTATCTGAAATCCACGCATAAAAAAAGCAATTTTAAAATATAAAATTGCTTTTCCCGGGGAGTGAATATTTCTTATTCCATTAATACAACAGAATTAGATCCTATTCCTTTTCTCCTACCAATTAATTTACCATAAAATTCCAGATCTTCACTATTATTTTTAAAGGAATGATCTATTTTTTTGGCTATATCATTTAAAGGAAAGGTAAATACTTCCATATCTGGATAACCATCAAAATTCTCAGATTTGTTCATTCCTATTTCTATAGAATTATTAGCTGCATTATATACCACATAATCAGCCAAAAAGTTATGCCTCAACAGATCGATACAATCTTGCGACAACACACTACTATCCTCGCATTCTGCCAAATAGACTTTCACCAGCTCCTGCAAGGAGGTTCTAAGTTGATTTGAATTAAAATAAGCTGCCATAGGTGTTACTTTTTAATTTAGAGGACTAATTTACCGGTTAAGAAAGCCTGAGGAAAGTATTTAGGTAAGATTTAACGCTAAGGCTTAAAGAAAAGTGAATTTACACGAAAGCTAATCCTTAGTTAAAAATAAAATCCGGATTTTACTCCGGATTTTATTTTCCAAACTATGGCGTTAACCTATTTTATAACAATTTGTTTTTCATAAGATTTGCCATCCCCTGTGAAAAGTTTACAGATGTATATTCCTGACATTAAATTGTCGCGTTCAAAATTTAAACGGATCACTTCAGATGCTTTTACATTTCCTGAATACAAGGTCTTTACCAGTCTACCGTTCATATCAAAGATCTTCATTTCTGCCCTGGAATCTTTCAATAAACTAAAACGAATCTCTGAAGAATAAATCATCGGGTTGGGTGCTATTTCAAGAGAAGTTAAGGTCTCTACTAAAGCTGAGTTAGTTTCCACAATTAGTTTTTCTGTTGTTTCAGAAGATTTTACATTTCCTTTAGGTTTATGGATGACAATGGAACCACCGCTGATAGCTGTAGCATCATCTGAAGATTCTGAAGTTCCTCTTTTATTATCATATACCAGATCACTTGAAGAAGCATTTTCCCATATCATTATCCTGAATTTATCAATTTCTCCACCGCCGGAGATGTCCCCATCAACAGCAATTAAGCGGAATTTATGTACTCCCATTCCATTTATGGTACCTGTACCGGTATAAGTAGCTTTAGCTCCGGAAATTACGAGTGACATATTATCGTGGGCTGAGCTTGAGAAGTGAAGATCCCCTGCTTTGAACTGGAAGTTGGTATTTCCATCTACTTCGTTGGTATTGTTTTTACCAGATTTGTATTTAGCGTTAAATCCAAAGTTTGCTCTTCCAACTACCCCAGATGCCATTGCATTAGCAGGAGAGTCTATCCAACCCCCTCCAGTTACAAAACCACCATTAGGATCGTAAATGGGAAGAAAAACCGGCTCAGTCACAGAACATCCCCCAGCTTGTGCAGTCACAGGATAAAGATTTGAAGGAAGTTTACTAAAATTAAAAGTTGCGATTCCATTAACTGATGTGGCTTCTATTGTTGTTGTACCAACTGTTATGTTTACGGTAACTCCCGATAATAAAGTTACTCCATCTAAAACTTGTATGCTAAGAATTACATCCTCATGTATGCTTCGAGGACTTTGAGCGTCGGTAACGTCCAGAGAAACTCCTTTTATCTCTAACATTTTTGAGTTATAACTTAAACTGTAATTACTATTTAAAGCAACACTTCCTTGTAGAATCTGATATATACCAACAGCTTCCCCCGCCATCCTAGTCAACGCTCCGGTAAAGGAATCGCTAAAAGCTAAACTTCCTGCTGTAATCTGAAAGGTAAGCACAGGATCAATTTGACCGCAGAATTTGTTTTTTGCGTTAGCAGTAATTTCCACGGAACGTGGTCCTATAGCAAGATCTGCAGGTAAATAAGTCAGACTATAGTTATCGTTCAAGGCAACAGTTCCCTGCTGGATCTGATATGTATCAACAGCTTCTCCAGAAATCCTGGTCAACTCACCGGTAAAGGCATCACTGAAAGCTAAACTTCCTGCTGTGATCTGGTATGTCCGTGCGGGATCAGCATCTCCATAAGTCTTAGATTTAGCATCGGCCGTGATCTCCACAGAACGTAGTCCGATTGTAAGATCTGCAGGTACATAAGTCAGACTATAGTTGTTGTTCAAGGCAACAGTTCCCTGCTGGATCTGGTAAGTACCAACAGCTTCCCCAACATCTCTGGTCAATTCACCTGTAAATAAATCATTGAAAGCTAAGCTTCCTGCTGTGACCTGGTAAGTTAGGGCGGGATCCGCATCTCCGTATGTTTTGTTCTTTCCATCCGCAGTGATAGTGATTGCTCTTTCTGAAATATTAAAAACTCCAGGTGTATTGGTAATCGTATAGTTGCTAAGTACAGCAGCAGGATTTAAAGTCGAAGTGATCGCATAAGGACCTCCCAAAACTGTTTCTCCAGCTACTCTGCTATAAGATGCTGTTACGCCATCAGCTGCCAGGAAGCCATCGAGGGTTCCAGTCAAAACAGGATCAGCAGAACCATATTCTTTGGTCTTATCAGCTACAACTATTGAGGCTGATTTAGCAGTAATATTAAATGCTCCAGGTGTATTGGTAATGTCATAGTTGCTAAGTACAGCAGCAGGATTTAAAGTCGCAGTGATCGCATAAGGAC
>NZ_JAPYPC010000013.1:60509-88035 GCF_029937855.1 Christiangramia sp.
GCTGCCAGGAAGCCATCTAGGGTTCCGGTCAAAACAGGATCAGCAGAACCATATTCTTTAGTCTTATCAGCAACAACCACTGAGGCTGATTTTTTATTAACAGTTAAAGTTGCCGAATTACTAGTAACTGTTGGCATAGGGTCGCAAGCAGAAAGAATTATTCGATATATGTAATTGTTCATTGCAACAGTTGGCTTTGTTATTAATAAAGTAGCTGAAGTAGCACCGTCATAACCAGAAAAGGTTTCATTACTTACATCTGTAAAACTAGTACCATCATTTTTGCTAACCTGCCATTTATAGGCTTCAACTGTTCCTGTAGCTGACAGGGAAAATGAAGTATCTTGTCCATAGGTTATAACACTATTTGTGGGGTGGGAAGTTATTAAGGGGAAATTGCAGCTTAATGAATAATTAGAAGTAATTTTTTGAACCCCTTGATTAGTATTGCCAAAAGCTGTTCCACCAGAGGCAGAATACGTATTTCCATTTAAATAAATATTGTCATACGTCCAGGTTATTGTCTGAGTCTCCGAAACTGGTATTCGAGGGTTGGACCCTTTATTGTAATCAAATTGAGAAAGCATCTCTTGCCCACCATTAATTTTATATCTTACTGTTATCAATGTAGAATTAGGAGTACCATTAGGCAAACCTGTTGCCGAAAATTCAAAATTAGCATCCGTAAAATAAGTGAATCCCTGGAACTTAGACTGCACCCCCTCAACAATAACCGTAAATTTCACACCTATGTGCCTAACCTCAATAGCATATTCAATCCTCCAGTTGCCATTGGCATCCACAGGAGTATCGTGATAACCGTGATGGTGATCGTAGGACGGTTCTTCCTCAAAATGGATATTCACTTTAGAATCTAAAGTCCAGCCTGTACCGGTAATAATTGCTATTTCCCCCGGTGCATAGTCTTCTTTATCTGATGCTACGGTAGGATTCGCCAATCCTGCCTGAGAATAAGCATAGGGATTGGCTACAGTAGTTGTATCAGTACGACCTACCATCAATGTTGGCAGTGCAAAAAACATTAGTAACAGCAAAAAGCGTGTTACCCTATTAAACTTGTGTAATAGTGCTATCATATTTATTTGAAATTAATTGTGAACTTATCTAAACCTTTAGGGAAGGTGTCTTTTGTGCATCAAAATTTTAGGGCTCCATCTAATAGCACAATAATTACTTCAAATTAACTTCATTTTACGATTCGTTTAATATTAAATAATTCTTTTTCGAAGAAAGATATTTAAAAACCGATAAAAGACGTAATCTATTAATAATCAGAAACAAACAAAGGAACTTTGGATAATAATTCTTTAACTTTATACTTAAAAAATCGCTCATAAAATCGTCAGATCTTACGCTTTAGAAAAAATATTTTAAGGAGAAAATACTCCATTAAAATTGGATTATATTGAAGAGAAGATAATTGATCTGCTTGAAAAAATCAGTAGACTTAAGTGAGATATTTTGAGACTATATATACTGCTAGCACTACGCTTAAGGCCAGTACGATATTACGGTAAAGGTTGCTATAATCTTGAATCATTATAGAAAAATCAGTTAGATTTTAAATTTATGGAGGTTTTTTAAAATAAGGCATTAGGGTTTTCCCTTGTTTTTTGCCAATTTAAAAAATCCCGAAATTTTTAACATCAACTTAAAAAACACCTCAACATTGTTTTGTATATAAGGTATAGCAGCATCTACTACTATTTCAACTTTCCGGTTTAAGTAAACAATAAAATCATTATTACAATAATTAGAAAAAATGCGGAAAACCACATTTATGCTCTCAGAAGAAATACTAGTTTTGGGCAAGCGATCAGAAATTCTAGAAATTAATATATAAACCCTAATAACACATTTAAATTGCCAGGCCTACAGGATGGGTGAATTGAGTAGGGTCGATTTACTTTATCTGGTCTGGCATTTTTATTTTTCTTTAGGAATAGTCCAGATTCGCTTTAAAAAATAAATAAAAAATATACCTTCGAATTTAGTCTGAGATTGCAAGGCTTTTTCTACATGTAGCCAGGATTCGCTTCGCCCATCCCTCAGAGCTCCGCTTTGAAAATAGTTCAAACAAAAAAACGCACAAGTAAGCTTCGTCTGAGATTGCGAGGCTTTTTCTACAAGTAGCCAGGATTCGCTTCGCGCTTCCCTCAAAGCTCCGCTTTGAAAATAGTTCAAACAAAAAAACGCTCAAGCAAGCTTCGACTGAGATTGCGAGGCTTTTTCTACATGTAGCCAGGATTCGCTTCGCCCATCCCTCAAAGCTCCGCTTTGAAAATAGTTCAAACAAAAAAACGCTCAAGCGAGCTTGGCGTTTTTTCTTATTGAACTATTTATTCGTGACCCCGGCAGGATTCAAACCTGCAACCCTCAGAGCCGAAATCTGATGCGCTATTCAGTTGCGCCACGGGGCCGTTATTAGTCATCACATTTCGACTGCGCTCAATGTGACAAAATTCTTATGATAATTTCTTTTTTACAATCATGGAAATTGTTTTTCCATCGGCCTTTCCTGCCAACTTTCCCGTTGCCATTCCCATTACTTTTCCCATATCCTGCATTCCAGAAGCACCGGTTTCAGCAATAATCTCATCCACTTCTGCTTCAATTTCTTCCTCACTCATTTGTTCCGGCAGAAATTGTTCAATCACTTCAGCCTGTTGTAATTCAGGTTCAGCCAGATCTTCTCTTCCCTGCTCTTTATAAATTTGAGCACTATCCTTACGTTGCTTAACCAATTTTTGCAAAAGCTTATTTTCTTCCTCATCAGATAATCCCTCTTTTGAAGAGGATTCAGTATTCGCTATTAAAATAGCACCTTTAACAGCACGTAAAGCTTCTAACTTGGTACTATCTTTCGCTTTCATCGCGGCCTTCATTTCAGCCATCACTTTTTCCTGTAAACTCATCATGCAAGAATTATTGGTGCGAAGATAAAATTTTCTAATCGAATTTACCACTTATTATCCCCTCAAAAATAAGTATATTCAAGCTGCTATTAAATAGATGTAAGTATGAAAAAACTCCTATATATATATTTCCTTATAATAACGATTCAAAATACTGAGGCTCAGATAAAGTATCTTGATAGTCTTTATGCGGTTGATAAAGTTCAGACTAAAGTTTATACAGAAAAAGATGACGAGAAATTAATTATTGATCTCTATACCCCCTCTAATGCTGACAAAAACCGACCTCTAATTATTTTTATGCATGGCGGCGGATTTTCAGGTGGAAGCCCTCAAAATCCTCAGGAAGTCAAATTTGCCAAAGTCGCGGCTGCAAAGGGCTATATTGTCGGTTTAATTTCTTATCGGCTTACCCGAAAAGATAAGTCTTTTGGATGTGATTATGATGCTTCAGGTAAGATAGAGACTTTTCAGTTGGCTGCGGAAGATTTTATGGATGCTGTTAAATTTATGAAGCATCATGCTGAAGAATTTAATATAGATCCGGATATCATCATTGTTGGAGGTAGCAGCGCAGGTGCTGAGGCAGTATTAAATGCAGCTTATAATCCTGCTCTAATGTTTGATGATACTGAAAAATATTCTGACATCAGTTTTTCAGCAGTGATTTCTCTGGCTGGTGCTATTGTAGATGCGCGATATTTAAATAATGCACAGGCAGTTCCAGGAATATTTTTCCATGGTACCGATGATAATCTCGTTCCTTATGCCAGCGCTCCACACCATTATTGTGAAGCCAATGAACCCGGATATCTAATGCTGGACGGCTCTCAAAGCATCGTTGACAAGCTCCATAAACTAGAAGCTTCTTATCTTTTTTACACGTATAAAGATGCACGGCATGAAATTTCCGGAATTCCTTTTAAAGAACTCCCTCAGGTCTTCGAATTTCTTAATAGCGTAGTATTCAAAAAAGAAAAAATTCAAACTAAAATTTATAAATGAAAAAGATCTCATCCTTCATCTTTCTGAGCCTTTTTATTTTTAAGATTTATACGGGGAAAGCCCAGGAAGAAAAATGGTATAAAGGAAACTTACATACGCATTCTTACTGGAGTGACGGCGATGAGTTCCCGGAAATGATCATAAAAAGGTATAAGGATAATGACTACCAATTTATAGCCTTATCAGATCATAATGTCATTGCCGAAGGGGATAAAAGGAAAACAATTTCCAATGACAGCCTCTATCAGGAAGCATTTGAAAAATATCTGAAAGAATATGGAAAGGATTGGGTGCAGTACGAAAAAGGTGAGGAAAGCTTAAAAGTTCAATTAAAAACGCTGAAAGAATTCAGACCACTTTTTGAGGAGCCTGACAAATTTATGATCTTCAAAGCAGAAGAAGTCACTTCTTACCTAAACGAGAAAGCGGTCCATATGGGTGCGATAAATATTAAAGAGGTCATTGAACCTAGAAAAGGCGCTACTATCGTGGAGCTTATTCAGAATAACCTGAACGCAATTAAGGAGCATGAAGAGAAAATTGGTCAACCGGTGATGCAACATCTAAACCATCCTAATTTTACCTATGCGATTTCAGCAGAAGATATTATACAACTGGATGGCGAACGCTTTTTTGAAGTATTTAACGGTCATCCCTATGTAAATAATTATGGGGACAGTATTCATGACAGTACCGAAGAAATGTGGGATAAAGTGAATATAGCATATCATTCTCTGGAAAAGCCATTATTACTTGGGATTGCTACAGACGACAGTCATCATTATCATAAATTTGGTTCTAAATGGAGTAATGCCGGTCGCGGCTGGGTGGAAGTAAGAGCTAAGAAACTTTCACCGGCAACTATTATAGATGCACTGGAGGCCGGAGATTTTTATGCCAGTACCGGAGTGGAACTGTCTACCCTGAAATTTGAAAACAATCAAATTTCAATTAAAATAAAGGAAGAAGAAGGAGTTCGTTATAAAATTCAGTTTATTGGAGTAAAAGAAGGTGCTACCAAAAGCGAAATCTTAAAATCTGTCCACGGAATAGCAGCAGATTTTGAAATTTCTGAGAATGTACTTTTTGTTAGAGCTAAAATTATTTCAGATAAAGAAAAGAAGAATCCTTATCGGGAAGCTGATACTGAAGTTGCCTGGACCCAACCTGTTACAAAAAAAAGAACTAAATGAAAATTCTTCAAATCACTATTCTCCTACTATTACTTACTCAAGTTAATGCCCCGGCTCAACGAATGGTGAAAACACTAAATTCCGGCTGGAATTTTCAGCTAGAAAATTCTAAAAAGAGCGAAAATGTAAATATTCCGCATACCTGGAATGCTGAAGATGCCTTCAATGACGGAGCTTATTATAGAGGCAAAGGTATTTATAATAGAGAAATCTTCATTCCGCAAGACTGGAAAGGGCAGGCCATATTTTTAAGCTTTGAGGCCGCAAACCAGGAAACCAAAGTATTTGTAAATAACAAATTCGTGGGTGAGCATATTGGCGGCTATACCGCTTTTGTATTTGAATTGACCAAAGCATTAAATTTTGGGTTAAATAATGAAATTAGAGTTGAAGTTGATAATTCGCATAATGTCAACATTCCTCCTCTGGAAGCCGATTTTAATTTTTACGGCGGAATTTATCGCGATATCGAATTAATTGTAACCGGAAAAACCCATTTTCAGCTCGAAGGAGAAACTGCCGGAAACTTATTGATCAAAACTCCTGAAGTAAATGACAAAACAGCAGAAGTAATTTTCGAAGGTCTGGTTGCTAATCCACTTCAGAATCAAAATCTTCAAATCACGATCACAGCTCCTAATGGAACTAAAATTTCAGAAAATATAGAACCTCTTAGAACTGAAAATTTATCGGTAGCATTTGAAATCAAAAATCCCGAGTTATGGTCACCTGATAATCCAAAACTTTATGAATTACAAGCTCAGCTTGTTGAAGCAAATTCCGGAGAGATACTCGATTCCTATTCTTCCAAATTTGGTTGTCGCTGGTTCAAAGCCGATCCAAAAAAAGGTTTTCTACTCAATGGGAAACCAATCAAATTAATTGGCGCAAATAGGCATCAGGATTTCGAAAATATGGGAAACGCCGTACCCAATAGCATCCATAGAAAAGACTATCAGATGATAAAAGATATGGGGGCGAATTTTATTAGAACTGCTCATTATCCACAGGATCCTGAAGTTTATAAAATATGTGACGAGCTCGGTCTATTGGTCTGGACAGAAATTCCGGTGATCAACGACGTTACAGACTCTATAGACTATCACCAGAACTCTATAAATATGCAGCGAGAGCAAATACTGCAACTGTATAACCACCCATCTATCATCTTTTGGGGCTATATGAATGAGATTTTTATCAGGTTGGTTTTTACTGGTGATATGCCAGAAATTGAACGTAAAGCAAAGATCGCAACCAGTGTGGAACTCGCCAAGAAATTAGAAGCCGTGACCAAAGAACTGGATACAAGTCGTCTTAGCGCCATGGCACTGCATGAAAATGATATTTATAACACTTCCGGAATTGCTAATATTCCCGATGTAATTGGCTGGAACCTCTATTTTGGTTGGTATACTGACGGACTTCAAAATCTTGGAAAATTCCTTGATGATCAATATCAAAAATATCCGGACAGGCCATTGATCATTTCTGAATATGGCCCGGGCAGTGATTCACGAATACAAACAAACGATCCAAAACCCTGGGACTTCAGTGAGGCATATCAACTTAAAAGCCATATCAGCTATATCAATCAGGTAATGGATCGTCCTTTTGTTATTGGGATGTCGGCGTGGAATTTTGCTGATTTTGGTTCTTCCGGAAGGCAGGATACCAGGCCATTTATCAATCAGAAAGGTCTGTTAAATTTTAACAGGGAGCCAAAGGATATCTATTACTATTATAAAGCGAGGTTAAGTGATAAAGATTTTGTCTATATCGCCGGAAAGAATTTTGAAAAAAGATTTATAGATAAAAGTGAAAATGTAAAATTGAACGTTTTTTCAAATGCTGAAAAGGTCATTCTAAAAGTTGATGATAATCCTGAAATTTCGGCTATTGTAAAAAATAATGTAGCTGAATTCAGTTTGGATCTGACAGAAGGAGGTCATTGGGTTGAAGCCACCTCGGGAGATGCGCGACATTCCCGGAAGATCAATATTCAATTTCGACAGGATCTGCTTAAAAAACTGGAAAATCACCCCCTTTCCATCAATGTGGGATCTCGAAGTGATTTTATAAATGAAGCTACCGATGAAACCTGGATAAGCGATCAGCCTTATTCTGAAAACTCATTTGGATATGTGGGTGGAGAAGTTCTTCAGCAGTCTGAAAATAAATTTCAGGCTACTTTTTCAAATCTCAAAAATACTACTGAGGAGCCTCTTTACCAGACTATGCGAAAAAATATCAATGCTTATAAATTTGATGTTGGAAAAGGCAATTATCGCATCTCACTTCTTTTTGCTGAACCAAACTGGTCGGCATCAAAGAAAAACATCTATAATCTGGGTTCAGATAAAGCAGAGAATTCAGAGGGAATCAGAACTTTCGATATTCTAATTAACGGTATACCTGTAGAGAAGAACCTAAATATTGCAAGTCAGTACGATGTACTTCAGGCAGTAGAACTCAATTACAAGATCCATACCGAAAAAGGTCTTAACATCGAATTTCAACCCTTGCATGGACAAACTATCCTTTCAGGAATACGGCTGGAAAAATTATAAAAGAAAGCCCCGGAATGAAAAAATAAAACCGGGGCGATCCAACTAAAACAAATTGTGCTTAATCCTTCAAAGTGAAGGAACCATCAAATTCAGAATCTGAACTTCCAGCTATAAAAAACTCAAATTCTCCAGGTTCCGCTACATATTTCAAATCTGAATTATAAAATTTTAGATCTTCAGGACTTACCTCAAAAGTTACGGTTTTAGACTCACCCTTTTTTAGCATGATCTTTTTAAAAGCTTTCAATTCTTTTCCAGGAGGCGTAATACTTCTCACTTTATCGTGAATATAAAGTTGTACGATTTCTTCGCCGTCATAATCTCCTGTATTGGTAATGGTCGCGCTTAAAGTTACTGTTCCAGTAGAACTCAGTTCTTTTGAATTTGCCTTCACATCACTGTATTCGAAGTCGGTATAACTAAGTCCGTAACCAAATGGCAATAAAGGTGAATTCGGCGAATCAAGGTAATTAGTTTTAAACTTCTGAAATTCCCCACTTTCAGGACCTGGTCTTCCGGTAGTCTTCATTCGGTAATGAATTGGAATCTGACCAACGCTTCTGGGCCAACTGTTTGTTAATTTTCCTGAAGGATTATAATCTCCAAAGATTACATCGGCCACCGCATTTCCGGCTTCCACTCCGGGATGCCAAATTTGCAAAATGCTTACCGGCAGTTGCATTTCTTCTGAAATATCCAGGGGCCTACCACTCATTAAAACAAGTACTACAGGTTTACCAGTATTTGTAAGTTCCCTTATCAGTTTTTTCTGGGCATCGGGGATTGTAATATCGGTACGACTGGCTGCTTCTCCACTCATTTCGGTGGCTTCACCTACTACCGCTACAATTACATCTGAAGATTTAGCCAGATCCAGGGCCTTCTTTAGTAGGGTTTCAGGAGACTCATCAGAGATCTGTATCCGTTCTCCAAAGACGTTCACTTTCTTCGCGAATGAAGTATCATCCGAGATATTAGCACCTTTAGCATAGGTGATATTTGCTTCTGAAGCTACATTTTTCATTCCTTCCAGAATAGGAATCGATAATTGAGGATCTCCTGTTGGCGCCCAGGTGCCCAGCATATTATTTTTGCTATTTGCCAGCGGACCAACTAAAGCGATATTTGCATTTTTCGCAAGTGGCAAAGTGTTGTCATGCTTCTTTAAAAGCACAAAAGATCTCGTTGCAGCCTTTCTTGCAAAATCTCTATTTTCTTCGGTAAGGATATCTTTCTCAGGTCTGCTTTCATCTGAATAACGATAAGGATCGTCTAACAATCCTAATTTATGTTTCGCTTCCAGAATTCTTCTCGCAGCATTCGTGATCGTTTCTTCGGAAACTTTACCCTCATCAACAGACTTTTTGAGCGTGGTTAGAAATCCTTCTCCTACCATATCCATGTCAAGTCCGGCATTAATTGCCAATGCAGAAACGGCCTGAAGATCACCCATTCCATGCGCAATCATTTCATTTACCGAAGTATAATCTGAAACTACAAATCCCTCAAATCCCCATCTTTCTCTCAGCAAATCTGTAAGTAACCATTTATTTCCTGAGGCGGGTATTCCGTCTATATCATTAAAAGAAGTCATTACACTCCCCACTCCGGCATCTACCGCCGCCTTATATGGAGGTAAATATTCGTTGAACATTTTCAACCGACTCATATCTACGGAGTTATAATCCCTTCCTGCTTCAGCAGCACCATATAAAGCCATATGTTTTACCGTCGCCATCATCGTATTGGGTTGGGTAAGATCTTCTCCCTGGTACCCATTAACCATTGCTTTTGCGACCTGAGACCCCAAATATGGATCTTCCCCGGCACCTTCTGCTATACGCCCCCATCGAGGATCTCTGGCTATATCCACCATGGGCGAAAAGTTCCAATTAATACCATCGGCAGTAGCTTCTTTAGCAGCTATTTTCGCTCCTTCTTGAATCAATTCCATATCCCAGCTCGAAGAAAGTCCTAACGGAATTGGATAGGTGGTTTTATAACCGTGAATAATATCGGAACCTATTAATAACGGGATTCCTAACCGGGATGATTTTACAGCGATATCCTGTGCCTGTCTCACTTTCTCCGGACTTGAGACACCAAACACGCCTCCTACATTTCCGGCCTTGATCTTGGTTTCCACATCTTCGCTTACCACAGACCCTGTAGCTATCCCACCTCCTGGAGTTAAAAGATTAAGCTGACCTATTTTTTCTTCCAGGGTCATTTTTTTGAGCAATTCTTCTACTTGCGGAATCTTTTCCTGTGCCGACAGGAATAAAGTTCCCATAAAAGCTATACAGAATATCGATAAATATGTTCTCTTCATGGTCTTTGCTTTTTATTAGTTGTTTAGTTCTTCGGTTTATTTCACTGAAATTGTTTCAGATCGCTCTGAAATTCCATTTTCATTAAAGGCCTCTATACTAAAATAGTATTGGGTATCACGATCCAGATTACGCATAAAATGTTCATTTTTGTCGTAGATCAACCAGGATTGGTAAAGTTTATCTGGTGCAATGCCCCAGCGTATATTATAACCCTGGGCACCTTTTACCGGCTGCCAGTCTATAGAGGCATTTCTACGATCTTCCTCCCGTGAAACTTTAAACCCATTAACTTTTGCAGGTTTTTTACCCAGGCCCTTACCAAAAACCCTGATTTCAGATAATGCCAGATTATTCCCCGGAACTTCTACATTATTATAACGGACGTATTTTGCTTTTATGGGTTGATTAAGGGCGATATAAGCATTAGGCGCATCTTCATAACTTTTACTTCTATCTACCACTGTTTTCCATTTATTAGCATCATCTGAAACTTCCACAGTAAACCTATGTCTTAAACCTTCAGTTCGGGTGTATATACCAGATTCGTGATCATGAAAATTTAGTTGGATGGCATAAACATTTCCTGGGGCGAGCATTTCGATCTCTGCCCATTGTTTGGCATCATTGGCCTCAGCAACCCAAAATGATTTCGGACTTTCATCTGTTAATACTTTTGAAATGATCTCCCCGTTACCGTCCTTTTCCAGTGGCATTTCTGTGATCTCATAATCATCATCTGTAGAAGTACTTTTCCGTATCTGCATTTTTGAAGAGGATACCCTTGTTTTCCCTTTATAAGAGAGCAACATCAAACCACTATGCTGTCCGGGGTTGGTTGGATGGTTCGGCCCAAACAATGGATAATCACCATAGCTTGTATCTGTATACATCAATCCTTCTTCATCGAAGTAAGTAGGAAACATCGCCAAACGTCTTTCCCAGTGAGCATTGGAAGCAAGTGCCATCGTAGCAAAATGCCAGTATTGTCCATTGGTTTGTTGTACCGTCACGCCATGACCGGCACCATTCGTAAATCCACCAGGCTTAAAACTATAAGGATTATTTTTCATGTATTTAAAAGGCCCTAATGGAGTTTCTCCAACATAAGCAGCATCTGCATACACATTAAATTGTGTGCCCGGCGCGGCATATTGTAAGTAGTATTTTCCATCGTGTTTGGTCATGGAAGCTCCTTCCATGTACCCCTCCTTTAAGGTTGGATGAAAATTATTCTCTCCAAAACGTTCCCAGCCATGTTCTTCTTCCACCAGGTTAATAAGTTCCTTTTCAACTCCGGTTTCAAGAAAGCGGTCGTCTTTATCCAGCATTTTCACACGAATGGGGTGTACATTTGACGAACCCCAATACAGGTAAGTTTTGCCGTCATCATCGATAAATAGTTCAGAATCCTGAATATTACTGGTTATAGAAGCAGTAGGTGTCCATTTACCGCTTTTGGGATCATCTGTATAAAGAATACTCCCATAACCTGCAGGATCGCCAGCAAAGTAAACCAGAGAATCTTTATAATTAAAAGCAGTGGGCGCATTAGATCCCTCAAAAAACCATTTTTCGGGTTTGATAAATTCCCAGTTGATAAGATCTTTAGAATACCAGTAACCAAAAGAGCGCGTTACAAACATAAAATACTCGCCACGGTATTCAATCACCGCAGGATCTGCGCCGGAACGATAAGAGATATTGCGACTTGAATTATACACCATGTAGGTATAATCCAGATCTAATGGATTACAATAAGTTTCGGGTACTGCTTCTTGTGATGATGCAGTGAAACCAAGCAAAAAAATTATAAAGATGTAACTGTAGAGTTTCATTTAAAAAAATTAGAATTTATGGCTTTTTATTCCCTCTCTCGTTCTTTTGAAAACAACCATGGCAATAAATAAGGTTCTGAAAATGCCGAATCCCAGCTATTATGATTATCATCCGGGTACAAAGAGACCTTTGCATTTCCGCCATGATGATTAATAGATCTCGCCATCGCCTTTGAAAGCGCTGGAGGAACGATATCATCTTTTTCGCCGTGGAAAATCCAGATATTAAAACCTTTGGGATAATCCTGGGCAATTTCTGGATTGGCACCACCACAAATAGCGAAGGCTGCCGCAAACATTTCTGGTTTTTTATAAAGAAGCTCATAGGTACCCATACCACCCATAGAAAGACCTCCTACATACACCTTTTCTTTATCGACAAATTTTTGATTAATCACCGAATCCATCATCTTCATGACCAGGTCCAGTGATTTTGTTGGTTCTTCCTTGTTCTTAAAATTAAATTGAAAAGGCATGGTATCTCTCTTAACCTCAACTTTTGCCCAATAATCATTCTTTGGCGCCTGAGGAAAAATCACAATTGCAGGAAATTTTTTTCTGTTTTCAGCTTGCAGAAAAAGGTCACTTCCATGAACTAACTGGGCTTCATTATCATCTCCCCGCTCTCCGGCTCCATGCAACACTAATACCACCGGATATTTTTCATTTTCAGAAAAATTATCTGGAAAAAGAATCCTGTAATTGAGCGTATCGTTTTCAGAAATAAATTGTTCTCTTTTAAAATCATCTTTTGTTTGCGCACGTAAGCTTAGCGGCAGCAATAACAATATAGATCCCAACGTGATCAACAAGTATTTCAATCTATTTTTCATAAGTAAATCCTAAATTTTTGAGTCCGTTTTGTACTTCCGGTGCACCCATAAAAAGATCCCAGATCAAACCTGAGCGATAATTTTCTATCATCACCACCATTGGCCCCTGGTCTATGGCCAGATATCTTGCGGCAACCCATTCTTCATCTTCAAGGCTGAAAGCATCATAAAAACCAGCTGGTCCCCAAACAAGATCGTTGAGATCTGAATAGAAATATCTCATAGCTGCCAGCGATTCTGCCGGAGTATATGGAATAGAACTAATTGCGGCCGTAGGAGAAACCACTCCCCTGTCATTATCTGGTGAGTGGGCTGTATAACCAATGCCTCCGTTTTCATTACGCGTATAACTTGCAGTTAAGCCCCAGGAATTTGGCCCGTAAGTAGCATAATCTTTAGGATTCTCCTGGCAATACTTATAATTTATCAAACTGTGGTTTACGTTGAGATCCCAATAGTTCGCATATTCATCAGACAATCCTTTTGGATTTAACCCTAAATAGGAATAATGAGCCCAGAATAATGGACCTCCCATATCGCCACGGGTATTATGTTTAAGTATCAATGGCAAGCCGTAGGCTTCAGCATCTGTAGTAATATTTCCGCTACGTGCCCAGCCGTCATGATAAACTTCCGGCTCAATGGGGTGATCTGGTGAAGATGCTGCCAGCACATACGTAATAAGGCATTCATTATATCCCTCGATCAAAAAATCCATTTCCCATTCATATTCCGGGGACCAGTGCCAATAAATCCCGTCTTTATTATTGGTGTACCAATTCCATTCGATGCCTTTCCACAATTCATCATATTTTGAAGCTATCACTTTTTCTTCTTCTGAACCATTCTTCAGGTATTCTCTAACTACTATAAATCCCTGCGCCAAAAATGAAGTTTCTACAATATCACCGCCATTATCCTTTTCTCCGAAAGCCTGTACTTCGGCAGTTTCTCCATTAAGCCAGTGAGACCATGCTCCATGAAACCGGGGTGTGGAATCGAGGAAATTTGCAATTTTATCCAATCTTGCCACTGCGGAATCCCGTGGAATAAAACCTCTTTCCATACCCGCTACAATGCCCATTAAACCAAAACCCGACCCTCCGGTAGTAACCACATGAGCATCATTTTTCGGATAATCTCCGTCGGGATGAAAACGTTCACGAGCCATTCCACTATTAGGTTCAGCATACTCCCAGAAATATTTTAGTGTTTGTTTCTGAACGGTGTCCAGAAGAGCTTCTTCTGAAAGTTGATTTTCTACAGATATATTTTCGGTTTGAGTTTCCCCGGAATTTTTCTGAGCGTTTTTACATCCACTAAACAGAAAAATTCCAAAAGTTATTATTACTAAGGATTTATTAAGCATGGGGGTATTATTGAGTAAAATATTCTAAAATTTTAGTAGGAGAATCCAAGTTTGTTTAATCCATTCAGCACATCTTCATCTGCCATGAAAAGATCCCAAAGCATTCCTGTACGATGATTTTCAATCATGCCTATAATAGGTCCCTGGTCTATTGCTAAATATCCATCAGCAAACCAGTTCTGTTCTTCAGAAAATGCATCATAAAATCCATATTCTCCCCAAAGTCGATCGCCAAGATCTTCGTAAAAATGACGCATCGCAGTCATAGACTCCTCTGGAGTATACGGAAATGATGATAATGCAGCAGTAGGAGTTATTACGCCCAGGTCATTCGTAGGACTATGTGCTGAATAACCTTCATAATTATCTGAAGCTGTGAGGCCCCAGGTATCTACGCCATATCCCTCATAATTTAAAGGATTTCGAACACAATATTCGTAATTGATATTGGCATGTGCTGTATTCTGTTGCCAGTAATTAGCATACTCATCACTCAGATTGCGTGGGTCAAGACCAATAAAAGAATAATGGCTAAAAAAAAGTGGCCCTCCAAAACTCGGCCCTAAAGGCATATTGAAGCCATAATGGAATCTGTTAGTTACCATATTCCCATTGGAAGCCCAACCTTTCGTATAGACTTCTTTTGAAATAGGATGAGTAGGGCTGGAAGCTGCCAATACATACACTATCAATGATTCATTCCAGCCTTTAATTTGTAAATCGATTTGAAAATTATAATTAGGTGACCAGTGCCAGTATAATACATCTTCACCCTGCGTATACCAATCCCATTCCACGTTTTCCCAGATCCTGGTAATACGATTACGAATATTTATTTCTTCTTCATTATCACCATTAAAATACTGTCGGTTAATAAGAAGCCCCTGCAGTAAAAATGCAGTTTCCACGAGATCTCCACCATCGTCGAAAGTACTAAAAGGTCTGGTTTGCCCGGTATTTCCCAAATACCAGTGAGAAAAAGCACCGTGATAAGTAGGCACGCTTTCTAAAAAATCGAGAATTTTTTTAAGTCGGTCAATCGCTTCCGTCCTACTAATAAAGCCGCGTTCCACGGCTGCAGGAAAAGAAGCTAAGCCAAAACCAGATCCCCCCGTAGTAACAATTAGAGACCCGTCCCCTCCATAAGCATCCTCCTGAGAACGTTCTTTTGCCAGACCACTATTTTCTTCAGCAAAATCATAGAAATAGCCAAAAGTTTGTTCCTGAACGAGATCGAGTAATTCCTCGTCAGATAAAGGCGGTGTACCTCCTGGATTTTCACCACCTGTTTCAGGCGGGGGTTCAGGCGGAGAAACTTCATTTCCTCCGCCGTTATCTGAGCTACAACCTATTGAGAAGCTTACTAAAAATGTAATTAAAAAAGATTTTAGTTTTAACATATTTATTCAAACTTTTCTCACAGAAAACACCCTACTAAGAAGGGTTATAGTAACCCCTTAGTTTATTTTAGTAACCAGGATTTTGTTCCAATAAACCTCCACTTTGGTCTATTTGTTCCTGTGGAATCGGGTATAATTCATGCTTACCCTCTACGAAAGGATATCCAAGAGCCTGCATTACCTCGGCGGCTCGACCCTGGCGACGCAAATCAAACATTCTATCCTGTTCCATCGCGAGTTCGAGTCGTCTTTCTTTCCAGATATCCATAATCGTAATACCCGAAATAGGTTCCAGTCCTGCCCGGTCCCGCACCTGATTTATCCTTTCTTCTGCAACTCCGGTCATCCCCAGTCTAAAGGCAGCTTCAGCATTAATTAGAAGTGCTTCGGCGTATCTGGAAAGGCGTACGTTTTTCTCGTCACCTCCAGCGTTTTCCAGGCTAATATTCACATAAGCTTTTTGATTATACCGGGGATTTGTAACGGTTTCCGGTACAAACCTACCGTCATATAAGGTTTCACCTCTAAAAATGATCGTACCGTCTTTTCTGGTATCACCTTCTTCATAGGTATTTAACAAATCTTCACTTGGACTATTGAAGCCCCAGCCCCAACCGCCTTGTCCACGGGCTCCCTGGGATGCATAATAGTTATTTACTCCAAGCGGATTTGGGGATTCACCCCTGGCCTGGATTTCAAATATAGATTCCACACCGTTTTCACTGGTTTCTTTCCAAACATCTTCATAATTGGGTTCTAATCCATATTCACCGGAGTTTATAACCATTTCGGTCAAATCAAATGCCGGTTGCCACTTTTCCTGGTAAAGACTCACTTTAGCCAATAAGGTTTGTGCAGCACCTTGAGTAGCCCGTCCAAGGTCATTTGGTGCGTATTCGCTCTTTAGGGGTAGGTTGTTCATTGCAAAAGTTAGATCTTCTTCAATAAATGCATACACCTCTTCTACCGGAGCCCGTTGGAAAGCCCTATTTATATCTTCCTCACTATTAGGATCTGGGATAAAATCGATTATTGGTACGCCTCCAAACATTTGCACCATTCTAAAGTACATTAGACCTCTTAAATATCTGGCTTCACCAATCAATCGGTTTTGTAGATCCTCTTCGATATCTACATCGGGCAATAAAATGATGGCTCTGTTTGCCCTGGCTATTCCCTGGTAGTGGTTTTCCCATAGCAATCTGAAAGCAGCTTCGTTTTCAGTAAAAGTATATTCTTCCAAATTTTGTTGATAGGTCCCTGTATCCCCGGGATCACTACCCTTTACAGAATCATCTGAAGCTATATCTGCAATCCCGTACCACGGGAAGGAATTCATATTAAAACCGAGAAAAATATTATAAATAGCGTTCACCAACTGAGGTGCCACATCCGGATCTGATAATGCTACTTCAGGGGTTTCCTGCGCAGGACTTACCTCAAGAAAATCCTCTTCACAAGCGACTGTAAATAATGACAGAACAACCAATAAAGAGAGTGTTTTAAATGTCGTTTTCATATTCATCTATTTTTTTATAAACTTAGATTTAAACCAAAAATTAAAGATTGTACGGAAGGATAGGCATTTAATTCAATCCCAGCCCCTCCAAGAGGCGCACCTGGCAATTCTGGTGTATAGCCCGAAAAATCCTGACTAATAAATGGATTTTGAGCTGTAACATACAATCTTGCATTGTTTATAGCGATATTTTCCTCGAATGGAATGGTATATCCCACTGTAATATTGTTCAACCTGAAAAAGTCGCCAGATTCTAAATAATAGGTTGATGCAAGTGGCACGCCATTAAAAGCGGCCGGCTCAGTATTGGAAGGATTTTCAGCGGTAAATCTATTATCAAAAACCTCCTGCTCTATATTCTCATTATTGAATCTGTTGGCTTTTTTACCATTATATACCACGTTCCCATAATTTCCGTAGCCATCTACATTTATATCCCAATTCTTATAATTTGCGGAAATATTGAAACCGTAAAAATTACGGGGAGCATAAGATCCAAAGAATTGTTTATCTCCATCATCTATGTTCCCATTATCATCTACGTCTTCGTAAATAAAATCACCGTTATCGTCTACTCCTATCACTTCCAACAACCAGAAACTTCCAAGAGGCTGCCCTACCTCCACTCTTTTAGTTATCTGGCCGTTTCCAAGACTACCACCGGTATTCTGGGCAAAAAATGGATTGGTAACTTCCTCAAGTTCATTCTCGTTCATGGTAAGGTTTCCTCCTATTTGATATCTGAAATCCTCGCCAATACGATCACTCCAATTAAGCACAAATTCCCAACCTTTGTTTCTTACTTTTCCGGCAGGTGTTAAGGTAGTTCCCCTAAATCCAAAAGCGTCCGGCAGTTCTACAGGTAGTATCGCATCCCTATTTAAACGGTTATAATAATCGATCTCCCCGGTAAGTTTATTGTCTAAAAATCCAAATTCAAGACCTATATCATACTCTTCCGTAGTTTCCCAGGATAAATTAGGATCTATTAGCTCATCCACGGTTCCGCCTTCATTAACCGCTTCATCAGGTCCAAATGGATAATTAAGCCCCGAGTTGAAAGTAAGAATATTTAAGGGTATATTCTGGTTACCCAGCTCCCCGTAACTTCCTCTTAATTTAAGAAAGCTTATAACTTCGGAATCTTCTAAAAATGCCTCTTCGCTGATAACCCATCCCAGACCAACGGAGAAGAAATTACCATATTTCTGGCCTTCCTGGAATTGGCTGGAACCATCCCTTCTTATAGTAGCAGTTAATAAATACTTACTGTCAAAATCATAATTCAACCTTGCAAAATAAGATCTTAATCTTACTGTATTATCTCTTAAACCATCCACAGTTTGTGGATCGGCATCCCCGTTGTTCAAACTCCAGAAGTCACTGTTGTTGGGAACATTTCTTCGGGTACCCTGTATAAAATCGCCGCCTCGCTCTTCCATTGTTGTACCTAACGTGAGTTTGAAATTATGAAGATCAGCAAGTGTTTGGTTCAAAGTCACAAAATTATCCCATACCCATTTATAAGATTCAGCTTTTCTAATAGTAAGAGATGTTTTGGGACTTTCGTCTGAATATTGATCCCTGGTTCGAGTAGGATCTCCAGAAAGGAATAGATCCAGGTTAGGAGTAAAATTCCTTCTCCTGAAATATTCTGTTTCCACACCAAAACGGGAAGTGAACTGAATCCAATCAGTAATTTCATAATCAAATGTAAAACTTCCCTGTATGGTTAAATTTTTCTGTTTCTGATTATCATAAAATAAATCCCTCACCGGGTTCCCCACATTATTGATTCCAGTAGAAGATCCAAATTTTCCGGCAAATTCGTTACCCTGTGGATATCTTACCGGAATAATAGGTGTTTGTTTGTATGCATTATTAAAAGCACCGAAAGGCTTTGGCACTTCATCTGTAAGGGCAGCACTAACCTGCTGCGTAAAAGTTATCTTATCTGAAATATCAAAACTTGTATTACTTCTTAAAGTGAGACGGTTGAAATCATTTCCCTTTAAAATACCTTCTTCCTGAAAAAATCCTGCACTAAAATAGGTTCGAACTTTTTCTGTACCGTAACTTACAGATGCATTGGTACTACTAATGCTACCCGTTCTGGTTATTTCTTCAAACCAATCTGTATTGAATTCCTGATCTAAATCAAATCTTGGCTCCTCTCCAGCGCGAACTAGTGCCTCGTTGGAATAAATGGCAAAACTTCTTGAATCTGCCATATCCACTTTTCGCAATTCTGTTTTTGGTCCATAATAGGTATCAATATTGATTTGCATCGCCCCTACTTTACCCTGTTTGGTAGATACGATGATGACCCCATTTGCTCCACGGTTACCATATATAGCTAACGAAGACGCATCCTTTAGAACATCGATTGAAACAATATCATTAGGATTAATATTATCGATATTATCAGTTAAGATCCCATCCACTACATATAATGGACTCTGACCGCCAAATACGGTACCAAGACCTCTAACAAATACATCTGGTGTTGCACCCGGCGCACCGGAAGGAACAATTTGCACACCGGCAGCCCTACCTTGAATTGATTCTATAGGGGAGGAAGCAGGCTGCCTTGTAATTTCCTCTGTATCAACCCTACTAATACTACCAGTTAAATCTTGTTTTCTCTGGCTACCGTAACCTACGACCACTACTTCATCTAATTGCCCTGCATCCTCCTGCAGAACAATAGAATAATTTACGGCGGTGGTAATCTCCATTTCCTGTGGAGCAAAACCAAGAAAAGTCACTCTAAAGGTATCACCTACCTCTACATTTTCTAAGGAGAAGTTTCCGTCAAAATCGGTAACATCATAAATATCCTTACCAATGACTTTAATATTAGCCCCCGGCAAAGGCACCTGGTTCTCATCTGTCACAATACCACTAATGGTTTTGATTTGTTGAGCATGCGAAAATCCTGAAAAAACTAAAAAGGAGACGCAAGCGAAGAATAATTTTAATTTCATACTCGTTGGGTGTTTTTGCTTAATTTGTTACTGAAAGATACGCTGTAAGCATAGGTTAACGCAAACGTTATAGTACACAACTACTACATCAAACCATTATTGCTTTTAAAATGCTGATATACAGTAATTTAAACAGTTATTGAAGTATGATTTTAAGAAAGTATTTTGAGTATGATGTATTGATGTAGTAGTAAGATTTAAGAAAATTTTAGTGTATTTTTTAAGAATCTAAAAATTCTTTATTAGAAATTTTGTCAAATTCACATCACTATCCAATTCCATCTTTTTTCTCAGCCGATATCTGTGAACTTCCACTCCCCGAACTGAAATTCCCATCAAAGGCGCTATTTCTTTAGAACTTAAATTCATTTTGAGATAGGAACATAATTTTAGATCCTTACTCGTTAGTTTTGGATACCTGTCTAATAAATCCTTAAAAAAATCTTCATGTACCTCATTAAAATTAGTTTCAAAAACTTTCCACTCATCCTTACTCTTTACGGCATTATTAATTTTGTTCATAATGTGTTTCAAACGGAATTGATTTGAGAATTTACCCTTATCCTTATTCAACTCTCCCTGGATTTCCATTAATACCTCATTCTTTTTGGCCGCCATCATGGTTGTGTTGGCCAATTCCTTTCTTTTGAGATCAATCTCATTGATAAGTCGCTCCTTTTCAATTCTATTAAGCCGCTCCGCGTGTTCGTTTTCAAATTTTTCTTCAAGCTGCAACTGATGTTTTTTAAGCTTTTGTTTATTTAACCAGTAAATAAACAGGATTAAACTAATTAAGATTAAAACATACACAGCCTTCATCCCATTTGATAAATACCAGGGCGGGGCAATACTAAACCAGAATTTTTCTGTTGAAATATTCTTTTTGTTGCTACCCAAAGCGCTTAGAGAAAGCTCATAATCCCCATGACTCAGATTTCTAAAATTCATGGCTCCCTCTTTAAAAGCCCCGGTTAAGACTTCCTCCCCCTTAAGCACATAGGTTAATTCATCTGCTTCAGAAACCGGCATTCCGGCTTTTATGGTAATATTTCTGGAATTTCTAAAAGGAATTATAGAGCTACCTGATAATGAATATCGAATTGAATCATTAGAGAACTCCTTTAGAAAAGGCTGGCTTATCCACTCCTCCTTATTATCTTCTTTTAAACTTTTGAGGTTTAATCTGGCGAAACCATCATTTAAAGTGATATAAAATATGGAATCATTTTCTTGAATAAAGTTTTCATTAGAACGTACCAGTCTATTATCCAATCTTTTCGAAGGAATAAATATCGAATTCTGCTGTAGATCAGTAATAGTTAAAGATCCATCTTCCGAATTTGTAAAAACATACTCGCCCCTATCTTCAAAGATCAATCGTGCATCCTTATAAGTATTCAGTTCAGTAAAGCTTTCAAAATCATCTTTAAAAGGATTATACTTAAACCACCTATCATTTACGTAAAGGATAATCTGCTTATTCAGCTCATATATCTGTGGATTAAAATTTGCTTTTCCTCCAAGCGCTTTTATTTTCTTCACTTCCAAATTAGTGAAAGCATCATGCGTAATTTTATAAACACCTTCATAGGGATGGGCGACCCAAATAGTCGATTTATCTGCCAGGATGAGATCCTTTACCGGAAAATTGATCGACTCCAATTCTCTTAAACTATTTTTACTTTTATCATATAGAGTTATTCCCGTATAATTAGCTATTAGCAGTTTATCAGGGTCATCAATTACTTTTTTCACACTAAAACTACCGGTTCTGGCTTCTATAGGAATAAATACATTATTAACTATCTTATAAATACCAGTATTATGGTTGGCATATAAAATATCATCGATCACTTCTAAATTCCAGGTATGGTCTTCAGCATTATCAATCAAGTTGAGATTCCCATTTGTAAAACTGTAAACACCGGTATTACTTGCCAGGTAATAATCTCCTTGGTATTTCTGAATGTCATAAACAGCTCCTAATTCTCCTGTATTATCGGTATAAAAAATTATAGGTGCTTTGAGATCTATCATATCTACCCCTTTATCCAGGGCCAGCCATAGTCTTCCCTTGTCGTAGTTCATTCCCAAAACTGTGTTATTTTGTAAGCCTGAATTTCTATTAAAAACCTGCATTTCCCCGGTTTCAAGATTATAACTGATTATACCATTCTTGATAGTTCCTAATATTATCTCATCATCCGTTACCGATATAATATGGTTCAACTCAGATCTTTCCAGTAGGTTATTAAGCTTTTGATCCCGAAATTTGGAAAATTTTCCATCTACATATGCATATAAAGCTTCCTTAGCACCAATAAATAAAGTATCTCCCTTTCCTTCAATATCTATAATATTTAGATCCTTTATAACCTCCTGGTTACCTTCTAAAGGCCTGGTTGTTCCTTTATCAAGATATACCAATCCATTTTTTCTGGGAGACATTATTAAATTGTTCTTAAAGACGCCAAGTGAAGTAGATACAATATCCTGCATCTTGGTAATTTTATCATCTACATATTTATAGACAGCACCAAAAGACCTGAAATATATCGCATCCTCATAGGCGATAATCTCCCAGAATTCATCGCTTTGCATATCAAATTCACTCATTAAATGAGAAAGAGAATTATAAAGCATAGTCCCGTCTTTAGTAGTTTCCCAATACCCGAATTCTTTATAAGAACCCGTGTAAACTCTTCCTTTATGAGGATATACAGATCTTATGATCGACTGACTTTCTAAAGGAAATAATTCCCAGCTTAGCCCATCATAAACCAATAGGCCCTGGTTATTAGCAATGTATACCACGCCTCGCTCGTCCAGAGCAATATCCCAGTTTTGACTGGCTGCTGAATATTCAGCAGGCGAATAGTTTTGTATGGGTGGCACAAGTTCCTGAGAATAGGTGTTATTAATTAGTAACACCATAAATATCAGATATTTATTAATTTTAATTTGCATCCTGTAGAATGGTTTGTGCAGTCATTGAGCAGGTGAAAATTACTAAATTTTAACGAAAACTTTTGTAATTTTCAGTTTTTAAAACTACACCCATGTATAAAATTTCCTTTTACCATGTTGTTCTTATACTCACTTGTTTAGTAATTACTGGATGTCGAGATAATAACGAAACAGAGTCTTCTAAAACATACCCTAAGAAAAGACCAAATATTGTGTTCATTATGACAGATGACCATGCAGCTCAGGCAATTAGTGCTTATGGTCATCCGGTGAGTAAAAAAGCTCCTACTCCAAATATTGACCGAATTGCAAATAACGGCGCGAAGTTTTTAAATAATTTTTGTACTAATTCTATATGTGGTCCCAGTAGGGCAGTTATACTAACGGGGAAATTCAGTCATATTAATGGGTTTAGAATGAATGGCGAAGTCTTTGACGGCTCTCAACCCACACTTCCAAAGTTTTTAAAAGAAGCGGGGTATCAAACTGCGATTGTTGGAAAATGGCATTTACACGGAAGACCTCAGGGATTTGACTACTGGAATATCCTGAATGATCAGGGAAACTATTACAATCCTGAATTTATCCATGCGAATGACACCAGTATTGTCAACGGTTATGCAACAGATATAATTACCGATATGGGTATAAACTGGATGGAGGAGAAAAGAAAAAAAGATGAACCATTCTTTTTAATGGTACATCATAAAGCACCCCACCGAAACTGGATGCCACCTATAAGACATATCAACACTTATGACTCTATAGATTTCCCTTTACCGGATAGTTATTTTTCTGAACACGAGAATCAAATAGCTGCTCAGGAACAATTGCAAACTATCTACGAAGATATGTATGAAGGGCACGATTTAAAAATGACGGTAGCTAAAGGAAGTGATTCATTAAGACACAACCCCTGGACTTCAGATTTTGAAAGGATGACAAAACAACAGCGCCAGGCCTGGAACAAAGCCTATAGGCCTAAAAATGATGCTTTTCATGAGGCAAATTTAAAAGGCAGGGAATTAGCAAAATGGAAAGGTCAGCGTTATTTAAGGGATTATATGGGAACCGTTGCTGCAGTAGATGAAGGTGTTGGAAAAATTCTTGGTTACCTGGAAGAGCAGGGACTTACTGAAAATACTATAATCGTTTATACTACAGACCAGGGCTTTTATTTAGGAGAAAAAGGCTTTTTTGATAAACGTTTTATGTATGAAGAATCACTGGCTATGCCCCTACTCATCCAATATCCACAAGTGATAAAAAAAGGAACTACTATTGATGCGCTTACCCAGAACCTGGATTTCGCACCTACTTTCTTAGATTTTGCCGGAGTAGAAATACCAGATGCCATGCAGGGAAAATCTCTGAAACCTTTACTTACCGAAAATAGTAAACAGGAAGAATTTAGAGATGCGGTTTATTATCATTACTATGATTTCCCCGCCTTTCACATGGTAAAACGTCATTACGGAGTAAGAACCGAACGATATAAACTAATTCATTTCTATGATGATATTGATACCTGGGAATTATATGATCTGAAAACAGATCCGAAGGAAGAAAATAATCTTTATGGGGATCCTGAATATGCTGAAGTCCAGGAAAATTTACACCAGGAACTGGAAGAGCTCCAGAAAAAATATGAAGTAACCGAAAAAGAATTTGAAACAACACCTGAAGAAAAAGTAAA
This sequence comes from Christiangramia sp., assembly GCF_029937855.1. Classification (GTDB taxonomy): domain Bacteria; phylum Bacteroidota; class Bacteroidia; order Flavobacteriales; family Flavobacteriaceae; genus Christiangramia. Next base: position 85,150 of record NZ_JAPYPC010000013.1, read on the forward strand.
ACAGGCATATAGAAACTTTGCACGCTTAGCAGGAGAAAACCCTGCCACCTATCCCGAGAAAAAGAAATCCAGTGTAGAGTAACCTAATTTTCAAACCTTCAGAATAAAAGAGAAAAAATTTCAAACAAATTGGAATATTTCCTAATTTTGGAAAATTTCCAATTTTATGGATTTCGATCGGATAAAAGAAAAACTTAGCATATTGGCAGATGCTGCTAAATATGATGTTTCCTGCTCCAGTAGTGGTAGCAAGCGAAAAAATACAAATAAAGGTCTAGGAAATGCTTCGGAAATGGGCATCTGCCATTCTTATACCCAGGATGGTCGGTGCGTTTCCCTGCTCAAAATATTACTTACCAATCATTGTATCTTTGACTGTGCTTATTGCGTCACCAGACGCAGTAATGATATTAAGCGAGCGGCCTTTAAGATACAGGAAGTGGTAGATCTCACCATCAATTTTTACCGAAGAAATTATATTGAAGGCTTATTCCTGAGTTCCGGAATATTCAAAAGTCCGGATCATACGATGGAAAGGCTCATAAGTGTGGCAAAAAAACTTCGGGAAGAAGAGAATTTCAATGGATATATCCACCTAAAAAGTATTCCCGGCGCCAGTGATGAGCTTATGCGTGAAGCGGGTCTATATGCAGATAGATTAAGTGTAAACATCGAAATTCCCACAAAATCCGGATTAAAACTACTCGCTCCTGAAAAGGATCATACAGATTTTATGAAACCAATGGAAAAGGTGAAAAATGAAATCATTCAATATAAAAAGGAATCAAAGCTTATAAAACACACCCCAACATATGCGCCCGCCGGCCAGAGTACGCAAATGATCGTAGGCGCAACGGGCGAAAGTGATAGAGATATCATGTATTCCTCGGCATTTTTCTATAAGAACTATAACATGAAGCGTGTATATTATTCAGGATATGTACCGATAAGTAATGATCCCCGCCTTCCTGCTTTGAACTCACAGGTACCTATGCTTAGAGAAAATAGGCTTTATCAAACCGACTGGTTAATGCGTTTTTATGGTTTTGATATCAGAGAGCTTTTAAATAAGGACTTTCCATTTCTGGATATGGACATTGATCCAAAATTGAGTTGGGCATTGAGAAATCGCCAACATTTCCCTCTGGACATTAATAAAGCCGAGAAAAGACATTTATTAAGGGTGCCTGGAATTGGATTAAAATCGGTGAATAAGATCATTCATGCCAGGAAATTCAAAAAACTTAACTGGGAACATTTAAAAAAGATAGGAATTGCTTACAATCGGGCTAAATATTTTATCACATGCGATTCCAGGGAAAAAGAACTTCGAGAACTTTCGAGTGAAAATTTAAAATCTATCATCATTCAAAATTCTCAAAGCAAATTCAGAAAGAAACTCAACAACCAGTTAAGCCTCTTTTAGTGACAGAAAAAATTTTAAAATACGACGGGAGTTTTAAAGGTTTTCTCACCTGCATTTTTACGGCTTATGAGCAAAAATTAAAGATAATTCAAATCCTTCCGCAGGCTGAAGATCAGGAACAATTATTTACCGGAACTCACAATATAATAACTGAAGAACAAAAGGCCCAAAGGGTGCTAAAAGCATTAAAGTCTAAAGCTTCAGTCAACGGAATTAAAAAGATAAAATATGCCTTTCTTAGCGAAGCACAGGATATTGAAATAAAATTATACGAAATGATCAGGTATATTTTTTCAGAAAAAGAAAAAGTAGAATTAGATTATTCTCATTCGGCTGTTTTATATATTTCAAAAATTGCCAAACAGGTTGCGAGGGAGAAACACCGAATGGAAGCTTTTGTAAGATTTAGATTAACAAAAGATAAAATTTACTTCGCTATTATAGAGCCAGATTTCAATGTCCTTCCCATAATAAACCCACATTTTAAAAAGAGATATGCAGATCAAAAATGGTTGATTTATGATATAAAAAGGAAGCTTGGAGTCTATTATGATCTTTCAAAAATGGAATATGTTTCTATAGCTCTACCTGAAGACATAGGCTTTTCTGGAGCAAATTCAGAATATTTTGAAGTAGGAGAAATCTACTATCAGAAATTATGGAAAGAGTATTTCGATTGCACAAATATTAAAAACCGAGTAAATATGAGGCTTCACGTGCAACAGGTCCCTAAAAGATATTGGAAATATTTAAGTGAAAAGAGTCCTTTTGCATAATCAAAATTTGTTTAACTTTGTTTCTTCAACTAATTAAACATTTTAACAATGAAAAAATTATTCTTACTATTTGCTGTTGCAACAATGTCTCTTTCAATCTACTCTTGTAGAGAAACTACAGAAGAAAAAACTGAAGATGCCGTAGAAGAAATGGGTAACGACATCGAGAACTCTGCTGAAGAAGCTGGACGAGAAGTAGAAAACGCTGCTGAAAATGCAGAAAATGAAATGGAAGAAGAAGTAGAAGGAACTGACGATATGAACGCAGACGATGATATGTAATCATCTTCTTTCTGAATAAATTTAAAGCCATTCTCTGAATGGCTTTTTTTAATTAATCCTAAATTTAAGATTATGAAAAAATCAGTGATTTTAATTATGGCTGCTATTTTCAGCCTTTCCATCTACTCTTGTAGAGAAACCACCCAGGAAAAAACGGAAGAAGCTGCTAAGGCAATAGGTAAAGACATAGAAGAAGGTGCCGAGAAAGCAGGTGAAAAGATTAAAAAGGGAGCAGAAAAAGTAGAACAGGAAATTGATGAAGAAATTCACAATACAGACGACGTGAACAACGAAGAGGCTACAGACGACGCTGCTTAACGATGAAACATCATTAAAAAGGTGAAGTTTAGACACTATCCCGCAAAGTGTGTAAAGTTTAAATAACAGGGGTTGGACTTATTT
>NZ_JAPYPC010000066.1 GCF_029937855.1 Christiangramia sp.
GAATGGTCAATGCAATAACCATTACCCCTACCATGGTATCATTATTATAAATATAAGCATTAGGTGCCCAGAATATTACCGGCGCAAAGTTCAGCCAAATCCCGATGAAACAGGCGATCCAAAGACTTATGGGCCGGTTGGGCGTTAAAGAACGCCATCCAAAGAACATGAGCAGTAATCCGCTGAGTATATCGCTCCACTGCATGATCTGAACCCTCATTGCGTCACTGAGCCAGATAGATCTTCCACCGGATGGCTGCACTATATCTTTTCCATAATCAAAAGAAAAAGGGGAAACTACTAACCATGCTCCCAGGAGAATAAGCAGCCAGTATATCCAAAGGGTCTGCTTGTGGTGCATGTGCAGCATTTTCATTCTGTCCATCCCCTGATCCGCGTCATCGTCCTTTCCTTGCTTCATTTTTTTCTCTGCCATGGGGCGGGTGACTCCCCGACTACCCATTCCAGGTGTTTCGGCCTTTTTTTGGTGGTTTTGTTCTGCCATGTTGATTATGATTATATTTTGTAATAGGTATAAGACTCAATTTCTTTTTTTTTGAAGATTGGATTCATCAGAATAAAGAATGAACCGGAATAATAAAAAACCCCACAAAATTTCCCGAGAAATTAATTCTCTATTGAAAATTTAATGGGGTCTTAACTATAAATTGATTTTATGCCAAAAACTCTTCGCAGGCGCGTTCACATTCTTCACAGGCTTTAGCACAATCCTTACAATGCTGTGTTTCATGCTTGTTACATTCATCTGCACATTTTCTACACGTTTCTTTGCAGTATTTCACAAGACCAGTAACCTCAGCCCCTTCTACTGCTAGAATTTGGTTTAAAGCAGCACAGGCTTCAGCACAAATTCGGTCCAGCCTGATGCACTCTACCATTTTTTTAACATCGTCTTCTCCAAGGCAGGCGTCTGCACAATAATTACAATGGTTAATACAATTTCCCAATGCGGTAATTAATTTCTCATTTCTCATAACTAATTGATTTTAATGGTTATAACATAAAGTTAGAAATGAGTTGAGGAAGCTACTTATAAAATTGTGCTAAGAAGTTTCAGTTTTAAAGTTTTTTAACCTGAAATAAAAAAAATTAGGATTTTATAAAGAACTAAACTAACTCCCACGTCCATCCGTCCTGCTGCACAAGAGTTTGAAAAATTCTTCGTGTCTTTTTTAGCTCTCCGGTAACCGAGATCTCTTTCCGGTTTTCTAAAAGCAACCCCTGCTCCCTGAGTGTGTCTGTTCTAGCTAACGGAGGAGTTTCTTCTAAAACGTTTAAATGTGTTACCTCCAAAATCACTTCAGTATAATTTTGTATAGCCACCTCCAAAGGCTTAAGCTTTATTAAATCTGGTCTTATTTCTTCAGAAATTTCATATTTAAGTAGATAGAGCGCCTCATGTAATCTGGCCAGCTGGAGAATCACAGCATTCTTTTCTTTCCAGTTATGAAAGTAATGGATGACAGGATATGCACGGTGATTCTGGCTGTGTTGAACCAGGGACTCAGACAAATCTTCAATCATATCTGTAAACTGAGCAAAATCTTTCCCATTCCAGGAATTAATAAGAATCTCTTCAGGACTATTTCCCAGGTTACTTAACCGGATGCCCAGCTTGCGCTGCTCTATAACCGCAGATAAGAGAGGGATGAAGTAAGTAACGGACATAGTTAAAAGAATTAATCCGGTAAATGAATAGACAGCAGAAAGGATTCTCCAGGTGTTAGAAGAAGCAATATAATCACCTACTCCCAAGGTTGAAATAGTAAAACCGGCATAATAAATTTTTTCTATAAGACCTGCTGAAATTCTCGTGGTGCTATTTAGAATACTACCTTCAGATGAAGACAACAGCAATACAAAACTCAGCCAAAGCAAGAGAACCCAAATTAACAGGATAGAAATCAACAGTAGATAACCCGCGTGGGATAATATTTTCTTTCGGCCGTCATTTCCAGTTGCTTTACGAAATAAGTCCCAGAACTTATGTGAATACCTACTGGTAATCCAGCCTCCTCCCTGCATGGATAAGGTTGTTTGAACAATATCCAGGGCTGTAAAAAAATAAATTAGAACCCCTCCAATAATTAGTAGTATTTCCATAATGATCAAAGTATTATCCTAAATATTTACTCGGCCGTTAGGTGTGATTCCCGTTACCAAACCCGTCAAATTATACAGAATCGAGATTTTTCCTGTCCTTTACCTGAAGATTTTTATATTCTGAAGGAGTAAATCCGGTAGATTTTTTAAACGACGTAGATAAATAGGCTGGAGTAGAATATCCCAGAGAATCGGCGATCATGGCAATAGACCAGTCGTCGTAATGCAATAATTCCTTCACTCTTTCAATTCGGATAGCATTATAAAATTTCTGAATACTATGCCCCTCTATTTCAGTAAACAAATGGGTAATATGACTATAATCGTAATTTAATTTTTTGGTAAGGAGAGCAGATAGTTTATCCCTGGAAGGATCATCTGAATAGATCTCATCTATTATCAACGATTTAATTGTGTTTATAATTTTTTCATTTCGATCCTGAATGATCTCGAAACCCACTTTTTCAAATTCCTTCTGAACCTGATTTCTCTGTATACTCCCAAGCTCCTCGTGTAAAATTACTTCTCCAAGTTTAACTTGCAGATAAGAGATATTAAGCTTCTGCAGAATTTCTTCTACCGTCATAATACACCTTTGACAGACCACATTTTTAATATGAATTCTGATTTCTTTCATCTGCAATTAAGACCTGCAAGGTTTTAAAAACCTTGCAGGTACATTTTTTAAATTTACATGATAGTTTCCTCTACTCTTCCACACTTCAGCATTTTATCTCCAAAATATGGGTTTCGTATCTCTTCAGAAGTTGAATACCAGTAATCTCCTTTTCCTTCGAAAGCCATCGGACAAAACTGCTTATAGATCTTACCTGAAGAAATTGCTTTTTTAAGCACAGGATCCATAGCAGTCGTTAATTCTGAAAATATCTTTCTTTGTTCATTTACATCCTCTGTTTCAACCAGTCTACCTGCTATTTCAGCAATTTCAGGATGAGATTCATTTAAGGTATTCTGTAAATTTCCTGCTGACTTTCTGCTCGCAGCAGCATCTGTTCTAACCAAAGCATCTTTCACCGCCAGATATTCATCAAAAGCCTGTTTTACTTTTTGGTTCTCAAATTCTGCTTCCGCAGCTTGAAGGCCGCTGTTTTCTTTACCTTCATCACTCATATCCTCACCACTATGCATCTGGTGCTCGGGAGCCGTTTCATCCTTATCTTCATTTTGGTCTTTACAGGAAACCATACTCAAACTTCCCAATACCATACTAAGCGCTATTATACTTCTAAGTGTCTTTTTCATTTTTATAATTATTAAAATTTGTTACTATTTGTTCGTT
>NZ_JAPYPC010000067.1 GCF_029937855.1 Christiangramia sp.
TTTCAGGAAGATAATTGTATTTTAAAATCGAAACTTGAGTTTCTTAATATAATCCGAGATTAAAGACTTAAATCAAAAAGGAAATTAATTTTATTTGTTCTGAAAATCCAAAAATGCTATATATGCGTATATATAACTAAGGATTTTAAAAATTTTTGTTTTGGCAACTATAATTCAGCGTACATTAATTGAATTGATCGAATGGAAGGCGAGAAATGGTTTAACTATCTTAAGAATATCTCTTGGACTCATTTTTATATGGTTTGGCGTAATTAAGTATTTCCCTGGAGTAAGTACCGCAGAAACCATTGCCTCTGATACCATTTCGGTTATGACTTTTGAACTTCTTCCACCTGCTTTCTCCATGCCTACACTTGCTACTTGGGAGTGTTTGATAGGCATAGGGTTATTAACGAGTAAATTTATGCGTTTTACATTATTGCTACTTTATGTTCAAATGTTGGGGACCTTTATGCCACTTGTACTTTTCCCGGACCAAACATGGACTGATACTGCTTTTGTACCTACTCTGTTGGGACAATATATCATAAAGAATATTATTTTAGTTTCTTCGGCCATAGTCCTTGGCGCTACTGCTAATGGAGGATTATTGATTGCTAATCCGGTGATAGCCCATAAAGCTCAAAATATTGAAAACCGGCAAAGGTTTCACAGACGATTTAACGGGTCGCCTGAGAAGGAGAAAAAATCTACAACTATTTAAAATATAACTAATTGTAGTTTATATGAAATAGGATTCCAGTTTTTATAATTTTGAATCCCTTTAACGACGAACGATCTTCAAGCTTTCTACTTCTCTAATCTGAATTTCCATAAAATTAAAATCCATATTAATTCATTGAAAGAAGGATAGATAGTCAATAGAAGTCTATTTTTTTGGGAGGATCCTTGACCATCACCCTATATGTGCCCTGTGAAACAGCCATAATATGGGCATTATAATTGGCCGTATTGAAAGAGTTTCTCCATTGAAAAAATTCTGATTACTCTCCTGCCGTTTCCTGTAAATTTCCATCACTAAATATCACCCTTGAAATCGTCAACATCTTCACATAGCCTCTGGCCATTTACCTTGATGTAGCACTGCTTGAATTGAAATCATCACTACTACATCCGTCCATCACTGTAATTAGAGAAAATATGATAGATTTTTTTAGTAGGTTTCCCTTATATATTCGCCATGTTAATCATTTTCATCATCATCATCATCATCATCTCCATTTCCATCTTCCGCGCTAAGGAAATTTCCATCCTCGTCAAATTCCAGTTCTATGCCATTGTTTAGTGTCACTTCATAAGTACCATCCTCTTCTATTTCTGCTTCAATAATGGTCTCTTCAGGATAGTTAGCACTGATATAATCTTTAATTGCCTGTGGTAAATCATCAGGATGGATATCCATTTCATCCTGTTCATCTTCATTCTCGTCATGAGCGATTCCAAGAAAATTTCCATTGACATCAAAAATTAATTCGATGTCATTGTCCAATTCAATTTCGTAATGCCCATTACTTTCCCTTTCAGCCTCGTCAATGCCAACCCCCGGAAAGTGTTCGTCGATAAAATCGAGTATGTTCTCGGGTAATTCGGATACCTCCAAATCTTCATCTCCAAAATCATCTTCATCATCTCGGTCTTCACCTAAAAAATTACCTTGCGAATCAAATATTAACTCAGTATTGCCACTTAAGGTAATTTCAAAATTATTATTATCCTCAACTTCAGCTTCTATAATAGTCAGGCCAGGATAGTTGTTGGTAATAAATTCCAGAATGCTCTGGGGTAGTGTAGAAGTTCTTACATGAGCATCTGCTGTAAATGCAATAGCATTTAAATTTTCTTCAGTGTTATTTTCCTCTTCGGAAGAACAAGCTGAAAGTAGCAGGAGTCCACATACAGTTAAAGTAAGCGTGGTTAAGTTTTTCATTTTTCAGTTATTTTAGATTAGAGCGAATAGTTTATTACTTCGATAGAGCAAATAAATAATAAATATTATGCCAAAGATAGAACTTTTTCTAAAACTCTAATTTTAATAGGAATAGGGTCAGTATCATGCAGTTTTTCCCCTTTTTAAATAATCCTTATTAAAATAGCTTTTGAACGCTAGCAGATTTTAAAACCCTTTGGTGAAGAGGCATGTAAATAATGAAAAAGGGGAAATGACGCTTTTACCTGCATTTCCCCTTATTCATTCCACTTGGGGGGTGACCCTTTGTGGAATAAACTAATTAAAAGTTTACAGCGATTTTAAAGATACAAATAATTCTTTGCAACCTCCGGGCGCAAAGCAAGATTGTCATGACAATGACACATCTTGCTTCCCCTCCTATTTTTTATAGTTGAGAAGAATCTTGTTGTCGATCTTCAAACTTATTTTGCTAAAAGAATTCCTTAAGTAGATCCTTAAACACCAACTAAAATTGCTCTAACTGTCTACCATAAAAATTTACTTTTTTTACCTGGAGCATTTTCCTTTTTGTTTTGAAATGAGTAGACATTCAGAACAGATTGAAAATAAATTCGCTTTTAATTCAATTTACTTCTTTCAGAGCTGTTTGCATTACCTTTTGATGTCAATTTATATTTCAGGATTTGAAATTAATAAGGACTTATAAAAAGCAAAGCGGCTTTATGCAGTCCGCTAATTTTAAATCCTGTTTTTTAAATATCCAAAGGTAAGGCGACGTAAGAATAGCAGATGAGTATTTAAATGTAGATCTGGATCGTTTTGTAGAATAAGGTTATGAAAAGTAATCTGGCGGACTTGAGTCAAAAAGGTTTTACAGATTTGTTTATTAAACCTATTCACAACTTTTTGGCTCGTGTCCAAGATTTAAATGGACCTCTTTTCCTGAAACGGAGCTTTTGTGAAGAGGAAGGAAATGTGGTGAAGGCTCTTTGTTTCTTCCAGAAATCTAATTCTACTGTAGTAATTTTGGAGATATTTCACTCTATCACTTTTGTAAGAATTGTATTCCAAAATAGATGTTTTTTACTAAAATACTTGCCAATTTTACTGGGCTGCGAAGGTTTTTTCGTAAAAACAAAATTCATTTCAAATTCAAAATTATTCTTTTGGGTTAATTCGATGGGCTGGATTACATTGGACAATTTGGATTTTTCCGTGAAAAATTTCCTTGTTTTCAAGGGTTTCAAAGGTTTTTACGTGAAAAATAGAATGTATTTTAAAATCACAAGGCGATAAACTCATTGAATATTAAGGGGGAATAGATGTCGTAACGTGGCTCTGCCCGTTACCCTCTTGCTATTCCCCCCTTCATTTTTTTTCAAAAATAAATAAGGAATACCGATTCAAAATTTGACAAGGTAATCTTTCACAAAAATTTACTTTTTTTGATTAGTAGTAAAAACTCTGAAAATTGGCTTTTGGG
>NZ_JAPYPC010000014.1:0-46087 GCF_029937855.1 Christiangramia sp.
TAAATTATAATCTACAAAGGGTTCAGAAAAGATGCACTTAGACGGACGCATACTTGGTTAAAAGTAAATGTTGTTACTAAAGTTTCTTCAAAAAAATCGTTCTCAAAAGTTTCTTTTACGATGTTAATGGAACACCCTTTTTTCCGAAACTGTCTTGAGCTTGTCGAAGGATAGGAGAGGAGTAGAATGTGTGTGAAATGAAATAGGTATAATCAATTCAAGTTTATTTAAAAAGTTGATTGATATTTACTTTGTATAGTTTTCCTATTGGTACAATATGATCTGAAATATGAATTCTATTTCCTTCTATGCTACTGATGTGCTTTTTTGCAACTGCAAACGATTTATGCACTTGAAGAAAATCATTATCTGAAAGTAATTGTATCGTATCAGATATTTTTTCACGGATGGTTATGGTAGCTTTAGTAGTAAAGACTTTGGTATAATTTCCAGAAGCTTCAATAAATAGAATACTATCTAAATCGACTTGAATATGACTATTGTTTTGCTTTAGAAAAATGTGCTTTTCTTCAGGTTTTAAGTTTGTATTAGTTTCCTTTTTTCCTGTGTATGTGTTAGAAGTTGTCACTTTATTCACAGCACTCAAAAAGCGTTCAAAACTGAATGGTTTTAATAAATAATCGACAACATTTAATTCGTAGCCTTCAATGGCAAACTCGCTATATGCTGTTGTAACAATAACTTTTGGAGGAAATGATAAGGTTTTTAAAAATTCAAACCCTTTTAATTTGGGCATATTTAAATCTAAAAAAATAAGATCAACCTTGTGTTGGCTCAAATAATCAATGGCTTCTATAGCATCATAACAATCTGCTTTAAATTCTAAATTTGGCAGCATATCACAATAGCCTTTTATAATATCGTGTGCAATATGCTCATCATCTACTATTAAATAAGTAGTCATAAAGTTATATTCAGTTTAGCTTTATAAATAGAATCGATTTTAGAGACTTCAAAATAATGCTTTTTTGGATAGGCTAGTTCTAATCGTCGCTTTAAATTCTTTAAGCCTATTCCAGTTTCAGAATTATCCTCAGATGCATCAAAATTATTTTCAATTTTGAATTTCACTTCATTATTTTGAGCTATTAAATTTATATGTACAAAGGCATTTTCTCTTAAATTTTCTACACCATGTTTAAAGGCATTTTCTAAAAGAATAATAAATAGAAGGGGCATTATTTCATAATCATTATCGTTTGTTTCAATATAAAATTGCACATCAATAGCCTTATGATAACGCATTTTATGGAGTTCGATATAATTTTGCAGATACGTAATCTCTTCAGACAATAAAACTGTGTCCTTATCGCCTTCATAGATACTATAACGCATCATATCAGAAAGTTTTAAGATGAGTTCTTGAGCCTTTTTAGAATCTTTATCTACCAAACCATAAAGGTTATTAAGCATATTAAAAAAGAAATGAGGATTCACCTGGCTTTTTAAATGCAACAATTCTGTTTTTGCTTTTTCATTCTTTAATTTAATAATGGACTTGATTTGCTTAAAAATCCAATGTGCAATTGTGATAAAAACAAGTATAAAATAGAATGCAAGAAACTCTGCAAACCCTTCTAATTTTCCAAAAGTGTCATTAAAAATTACAATGAAAAAGCCTATAATAACAAGCGCTATTTTATAAAATCGCTTTAAATTTTTCTTTTTACTGTCTGATATATTCAACTTCATAAATCAATATTAATTAAATAAAAAACCTGAAACAAATTAGTTGACAAACAGTATCTCGTCAGTGACAAACAATCATAAAGGTGTTTTAAGAAGCCTTATAATATAGAATAATCTGTTCGTCACTAAAACCTATACTTGTGTCACAAACATTTTATATAGGCTAAAATCACATATATGTTTGTGTTAATCACTCAAAAAACGAGCAAATATGGAACTCATTATTAACAATCTATCTAAAACCTATTCTAATGGTGTTAAGGCATTGCAGAACATTTCATTAGAAATCCCAACCGGTATGTTTGGCTTACTAGGTCCAAATGGTGCTGGTAAATCTACATTAATGCGAACCATTGCAACATTACAAGAACCAGACTCTGGAAATATTTCACTTGGAGACATCAATGTGTTAAAACAAAAAAATGAGTTGAGACAAGTTTTAGGATACTTGCCACAACAGTTTGGTTTATACCCTAAAATTTCCGCCGAAGTTTTACTCAATCATTTTGGGGTTCTCAAAGGAATTACTCATAAGGGTGAGCGTAAAGACTTGATAGATGCCCTATTGCATAAAACAAATTTATACGAATTTAAAAAACAAAATCTTAAAGGTTATTCTGGCGGAATGAAGCAACGATTTGGCATTGCACAAGCCTTACTTAATAATCCTAAACTACTTATTGTAGATGAACCAACTGCAGGATTAGATCCTGTAGAACGTAATCGGTTTTATAACGTGTTAAGTGAACTAGGAGAGCAGACTGTTGTCATTTTATCTACACATATTGTTGACGATGTTAAAGAACTCTGCACAAATATGGCAATCATCAATCAAGGGCAAGTTTGCTTAAGGGGGAATCCATTGCAAATACTAGAAAACTTAAAAAGTAGAGTCTATAAAAAAACAATCAAAAAGTCAGAATTAAAAGTATACAAGCAAAATTATAAAGTCATTAGTGAAAAGTTATTTCTTGGAAAACCAACCATTCATATCTTATGTGATGTATATCCTGGTGATGGCTTTTCGCTTATTAATACCGAATTAGAAGATGTGTATTTCTCTGAAATATTTAATAATACGAACGCTAAATCTATATAATTATGTGGTACCATATTTTTAAGTTCGAATTACAGTATCGTATTAAACGTGCTGACGCTTATGTGTTTTTTCTATTCCTATTTCTATTTTCAATTGTTGGTGTAGACTTTATTTTTCAAGGATCAGATATGGGACTCATGAAAAAAAACTCACCGCTAGTGATTGCTAAAACAATGGGAGCAATTACAGGACTATTCATGATTTTGGCATCCATGATTATGGGTGTTTCCATATTAAGAGATTTTGAATACAACATAGAATCGTTAATATATACGACTCCAATAAACAAAAAAGACTATTTATTAGGTCGCTTTTTAGGAGCGTTTACAGTGTTGCTATTTGCGTTTACTGGGATTTTATTTGGTATGATGCTGGGCGAATTTATGCCATGGCACAATCCAGAAGACTTACTAGCATTTAATGTTTTGCTGTATGTAAAAACCTTTCTAATGATAACCTTACCCACTTTATTTTTTGGCGCATCGTTGTTTTTTGTCACTGGTGCTTTAAGTAGAAACCTAGTGGTTGTCTATACACAAGGTATTATTGTCTTTGTGATTTTTATGCTAACCAAAGCCATCACAAATGATTTTTGGCAAGCCATACTAGACCCATTTTCACTAACAACGACCACTTTTGTTACTAAATCTTGGTCTGCTATAACTAAGAGTACACAAGACATTCCTTTTATTGGAGCATTGCTATATAACAAACTGTTTTGGGTTGCTCTAGGAATAATCGCTATGATTTATGGTTATAAAAAGTTCAATTTCAATGTGGTTAAAGTTAAAAGATCTAAAAAAATAAAGTCGCAAATAGTAACTCATAAAATCACCAATGTAGTTAATGATGTCCTAATACCTGATGTTAAAAAACAATATGGTTTACTCTCAAAATGGAATCAATTAATACAATTTACGAGGTTTTATTTCACAGGTATTTTTAAACAAGCATCATTTTGGGGTATTGTTATTTGCGGTATGATTATTATCCTTATTAATTCAGTTAATCTAGGGACTGTATATGGAGTGGATAGTTATCCGGCAACCTATTTTATAGTAGAAGAGCTTAAAGAAACGTCTATGTATTTCTTTATTATCCTTTTGGTGTTTTATTCTGGTGAATTGGTATGGAAAGAACGAAGTGTTAAACTAGATCTCATCTATGACGCAACTCCAATGTCCAATTTTATAAAACTATTGGGCAAGTATATTGGGTTGAATTTAGTATATGTAATATTAATGCTTGCATTAATTGGTTCAGGTATCATATTTCAAACATTAAGTGGTTATTATAAATATGAATTTCAGGTGTATTTATTTGGTTTCTTTTTAGAGATTTTACCGTTTTTGGCTTTATACACATGCATCGCATTTTTTATTCAATCTATTGTAAATCATAAATTTTTAGGCATTATGTTAGTGATTGTTTTCTTAATCACCAATATCGCGTTAGGTTTATTTGGTTTCGACCATGATTTATATTTCTTTGGAGGAAATGCTTTAGGTAACTATTCAGATATGAACGGTTACGGTCATTTTTTAAAACCATATCTCATTATTAAAGCGTACTGGTTTCTTTTCGGGATGCTATTACTAATTATTGGTTCTTTAATAAACGTAAGAGGTACAGAAACAAATATTTGGAAGCGAATAAAAGCAAGCAAATACAGATTAAGCAAGCCACTTCTTAAACTAACAGTTATAGTCTGTTTATTATTTATAACTATCGGAAGTTTTATCTTTTACAATACCAATGTTTTAAACACGTACTGGACTAATTCGGAAACCATGGATTTTAGAGTAGCTTATGAAAAAGAACTTAAGCAATTTGAATATATACCACAGCCTAAAATAGTAGATGTCAACTTACAAGTAGAATTGTATCCTACAACAAGAGATTATGTAGTAGAAGGGTATTACATTTTGAAAAACACCGCTAAAGAAGACATTCAATCCATTCACATTCAAAAGCTACTCGAAGATAATGTTACCTTAGATACTATCACTTTTGAAGGCGGATTTACAACCGATACCAAATATGAAAAGTTTGATTATTCTATTTTCAATCTAGATACCGCTTTAAAACCAGGAGATGCTATAAAAATGCATTTTAAGCAAAGCTTTATCACAAGAGGATTTGAATCTGGTAACTCTAATGTAAACATCCATAATAACGGTACATTTTTCAATAATACACATTTACCAACCATAGGCTATAATAAAAAATATGAACTGAATGATGCTGATGAACGTAAAGAATATAGCTTACCATTAAGAATTCATACTGCGAATAGAGAGGATCTAAATGAGCTTAAAAACGCAAGAAATGGAAGTGATTCTGATGGTATTAATTTTGAAATGATTATTGGGACTTCAAAAAATCAAACAGCTCTAGTGCCTGGGAATTTATTGAAAAACTGGACAGAAAATAACCGTAACTATTTTCATTATAAAATGAAAAAACCAATGATCAATTTTTATTCTATAGTTTCAGCGGAATATGAAATAAAGAAAGATGAATGGGTAACGAGTCAGGATTCTATAGCAAAACCTGTTGATCTTGAAATTTATTATCATAAGGCACACGATTACAATGTCGACAGAATGATGACGGCAATGAAAGCGTCGCTAGCGTATTTCAGTAATAATTTTAGTCCTTATCAATACGAGCAATTACGCATTATGGAGTTTCCGCGCTACGCGCAATTTGCGCAATCATTTCCAGGAACCATTCCATTTTCAGAAGCCATCGGTTTTGTTTTAGATATCGATGATGAAAAAGATGTAGATATGGCATTTTACGTAACTGCACACGAAATTGCGCACCAATGGTTTGGCATGCAAGTAGAAGCAGCAAATGTTAAAGGACGACTAACCATATTAGAAACCTTGTCGCAATACGCAGCAATTATGGTATTGAAACAACACTATTCCGAAGAAAAAGTATTGCAATTTTTAGAAGCGCAAAAAGAGGATTATAAAAAAGGAAAAGATAGAGAAGATGTAAGAGAGCCGCCCTTAGCTTTGGTTGAAAATCAAGACTATGTGTATTATGCAAAAGGAGCCATCAGTATGTATCAATTTCAAAAAGCAATAGGAGAGGAGCAAGTAAATAAAGCGTTGCGATGTTTTCTCGAAGACTGGAATACAACAAATGGCAAACTAAAAATAGCAACAGATAGATATGCAACAACAAAGGATTTATTTGGTTATTTTAGGGAGGTTACCCCAGATTCGCTTCAGTATTTAATTTCTGATTTGTTTGAAAAAGTTAAGCCATTAAAATTGTAATTATTGGCATTATTATGTAAAATAGAATCTCGATTTTAACTTGGCCTCATAAAATTTAAGCTAAAACAATAGGAGAAATGAGCGTGCATATTTTAGGGGTTCAGTAATATAGTTTCCTTAAATTTTTCAATTATACAAGAGATTTCAAAGCAATATTAATAGTTACATATTTTCCTAAAAAATAGCGAATGAGCCGTTAATTTTTTCCAAAATTACATGCAGCCTTGAATTTTTGTTTCTTTTGTTTCAAGACAAAAGATAATGAAATGAATAAAAACTAATTTAAAAATAGAATATAACAAGTGCATAGAATTTTATTCTTACTCACATATTTAATTATTTGCAAAAACTTCAAATGTGTTCGTGAATCTCTTAAAAAGTCGATTACGTAAAATTTATGCTCTTGTGGTAAGCTTAGTAGAATCGTCTAAAATTTTTTATTACATATATTTTATTGAATACACGATTTTGAATACGCGCGGGTTAGCAAGCGATGGATAATTGTGTATAAAATAAATTGCCAAAGCAATTTGATTTTATAAAACAATCGAGTCCCGATAGCTACGAGAGTAGCGGCTTATTACATAACGACTAATTATAGTTATCAAATATACAATTGAACTATAATTTATATTATGTAAAATAGAATATTTTGAACATTTGTTTTTTTACAATCTACAATGCTTATTATTTTAGCTTACACCTCCCTCTTGAAACTATTCCCTCTACAGTAAATAAATAATTAGATTTTATAATTCATTGATAGGAAAACTGCTGGGAACATCCTAAAATTTAATTTCATGAAAAATTTCAATTTTCGTCCAATTCAGAAACTTCACCCTGATATGAAATGTTAGAACGTTGTGAAGAATTCACCGAAGTATTTGAAGTATTGTTATCAAATAAAGTAATGATAAAATCTAAAATTTCGCCATCCTGGGAACCTTTAAATCCTATGATCATCCTGGATTTTGAAGGTTCTTCTGTGATAGTTAGATTGGTAGGAGCTCCTGTAAATTTTATACCTCCTTCTCTTCCATATGAGCCTCCAAAGTTTCTGGTACCAAAAAATGGTAGAAAAATATCCACACTATCCTTGTTAAACCTCAAATAATTAGGATTTCCGATTAAATTAATCCGGTTTCCAATAGACGGATTAGCAAAATCATTCACAATCTCAAATTTTCTCTGTTCTACCAATGATTTTAGTTCTTCAAATTCATTCGCTTCAGACTGCGACAATTCTTTTTTACCGCCACAGGAGATGAAAATAAGGATCAAAAGAACTATAAATAAGTAAGAACCAGATCTAATCATTGCCATTGCCTATTTCTTATCTTCATTTTTCTTGCTGAGGGATTCCAGTGTATCCTTAATAGACTCATCTTCTTTCTCAGATACCTTCTTCTTATCCTTTTCCAATTTTAAATTGCCATCACCATCTTTTCTTAGACCATCATCTTTTTCATTAAAATTAGAAGGTCTTCCGGAATTTTTCTGCCAGTCAGCTTTCTTGTTTTTATCCTCTTCAGACATAGTATTTGATTTTATCCTAAAATAATCATTTCATATTGTTTAAGCTATTCCTTTAAATTTCATTTAACAGCGTAGCATGGTACTTTTTATATTGAAAAAAAAAGCTTTGTACTTGAGCAAAGCAACAAAAATAGTAGTCCTGACGGTATTGTTTATTAAAGCAGTGGTCAAAGTAGTCAGATATATAGTATATTTTATTTTGATGTGCCACCTATATCTATTGCAGGAATTTAATGTAAATTAGTCTAAAATATTTTTTGGCGATGTCATCCCTGGCATCCAATTATATAACTGCATGGAGACTTACTTATGGATTTATATCATAATTGGTTTATTTGGTCTTTTTTTACCATGGCTTAAAAGTTTCGAAAAAATTCAAATCCTCAATGTACCTATAGTAGCTATAATTATGGGAATGCTTCTATTCTCTCTTCCCATTAATTTACCCGAGCCAAATCCAATAAAATATGAAAAAGAGATATTAAAACTATCTGAAATTGCAGTTATAATTAGCTTGATGGGTGCCGGTTTAAAAATTAATCGTGACTTTTCATTTAGAGCATATCGAGTGCCTTTACTTTTGATTCTTTTTACTATGACAGGATGTATCGCAGCAACCGCCATTCTGGGATGGTGGTTTGGATTGGTTCCTGCAACAGCTCTTTTGCTTGGCGCAGTTTTCGCTCCTACAGATCCTGTTCTTGCCAGTGATGTACAGGTAGAAATAGAAGAAAACGCCGATAAAGAGCATCCCGTGCAATTCAGTCTTACCAGTGAAGCAGGTCTGAATGATGGTATGGCCTTCCCTTTTACCTGGCTTGCCATTTCGGTCGCTATGTATGGCTTTACTTTTAATGATTGGTTAAGCACATGGATATTTAAAGATTTACTTTATCGTATCATTGGGGGAATTATTCTTGGGTATGCATTTGGGAGAATAATTGCTTGGTTTTTTTTTTCATTACCACCTAAAATTAGTATCAAACCGAAGCGCTTAGGGTTTCTTGCAGTAGCTGTCACCTTTTTTATATATGGTACTTCTGAGGCTGCACAGGTGTATGGTTTCATTGCAGTATTTGTAGCAGCCCTTACTATTCGGCATCATGAAAAACAACATACATTTCATAAAGAAATGCATGATGTTGTCGAACAGGTTGAGCAATTCTTACTTACAATAATTTTGATGTTATTAGGTGGGTATATTGTACATAGTTGGTTTCAGGTTTTAACATTTCCTGTTATTAGCTTATGCTTAATATTTATTTTTGTTATCCGGCCATTCTTCGGCATTTTCCCAACTTTATCAACGGCTATGCCCTGGAAACACCGCTGGTCTGTTGCGTTTTTAGGAATTAAGGGAGTTGGTAGTTTCTTTTACCTCGCCTTTGCTCTACATGAAACGGATTTCCCCCAAAAGGATCTTTTATGGAGTACAGTAGCATTTTTAGTACTTATATCTGCCATTGTTCACCGAATTGTAGGGTTTTATGTCAAAAAGAAAATTTTGTAAATCTGGTTAAATAATCTAAGGATGGCAAATTTGATATTGGTGATGAACAATAGCTTGCTTCGATAATCTAAAATGGTTGAATGAAAGTTTTCAATATATAGGAGTCTTCAAAACCAAGACTTACTTCAATAAAATTTTTGAATTTTTAAATAGATTTATAGTTATACAATTATTACTTTCTACAGATCCCTAACATTCATTTATTTAAAAAAATACAGACCCACTTATATCTTAGACTTAATTTCACAATACCTATACAGATATTATTGTAATTTTAAGTTTGTACTTTACCAGTCTAAAAATAGTACTAAAACTTTGCTAAATCTAACCTAAGAAACTTGGTAAGCCTTTTAGAAATAAGTTTATTTAGGTAATCAAAAATTGAAAAAAATGGAAACTATATTTGAATTTGTAAATATTGATAAAAGTCAAAATCTGGAAGCCTTCACCCAGAAGAAATTGAATAAACTGGAAAATAAATATGACTGGATCGTAAGAGCCAATATCTATTTTAAAAGAGATGAAAACCAGAAACCTAATGGCTATATTTCTGAAATTAGGCTCAGTGCTCCGGGACCTGAAATTTTTGCACAATCCAATGAAAATTCTTTCGAATCATCTATCGCCAATACGGTAAGTGATCTGGATAGGCAATGTGATAAGCGTAAGGCTAAAATGAGTACACACTAATATTTTTCAATAAGAAGTAATATTTGAAAACCCTTTCATTTTTATTAAAGGGTTTTTTACATTTATCATGGTGAGTGTTTAAGCTTTAAGATCTTCTTCTTCAAGCTTTTCTTTAAATTCATTAATAATACCACCTTTTAGTAGCACATCTATCTGCCGATCGCTCATAGAATGTGTCGTTTCAAATTCTTCTTTTTTACCTTTCTCATTCTTAACAATCACCTTAATGTTATTTCTGCTTTTTACATCTTCCCGAAGATTTCTAAAATAGACCAGATCCCCCTGTTCTATCTTTTCAAAATCATCAATATTAATGAACTCGAGTGGCAAAATTCCGAAATTAACTAAATTTTGCCAGGCGATACGAGCATACGAATTTGCGATTACTGCGACCTGCCCAAGATATTTTGGCGCAATCGCTGCGTGTTCACGGCTCGAGCCCTGGGCATAATTATCTTTTGCCACTACAATATGACCTCCGTGCTCCTGTTTGGCAACCATAGCCCGGTCATAAAAACTTTCGTCTATTACCGTATATGAATATTTACTGATTTCCGGTAAATTACTTCTGAATGGAAGTACCTCTGCCCCTGCTTTTAAAATCTCATCAGTTGAAATATTATCTCCCATTTTTAGTAAAACAGGAACACTATACTTTTCCTGCATAGGTTCTATGTATGGAAGTGACTTAATATTAGGACCTTTTTTTAGTTCTATACCACTACCATCTTCCGGGGGAGCCACCAGCATTTCTGTATTGATGATCTCAATTTCGGGGTGTTCAAATTTCGGATACTTCATATCATAAAGCTTTTCCATATCCCGGGGATCTGTAATTTTTCCAGTTAATGCGGAAGCAGCAGCAGTTTCAGGACTGCATAAATGCACCTGATCATCTTTAGTCCCAGACCTGTCCGGGAAATTTCTCGGCATGGTTCTTAAACTAATGGTTCCAGATGCAGGTGCCTGCCCCATTCCTATACATCCCATACACCCAGACTGGTGGAATCTTGCTCCTGCTTTGATTAAATTAGCAAATGCCCGGTTTTCTAGCATGTTCTGAATCATTTGCCTGGAAGTGGGGTTGATATCAAAAGAAACATCGTTATTCACCGATTTTCCTTCAACTATTGCTCCAGCAATCCAAAAATCCCGAAGTCCGGGATTGGCAGAAGAACCAATTACTACCTGGCTTATATCTTTTCCTTCGACCTCTCTCACCGAAACTACATTTCCGGGACTGGTGGGAAGAGCTATTAATGGGACTAGTTCATCTAAAATAATTTCATCTTCAAAATCATATTTACAACCTTCATCAGCTTTTAATTCCACCCAATCTTCTTCCCTGTCCTGGGATTTTAAAAATCTTTTGGTCTCTTCATCGCTCGGAAAGACAGTGGTGGTTGCTCCTAATTCAGCACCCATATTAGCAATTACATGACGATCCATCGCGCTCAAATGTTTTAGACCTTCCCCATAATATTCTATTACCTTCCCTACTCCTCCTTTTACATCATAACGTCTGAGCATTTCAAGAATAACATCCTTGGCACTCACCCAATCTGGTAATTTACCACTTAGTTTTACGCCCATCACTTTAGGCATTTTGACGAAATATGGCTGGCCGGCAATGGCTGCTGCAACATCTAGTCCCCCGGTTCCTATTGCTAACATCCCAAGGGAACCTGCTGCGGGCGTGTGACTATCTGACCCTACCATGGTTTTTCCAGGTTTTCCGAACCGCTGCATATGTACAGGATGGCTTACACCATTTCCGGGACGACTATACCATAAGCCAAATCTTTGGGCGGCAGACAGAAGAAAGAGGTGATCATCTGCATTTTTAAAATCAGTTTGTAAAAGGTTATGATCCACATATTGAACTGCAACCTCTGTTTGAGCCTTTTTTAAGCCCATTGCTTCCAGTTCCAGCTGTACCAAAGTTCCTGTGGCGTCCTGGAGTAATGCCTGGTCTATCTTGATCCCAATTTCTTTACCTGGTTCCATTTCACCTTTCAGGAGATGTTCTTTGATTAGCTTTTGTGTGACATTTAATTTTGACATAGTTGGAAATTTTAATCCTTAAATTACCAACTTTCATAGAAAACAAAGATACCTTTAACAGAACCTTAGATTAAAAACAAGAATGATTGACTTTATTTTGCTAAAATCCTTCATTCAAAATATTCTTAGATTTAGCTGGTAATAAAACTAAAATAGATGAATCAAATAGTTAAACGAGCGATTGTAGGTGGGGTGGTCTCTACGATTGTAATGGGTACAGGTACTTTTATCCTGGGACAAATTTCAGGATATAAAGCCCTGGAACTGCTAAAAAATTCCATGTCTGGGATTAATATGCTTTGTAATACAGTAATTCTTGGTTCCACAACCATTCTCGCCCTAATGCTTACGTTATTGGGGCTTAGCAGATCTTCAGAATCAAGTTTAACAGATAGGCATTATAAAGATGTACTCACTATTGCCAAATCTGATACCATTTTGATAGTTGCTGCCGTAATAACTTTTTTAATGCTCAATTTACCAATTAGTGAATCTGAAGAAGTCGGCAGTGCCTGGTACCAAACTATATATTATGTGAGCCTGGGAATGGCTGCATTATTAGGTGGGGGATTTATCGCGGTGGTTATGATGCTTTATGGAACAATAACCAATGTGATTTTAATTGTAGGTCTCAATATTAAAGAACACCCTTTGATTTCAGATGAAGCGGCGGAAGAACAGGAGCAAAAGGAAAAAGAGAATTAAGTACGTAAATGAGAAAAGGACACTTAGAAAAAATTGCTGACGGATTTGCTGAATTCAAGACAATCGTGATCAGACATATCTTTTTAAATGCCCTTTCTGAAAATTAATTTTTAAAACTAGCTTTTCCCAAGTTTATTAAGGATATCAATTTGATGCCCTTCTTCAAGATTAAAACCTGGTTTACCTTTTCTCGGAAATAAATAAGTAAAAGGTGTATCAAAGGCAGCCCAACTTTCAGCCAGCCCATAATCATTATTTTCATTTTTCTTTTCCGGTCTAATAAAAGTATTTAATTCAGAATCATAATCAGATCCTACGGCATCCTCGCCGGGAAACAACATTCCGTCATTAATTTCTGAATATACAACCACTGAGGCACCTTCATTTCCAGGCAGATCAAAAATATTAATATCAAAACTATCTAATACTTTATCCTTTGCGGTAATATCTTTCGTTTTAAATCCGTCTTTAAAATTATTTCTAGGATGCGCATATATTGGAGCACCACCTGCATCTTCAGAAATGGATTTAAGATCTGCATAGGCTGAATTTAATACAGCATCGCAGGTTATCAATATACCTTTAATATTGTAGCCTTCTTCTACTAACCTTTTAATCGCAGCCTGAGAAGATTTTTCCACAACATCTATTAAAATCATATCTCTACGATTTAAATGTCGAATCGCATAACCCTGGTTAAAAACGCCATTTTCTTTTTCCCCTTTTATAATAAAAGTATCGGGAATTAATTTTAAAAATTTCCCTGTTTCACCTTGCTCAATAAACTCTGCCGACTGGCTGTGAAGTACCTCCATTTTATCTACTGTCTTCATATATAAATGATTTTTAATTGATGTTTGAAGATACAAAACAAGCCTAAAGGCATCAACCCTGTTTTTAAATGTTTAACTGGTTTTAGGACTTAATTAACGGAATAACGAAAGCAGTAAAATGGCCATGATGGCTTAAGGAAAAAGGCATAATTTTATCTATTCCCATTATATGTAAAGAAGGAATATTCTTTGGATCTTTTGTTATACGAAGCATATCTGCTTCAAAGGATAGCTTTAATGCCAAATGTTTCAATAAATCCTCCTGTGAGAAAATTTTATTAAAATAGATTTTTCGCAGAATTTCTGCAGAATCAACCCAGCTATGAACATAATTGGGAGAAATTTCCGTTTTTGTATAATAAAATTTCTTGCCTACCCGTACGGTTCCTGCATTTTCCATTGATCTTAAAGAACACTCAAAAGCTAAGGGATTCAATTTTCTTAAAGTGCCGGTTATTCGCTGGTGTGCTTTATAAACTGCTTCTTTCATGGACCAAAATTCCCAAAGCATTATATTGGGACATTCAGATTCATGAATGCACTCTATCTCCTTAGGAGAAAAGACCTTTTTCAGAAATCGGAAATTACCAGCTTTACTGGTGGTTAAGGATATATTAAGATCTATAATATCATTTCCTATCAATTCGCCAGTTTTTTCTCAATAATATTTTTTGCATCGCCCACGGTAAGCATCCCTTCCATGGAATCATTATCAATCTCAATATTAAATTCATCTTCCACATCCAGGACTACATCTACCAGATTGGCAGAGTTTATCTGGAGATCGTTTAAAAAATCAGTCTCTTCCCTAAAATTTTTCAAGCCTTCCATTCGTTGCACATAAGGTTCCACGATCTTCTTTAGCCTGATAATTATCTCTTTTTCATTCATAATTAAACAATATATTTTTTGAATAACACTACGGCATTTACATCTCCAAAACCAAAACTGGCTTTAGCCAAAATATTAATTTTTTTTTGCTTTTTTTCCTTCGGAATTTTATTTGGATCTATCAATTCTGAAATTTCCGGATGCACCTCCTCACAATTTAAATTTCCGAAAATAAACTCTTTTTCTACCTGAAGCACAGAGGCGACGCACTCAATAGACCCGGAAGCACTTAAGCAGTGGCCGGTCATCCCCTTAAGGGAATTTATAAAAGGAAAATCTTTGCCTTTCCGCTTCAGCGCCTTTGTCCAATTTTTAATTTCTGTGGAATCCCTGCTTGTAGCTGTTAAATGCCCATTTATAACATCAATTTCAGTTGACTTAATATTCGAATTAATTAAAGCTCTCTCAATACATCGCTGTACCGCTTCATTATTAGCGGCAGTCATACTTCCTGTCCCTCTTTGTCCTCCGCTATTGATTTCACCTCCCAGAACTTCAGCATATATTTTAGCACCTCTCTTTTGCGCCAGTTCCATATCTTCCAATACTAAAGCTCCGGCACCACTTCCCGGAACAAAACCACTGGCGGTTTCGCTCATAGGCCGGGATGCTTTTTCTGGATCATCATTATATCTATTCGGCAAAATACGCATGGCATCAAAACCACCCCAAACATAAGGTCCATGATCTGCACAACTTCCTACAAGCATTCGTTTTGCCCTGCCAGCTTTTATCCGGTCAAAACCCATAAGTAAAGCTTCAGTTCCTGTAGTACAGGCTGATGAATTGGTAGTGACCTGGTTTCCACAACCGAGAATTCCGCCAAGATAAGCACTAATTCCGCTAGCCATAGTTTGTATCACACTCGTACTGCCCAATCTCCTGGTTTTACCTCCATCGATCAAATGAATTGCTTCCCTGAATTTATCAACGCCCAGAATTCCTGTTCCAAAAATAATCCCTGAATCCCAATCTGGTGATCCATTCTCAGAAATTTCAAGTCCTGCGTCTTTCCATGCATCTGTACCAGAGATTACACCATAAACGATCCCGCTGCTATTTAAACCGCGAAGCTGAAGCGGCGTAAAGTACTCTTTTAAAAGATCTTCGGAAATTTCAGGCTTCCCTCCTATCTGGCAACTAAAATTTAGTTTTTCCAATTCAGGAAAAAAACGAATCCCACTCTGACCCTGTTTTAAGGCTTTTTCAAAATTATTTAGTCCTACTCCATTAGGTGCTGCCACCCCCATTCCCGTAATCACGACTCTCTTCTCCATTCTTTTACTGAGTTTTTATCATCATTCCGGCAATAACTCCTTTACAAACCATACTTCCTTCTGCATTATACATAACCACCTTGCATTTGAGCTTATTAAATCTAAAATATTGTTTTTCTGAAACTACCCTTACCGTTTCACCCGGATAAATAGGTTTTAAATATTCAATTTCTGAAGATGTCAATGCTACCTGAGATAAATTCTCTTTTTTATTTTCAGTATTTAATAAATAAATTCCCAGACAAACAACACCAATCTGAGCCATACACTCTGTTAATATGACACCTGGTGTGACGGACTTATTTTTAAAATGTCCTCTATAAAATTCCATTTCCGGTAAAAATGTGAATTCACCGATAATAGAATTTTCATCTACTTCAAGAATATGATCTACGAATAAAAAAGGTTCAGAATAAGGTAACTGTGAAATAATAGAAGTACTGTCCAACTTGTTGTGTGATTACAATTACATTAAGTGTTCGCCCCCGTTCACGGGAATAATGGTACCGGTTATCCAGCTGGCTTCATCTTTGCTTAATAGATACACTGCGTTGGCGACATCATCTGGAACGGTTAATCTCCTAAACGGATTATGTTTTAAAGCGTGCACGCGTAAGGTCTCATTTCCAGGAATCATTTGGAAGGAACGGGTTACGGTAATTCCGGCCTGAATACAGTTTGCCCTTATCCCATGCCTGGCAAATTCCAACGCCATACTCCTGGTAAGTGATTCCAGAGTAACCTTTGCTGCTGAAACTGCCGCATAGTTCTTCCATGCTTTTTTATTGCCGTCACTGGTAAAAGAAATTACCCTGGCATCTTTAGCGAAAAGATTATTTCTAAAAACAGCCTGCGTCCAATCGTAAAGACTTAAAGCCATGGCATCTATGGTTAGCTGAAAATCAATATTTCCCAAAATATTTTCTTCGCCAATCATAGGTTTTAGATTTCCTTTGGCTATACTGTGCAAGAGAGTTCTAATTTTGCCTTTTTTACCTATAAGCTGTTTTATTTTGGCAACCAGCTCTTCCCTGCTTTCTTTTTTTACAGCATCGGCATTAAAGCTTTCAAATTGAACGCCCGATGCTCTAATTTCGTCAAAAGCTTCTTCAATATCAGGTATTTCGCTTCTCCTGTCACGATGAATAATAATAATGTTCATCCCATGTTTGGCCAGTTTTTTAGCACTGGCATAACCAAGGCCGCTACTTCCCCCCAGAATAAGTGCCCAATAATTTTGATCTTGAAAGTCCATCACCATTCTATTAAAATTCTTTGTGCCGAAAAACCGGGACCAAAACTGAGCATGATTCCTTTTTCCCCTCTTTTGATATTTTTATTCAAAAATCTTTCAAGGACATAAAGAACCGTTGCACTACTCATATTACCATAAAGGCGTAAAGTTTCCCGGGTATCGTCTATATTCTTTCCTAAGTTACCAAAAAGATCAGAAACTGTCTGCACAATTTTTCTACCACCGGGATGAAATATTAAATGATCCACTTTATCTATTGAAGTTCCGTATTTCTCCAAAAACGGATGTATTATCTCCGGAAAGTGACTGGAAATAGTCTCGGGAACCGCAGGGTCTAGGATCATTTGTAAGCCCGTATTTTTAAGGTCAAAACCCATCATATGAGTGGCGTCAAAAAAATGGTACATTTCTTCTCCTACTATGGCCGGGCCAACGGCATTCTCTTCAGAAGATAGTAAAACGCAGGCTGCTCCATCCCCAAAAATAGCTGCACTCACCATATTTGCCATACTAAAATCATCAAGCTGAAAAGTGGCCGTAGGGCTTTCTACGGCGATCACTGCTGCTCGTTTACCAGGATTAGCTTTTAAAAAGTTGTAGGCGTATATCATTCCTGAAATTCCCGCTGCACAACCCATTTCGGTTACCGGCAGGCGGGTGATATCTCGCTTTAAATTAAGCTCATTTATTAAATAGGCATCCAGAGAAGGTATCATAATTCCGGTACAACTAACCGTAATTATATAATCCAGGGAATTTGGTTCCCAGCCCGAATTATCTAAGGCTTTCTTCAGAACATTCCCCCCTAATTTCTTCACTTCCCGAACATAAATATTATTCTTGTCTTCAAAGGAAGTTGCCGTAAAAACATCTTCAGGAGACATGATAGAATATCTTTTATCTACTCCGGCGCCCTCAAAAATCTTAAGGATTTTTCTTCTGAACCTTTCATCCTGATCTGCCAGCCAATCTTCCACAAGAGGTAACACGTCTCTTGTTTCTCGTGAATATTCCGGAAGCTCCTTTTCAACCTTAGCAATTTTTACACTCATAATTCAATGATTCTTTTTAATAATCCACTGGTACCTAAACGCCCATTTCCAGGAAATTTCATGATTTTCTGCCGGAATCTCTAAAGCAAACTTCTTAATATCTTCCTTTTTAAAACCTCGTAAAATAGAAATTAAACCGTCTTTACGAGCAATTTTATTATGAACGAAAACCGCACAAAATGCTTTAAAAAGAAAATAAGCTGAGCTGCTTCTTTGTAAATCATTGACCACCACTCCTAATCTGGATTGCTGGGATAATTGCTTTATGAGGCTCATAATCTCCCGATCCTTAAAATGATGTAATGTTAAGGTACAGAGGATGATATCAAATTCCATTTCTTTAAAAATTTTACTGAAAATATTATAGTCCAGGAATTTTAAATTGGTTTGATTTTCTGATAATTCGGTGGCGATTTGAACCGCATGCGCGTTCGCATCGATCCCGGTCAATTCAAAATTATAATTTTTACTTTCGGCCCATTTGGCAATTTTTCTAAGCATCGCCCCATTTCCGCACCCAATATCAGCAATACTGATTTTTTTTGATTTCGGACATTCACTTATTAATTTCTTAATTCCATCAATAGTAATTTGATTGCCGCCCAACCAGGCATTTATATTCTCCAAATCTTTTAATGTGCGTCGCAAATCATTTCCCATAAGATCGAAATCATCCATAATCTCGCTCTCCTTGCTGCGATATGAAGTATCTATTTTAAACATGAACTTTCTTTCCGTGAGTTCTTTTAATAATTTGTGGTAACAAACCTGGTATTTTATTTAAAACACCCTGGGAAATATTCGCAAAAGATTTATTCAATAAAATTTTTTGTAGTATTCTGCCAGTTCTAATTCTGGATCTAAAATGTTGATTCCATTCCTTTCTATAATTATTTTCAATATCTCTACGAGTTTTATTTCTATCGTTGTAGAAGCTCAGGAGGTTTTCTGCTGCAATTTTTGCACTATGAATTGCCATGGCCATTCCATTCCCACATAAAGGATGGATTAACCCTGCTGAATCTCCAATCATGAGAATATGATTTTCGATAAGTGATTTTTTATCAAAGCAAACCTGCGCTATGCTTAGTTCTTTTTTAAAATCCATTTCAGCAAGTTGGAAAAATTCATTTAAATGAGGGTTTTTCATTAGAACCTGTTCTTTGTATTCACCGGTATTCTTCTGATTTTTAAAACTCTCATAGGTTGCCAGATAACAAACATTTATAGTATTCAAATCTGTTCTCGAAAGACCGCAATAGCCTCCTTGAAAATTATGCAGGGAAACCAGGTTCTCAGGATATATTTCAGCCTTATAATGGGCTTTCACTGCAAGCCATCCCGACTGATCCTGAATAAACTTTCTTTTTAATTTCTTATCAAGGTTAGAGCGTTTTCCAAATGCTCCTAACACAAATTGCGACTGTATTATTTTTCCATCAGCAGTAGTTACTCTAAAATTCTGGTTGTTATATTCTATTTCTGTAGCTAAAGAATTTATTAGCTCACAGCCCGCATTTTTTGCTTTAGTATATAATAAATGATCAAGGGAGTACCGACTTACCCCAATACCACCCATCTCCAAATTAGCTTCTATCAATTTTCCTGAAACTGTCGAATACCGCAACCTATCAATCTTCGGTGCTTTGAGGCTACTTAGATCTAACTCCAAATATTCTAAATACGGAATGATTTCCTGGGAAAGATATTCGCCACAAACTTTATGGTGGGGATAATTTTCTTTTTCCAAAAGAACTACCTGAAGATTACTTCTACACAGATGTATTGCTGCTGTTAAACCTGCCAGGCCTCCGCCGATGATTATGATCTGGGTATTTTGCACTCACTGAAGGTACTTAAATAATAAAAAAATCCCGGATGAAGATCCAGGATTCTTTAAAGTTCTTTTCAAAAAAACCAATTAGTTTTCATTGTTTTGTTGTTCTGCCTGCTGCTTGGCCTGTTCTTTAAGCTCTTCATTAGCTACTATAGCAAGTTCTACCCTACGGTTCTTAGAACGACCCTCAGCAGTTGAATTATCGTATTTAGGCTGAGACTCTCCATACCATTTGGTGGTAAATCTACCTCTATCAATCCCATTATCTACAAGGTATCCGGTTACAGCCTGTGCCCTGTTTTTAGAAAGCGTTAAATTATAACTATCGCTACCAGTATTATCTGTATGTCCTTCTACGAGAATGTTAGATTGAGGATATTCTTTAAATATATCTGCTAACTTATTGAGAGTGGCTTGAGATTTGGAGTTGATATTATATTTTTCAGTATCAAAATAAACTCCGCTGGACTCGTCAAAAGTCACGTTGATTCCTTCACCTACACGCTCCACTTCAGCACCTGGGATTTCTTCTTCGATTTGCTTGGCTTGTTTATCCATTCTATCACCGATAATTGCACCGGCAGCACCACCAACAACACCACCAATAATAGATCCAAGAGCGGTATTACCGTCTCCGGTATTATTACCGATAACTCCGCCTATTACGGCTCCACCGGTAGCACCTATTACAGCACCTTTTTGTTTATTATTTGCGTTTCTGGTCGCCTCACAACCAAATAATAGGCTGGAAACAACTAATATTGCAAACATTTTATTCAAAACTGTATTCATAGCTATTCTATTTATATTATTTATTATTTAGAAAAATTCATTCGTATGGTAAAAGGAGAACCATCTAAACTTACTGTTTGCTCCCAAACCATACTGGTTTCAGTAACACTTTTCAGATTCAACCTGAAACCCTGGTTACCTGTTGTAGATTTATAATCGTCGTTTGTTGGCTTCAATAAGAAATCATAAACTCCAGTAGGAGTATTTTCTTCATCTATAGACCAAATAAAATAGTTTGTATCACCATCACAACCTACACCACTTACAGTATAGGTGCCGCGGTTGTTATTTGAAACAAAATCCCAGGTACTGTTTTCAAAGCAGGAAGCTGAAGCTTCGTTGAAAAGAGTTACATTAAAGTCTCCCGCATTATTAGGATAGGTAATACTGGTTAAGGTCCAATTGCCATCAAAAGTTTTTCTGGCTTCTTTTGCCACCTTACTGGTGCCTCCACATGCTGCAATTAGAGCTGCCATGGTAAATAAAAATAAATACTTTTTCATAGTAGGATTGGATTTAAATTAAAAATCCAATGTGTACTATGAACTTCATTAGAACACATTGGATACATAATTTGTTTTTTATATTATCTTCTGAAAAGTCTACTTAAAAGTGAAATAACCAGCAAGACAAGAAATATGTAGAAAATGATCTTTGCAATATCTGCTGCTCCTTCAGCTACACCACCGAAACCAAAGATTGCAGCAATGATAGCGATGATCAGAAAAATAACGATTAAACGTATCATAATTTATAGTTTTATTGATTAGTTAAGCCTAAATTACAGCAGTGATAGTACCTCCACAAAAGATTATTAATAATTTAACAGTGGATTTGTTAAGTATTCTTAATTCGTTGTGACTTATTCTACAAGCTTATTAATATTCTATTAAATCTTTCAGTTTTTCCCTGAACCTTTCTTTTGGTAAATATTGTTTCTCCAGGTTTTCAGCAAAAGGAATTGGAGTATCCATGCTTCCTACCCTTACAACTGGTGCGTCCAGATGTTCAAAACAATTTTCAGAAATTTGTGCTGCAACTTCAGAGGCAAAGCTGCCAAACTGGGAATCTTCAGTAAGAATGATACATTTACCTGTTTTTCTTACAGATTGAAAAATGCTTTCCAAATCCAGGGGTTGTAAACTTCTAAGGTCTATTAAGTCCGCATTGTTATATTCCATTTCATCCAGTGTTTCCAGAGCCCAGTGCACCCCGGCGCCATAGGTGATTATACTAATTTCCTCACCTTTTTTTAATATCGATGCTTTTCCAAATGGAAGGGTATAATAATCTACAGGAACCTCCTGCCTGATATTTCTATATAAACCCTTATGTTCAAAAAAAAGCACTGGATTTGGATCATTGAAGGCAGTATTTAGCAAACCCTTAGCATCATAAGGAAAAGCGGGATAAATTACCTTTAATCCTGGCACTTTCGTAAACCAGGCTTCATTGGTTTGGCTGTGAAAAGGCCCTGCCCCTACACCACCCCCACAGGGCATTCGTATCACCACATCTGCATTTTGGTTCCACCTGTATTTAACCTTAGCCAGATAATTCACTATTGGATTAAAACCAGAACTTACAAAATCACTAAACTGCATTTCTACCATGGCTTTCATTCCATTAATAGAAAGACCCATCGCTGCTCCAACCACTGCAGATTCACAGATAGGTGTATTTCTTATCCTTTCTTTCCCGAATTCCTCTACAAATCCTGCTGTAATTTTAAATACACCACCATAATCTGCAATGTCCTGTCCCATTAAAACAAGGTTCGTATGTTTCTGAACTGAAGCTCTTAAACTCTGAGAAATAGCATCTATAAAACGTATGTTTTCAGTTTTATCATTATGTTCAAATTGTTGATATTCAAATTTTTCAAAAACGTCATTTAACTCTACACTTGAATCTGAAACAATTACTTCTTCAGAAAAGGCTAATTGTAGATTTTCATCGATTTCAGAAAAGATTTCATTCCTTAATATATCTATTGTTTCCTGGGTGAGAATTTCCTTTTCTATTAAATATTCTTCAAAATTCTTAAGGGGATCTTTCAGCTGCCATTCATCCATCAATTCCTGAGGCACATATTTAGTTCCGCTGGCCTCTTCATGCCCCCGCATTCTGAAAGTTTTAAACTCTACCAGCACAGGGCGGGGTTCTTCCCTAATGCTTTCGGCTATTTCTGAAATTTGAGTATAGATCTCTAAAATATTATTTCCGTCGATCACATGGGATTCCATTCCGTAGCCAGCACCTCTATCTGCAAGATCCTTACAGCGGTACTGTTCTATTGTTGGGGTGGACAAGCCGTAGCCATTATTTTCAATGCAAAACAATACCGGCAGATCCCATACCGAAGCTATATTTAGGGCTTCATGAAAATCACCTTCACTGGTGCCTCCTTCCCCAGAAAAAACGGCTGTCAATTTTTTCTCATTCCTCAGTTTATGAGCGAGGGCAATTCCATCTGCAACACTAAGTTGCGGCCCTAAATGGGAAATCATTCCCACGATTTTATATTCTTGAGTACCAAAATGGAAACTCCTATCCCGTCCTTTGGTGAAGCCCGATGCTTTTCCCTGCCATTGAGCAAATAATCTATGCAAGGGAATATTCCTGCTCGTAAACACCCCAAGATTTCGATGCATCGGAAGTATATATTCGTCATCTTTTAAAGCTCTTGTCACACCAACAGCTATGGCCTCCTGACCAATTCCGCTAAACCATTTAGAAATCTTACCCTGCCTTAAAAGTATGAGCATCTTTTCTTCTATCATTCTGGGTTTGAGCAGGGATCGATAAAGATCCAGTAAAGTGGCATTAGAGAAATGAAAATCCTGATAATTCATAGCAGGAGATTTGGTGTTTTCAGGAAGCATAAAATGTTTTTATATCTCAAATGTAACCAAATTTCTATTTGCTAAGAAAAATATAAACCAATCCCATATCCCTTAATTTTATTTAACTTTGTATGTTAGCTTTAAATAAAATACTGCTTAAAATGGCAATGAATAACATCCCTAGCGTAAATTTGGCCGACTTTTTATCAGACGATCCAAAACGCAAAGAAAAATTCGTAAATGAGATTGGTAAAGCCTATGAAGAGATAGGCTTTGTAGCCTTAAAAAATCACTTCTTAAGCGATGAACTTGTTGATGAATTATATAAAGAAGTAAAATCATTCTTTGATCTTCCTCTGGAAACAAAACGTAAATATGAAATAGAAGGCCTTGCAGGACAGAGAGGTTATATTTCTTTTGGTAAGGAGCATGCAAAAGGCAAAAAAGAAGGAGATCTTAAAGAATTCTGGCATTTTGGTCAGGAGCCTTCTGAAGATGCCAATCTTACAGAAGAATACCCAGAAAATATACAGGTTGAAGAATTAAAAGATTTCAATCATACTGGAATGGAAGCTTATAGGATGCTGGAAAAAACAGGGATCTATGTGCTGAGAGCCCTGGCATTATACATAGGTCTGGAGGAACATTATTTTGACCATTGGGCCAGTAATGGAAACAGTATTTTGAGACCTATACATTATCCCCCAATTACAGAAGAACCAAAAGGCGCAGTTAGAGCAGGTGCTCATGGGGATATTAACCTTATAACTTTATTAATGGGAGCTTCTACAGGAGGCCTTCAGGTTTTAAGAAAAGATGGGGAATGGATCGATGCCGTTCCACAAGAAGATGAATTGGTGATTAATGTTGGCGATATGTTAGAGAGACATACCAATAATAAGCTAAGGTCTACCATCCATCGGGTAACTAATCCGCCAAAAGAACAATGGGACAAGCCAAGATATTCAATTCCTTTCTTTATGCATCCAAGAAGTGAAATGAAACTGAATTGTTTGGAAGAATGTATAGATGAAGATCACCCAAAACAGTATGAAGATATCACTGCAGGTGAATTTCTTCATCAGCGTTTGGTAGAGATAGGGCTCGCAAAATAATTGTTATGGCGAAAAAGAAATTAGGTCTGGAAGATCTCGGCGGTTTCGTTTTTTCGACCAATGATGATTTTGACGAATCTGAATATTCTAATGGCGAAACTCAAGAAGAACTTGCTCCTGGAGAACAGCAACTTGAAGCACATTTCAGCAATAAAGGACGTGGTGGTAAGACCGTAACGATTATCAGGGGTTATGAAGGTCCTGAAGAAGATTTGATAGCACTGGGTAAAATGTTGAAAAAAAAATGTGGAGTTGGTGGTTCCACTAAAGATGGTGAAATCATTATACAGGGTGATGACCGGGAGAAAATAATGAAGATTCTTAAAAAAGAAGGATATAAAGTTAAACGTGTTGGAGGATGATCTAGCACGTTTTTTATACGTTAAAATGAAGAGTAAAACCTTACACATAGTAAACGGCGATAGCCTTGCAGAACAGATGCAGGAATTAGATCTTCCCGGGGAACTCATTATCTGGAGGGAACTACTTTGTGAAGGGCCAACCAGTAAAGAGATAGACAGCAATTTTTTTAGATTAAGAAAGAAATTTCTCCTAAAAACCTATAACATTTCTGCTGAAAACTATGAGGAGCGTTTTATAGCTGAAATTAAAATCTTAAAAAAGCTGAAAGATTACGATAAAGTGGTGCTTTGGTTTGAATTCGATCTTTTTTGTCATCTTAATATGTTGGCAGCCATAAGTCTACTTGCAGAGAAACATGATTACCTTGATGTTTCTCTTGTATGCAGTAAAAAACTAAAAGGAGAGAAAGAGTTTCAGCCATTATCCCAACTTAATTCAAAAGAATTAGAGAATCATTATAAGAATAGGATTCCGCTCAATCAAGAGGATATAGAAGCAGCGGTACTTATTTGGGAATTATATTGTGGTGACAATCCATTAAAATTAAAACCACAGATAAAGGTTAACACCAATTTTGAATATTTGTCCAGTTGTGTAAGAGCACATATAGAGCGGTTTCCCAATAGTATTACCGGAATAAATTCTCTTGAAAAAAATGTGCTTAAGTTAATAGAGAAACATGATATTAAAAATATAAATCACCTTTTAGGTTATGCGCTACAGTACCAGGGATATTACGGGTATAGTGATAATCAAATGCAAAGGCTACTGGATAAATTGTCAATTTTCTATGAAACCACAGAAAATAAAATAGTCCTTTCCGAAAAAGGACACCTCGCCCTTGATGGTAAAAAGAACTTTTACAGGGAATTGAAAAATGAAGAATATTTTGGCGGAGCTAAAATGTATGATTTCCTTTATGAATCTGAATCCCACCGTTTATTAAAATTATAGAATGAGTTTAGAAGCTTCAGAGTTGATCCTTAATAAGGACGGTTCTATTTATCACCTTGGTTTATTACCTGAAGAAATTGCCAGCACAATAATTACGGTTGGCGACCCTGCCAGAGTACCAAAGATCAGTACTCATTTTGATACGATAGAAGTAAAAAAACAAAAGCGCGAATTCTGTACACATACCGGTACTTATAAAGGAAAAAGAATATCTGTGATGTCTACCGGAATGGGAACAGATAATATAGATATTGCCCTCAACGAATTGGATGCCCTCGTAAACATAGATCTAAAAGCAAGAACGCTCAAAGACAAAGTTACCAGCCTGGATATCATCAGAATAGGAACTACCGGTTCCCTTAGAAAAGAAATTCCTGTGGGGAGCTATATTTTAAGTGAATTGGCCATTGGTTTTGACGGACTCATGCATTACTACGAAGATGATTCATTTTTAAATAATGAAATTGCAGAAGCATTTGTAGAACAAACAGGATGGCCCACAAAAAGAGCTTTTCCTTATGTGGTGGAAGGCGCAAGAAAGCTTATCGAAAAACTGCATTCAGATATTATTGTTCAGGGCATGACTGGAACAAATGTTGGTTTTTATGGACCTCAGGGAAGGATTCTCCGGGCTAATGTTTCAGATTCGGAGATGAATGATAAAATTACCGCCTTTAGCTACGATAGGTTTAAGGTTACTAACCTGGAAATGGAAACCTCAGGAATATATGGAATATCCAAATTATTGGGCCATAATGCAGCTTCCATGAACCTGGTTTTGGCAAATAGGGAAATCGGTGATTTTTTAGAAAACGCTTCTGAAATGATGGAAAAACTAATCATTTATACGCTCAACAAGATCGCCGAATAATTTCTTATTTAACAATAAATTAAAAGCAAAGCATAGCCAACTTTGTATTTTTGATTAAACAATTTTGTATATCCGTTTCTGTCCTTATATTCTTTTGTCACCGTTAATTTATTTCAGGGCCTCATTTTAACTTTGATGATATTAAAATGAGATTCGGAAACAAGTTTAGAATGAGGTAATTAGGATAATTTACAGACAAACCAAAATAATTTATAATCCATGCAGCAACCTAACGACGACCGATTTAGACACCGAGATCTAAACTGGTTGAGCTTTAATGAACGGGTTCTTCAGGAGGCCGCAGATAAGATTAATCCTTTATATGAAAGGATGAAATTTCTGGCCATATTTTCTTCTAATCTGGATGAATATTTCAGGGTAAGGGTTTCTCAATTACGGCAAATGAAGCGGGTAAAAAAAAGTATCCGTAAAAAACTTGCCCTTCGTCCCTCAAAGATTACCAAACAAATTATTAAAGAAGTAAAAGAGCAACAGAATGCTTTTGGTGATATTTATCATAATCAGATAATTCCTGAGTTGGCTGAAAACGGAATTCATATTAAAGATGCGGCTCACTATAGTGATAATCACAAGAAGTTTGCTAACTCCTACTTCAATAAAAAAGTTGAGAAGCACATAAAACCAATGCTGATCGATCTTAATAAGGAAAATGAGCTTTTTCTGGAGAATTCGGTATTATACTTTCTTATTACCTTTAAAAATGAAGATAAACTTGCCGTGGTAAATATTCCCGTAGAGGAATGCGGAAGATTTGTGATGATGGATGATGTGGATGGAGAATATAATATCACCTATCTGGACGAAATTGTTCGGCATGAAGCTTTTAAAATATTTCCGGAAGATGATATTACCGGTATATACGAAATAAAACTTTCCCGTGATGCTGAACTTTATATAGATGATATTTACGAAGGGGTGCTGGCAGAAAAAATATATGCTTCACTAAATCAGCGTACAGATGGGCAGCCTACTCGTCTACTTTACGATGCAAAACTTCCAAAGGAGATTCATAAAAAAGTTCGTAAACTTTTAAATCTTGGAAAAATTGATATGATGCCAGGCGGGCAATATCATAATTTCAAGGATTTTTTCTCTTTCCCGGATCCTACAAATAATACAAGATTACATTTTAAAGAATTACCTGCCCTACCCCACAAAACGCTGGATAAAAGCAAAAATTATTTCGAAGATATTGCTGAAAAAGATCAGGCTTTACATTTTCCTTATATGTCTTTTTCTTATGTGGAAAAGTTCGTGGATATGGCTGCTGAAGATAAAGATGTAACAGATATAAGTATTTCTTTATATAGAGTCGCAGACGAATCCCAATTAACAAATTCCCTGATTAAGGCCCTGGAAAATGGAAAGAAAGTAACTGTTTTTGTGGAAGCTAAGGCAAGATTTGATGAAGAAAACAATATTAGCTGGGGAAGAAAATTTGAAGAAAAAGGGGCTAACGTTATATACAGCTATCCTAAAGTTAAGGTACATTCCAAGATTATGCTAATCGGCAGGAATGAAGGTGAGGAGAAAGTACGGTATGCCTATATAGGTACCGGAAATTTCAATGCCGAAACCTCCAAAATCTATTGTGATCATGCCATATTTACAGCAAATAAAAATATTACCAAAGAGTTACATAGATTATTCAAAGTACTGGAAGGTGAGTTGATAATCCCAAGAGAAAAAAACCTGCTTATTTCACCCTTTTCTACCCGGCAGGAATTTGTAAAACTAATTTACAACGAGATCGAAAATGCCCGGGAGGGTAAAAAGGCTAAGATCACCGCCAAAATGAACAGCCTGGAAGACGAAGAAATGATCGAACTTCTCTACAAGGCCAGTGAGGCCGGTGTGGAGATTAGAATGCTTATTCGTGGATTTACCTGTTTAATCCCCGGAATAAAAGGTTTAAGTGAAAATATTTATATAACCAGTGTGGTAGACAGATATTTAGAACATGGCAGAATTTATCTTTTTGAAAATGGAGGTGAAGAATTGATGTTCTACGGTAGCGCCGATTGGATGAATAGAAACCTGGATAGAAGGATAGAAGTGATCTCCCCCGTACTGGATGAAGATATTAAACAGGAATTCAAGGAAATCCTGAATATACAGTTAAAAGATAACGTAAAAGCCCGCATTCAGGATGCCGAAGAATCCAATAAATATATAGAACGAAAAAAAGGTGATAAAAAAATACGTTCTCAGTATGAAATTTATAAGTATCTGAAGAAAAAGCACACATCATGAAAACGATTACAGTAGGGGGTGTTCCGGAACATTTTAATCTTCCCTGGCATCGCTGTATTGAGAATAAAAAATTCCTGGAAGCTGGGGTTAAGGTAATTTGGAAAGAATTTCCCGAAGGTACCGGTGCTATGTGCAAAGCCTTGCGTACTGGTGAAATAGATGTCGCAGTTATTCTTACTGAAGGAGTGATACGCGACATTATCAATGGAAATAAGAGTAAAATTATACAGACATATATTGGGAGTCCATTAATTTGGGGAATTCATGTAGATGCAGCTTCACCGTATAAAGATTTACAGGATCTGGAAGGTACCAGTGCCGCAATTAGTAGAATGGGTAGTGGATCTCATCTAATGGCTTATGTAAATGCGGAACATTTAGACTGGGATATTAATGAATTAAAATTCGAAATCGTTAATAATCTTGATGGAGCCATTCAGGCTCTAAAAGATGACGATGCCCAGTATTTTATGTGGGAACATTTTACCACCAAACCACTGGTAGATAATAAAACTTTCAGGTTAATTGCCGATTGCCCTACTCCGTGGTCTTGTTTTGTAATTGCGGCCAATGAAGAAAGCATTAGAACAAAACCTGAAGCTCTGAAAACAATGCTGGAGGTATTGAATTCAGAAACCAAAGATTTCAAACTTCAGAAGAATATTGCTGTCGAACTTTCTGATAGATATCAGCAGAAGTTAGAAGATATTAGGAAATGGCTGGATCTTACCAGTTGGAGTCAGGAGCAAATTTCAGAAGATGAAGTGAATAAGGTGATGGAAAAATTATTGACTTTAAAATTAATCGACTCCAAAACTAAATATTCCAAAATCACCCATAATTTGTAACATTACCATTCTATAGATTCTTTTCCATTCTTTATTAAATATTCATTTGTTTTACTAAAATGCTTATTTCCAAACCAGTAACCGCGATTGGCACTTAAAGGTGATGGATGCCCACTAGTTAGGATCAAGTGTTTAGAAGCATCGATGAGCTTCGCTTTCTTTTTGGCATAACCACCCCACAATAAGAAAACTACATTTTCTTTTCTATCAGATATCAACCTGATTACCTTATCCGTAAATTTTTCCCATCCTTTATTTTGATGGGATCCCGCCTGGTGTGCTCTAACCGTTAAAGTAGCATTCAGGAGCAAAACCCCCTGGTTAGCCCAGCGTTCGAGGTTTCCGGTATTTGGTAATGGTTTATCTAAATCTGAATCTATCTCCTTAAAAATGTTTATTAAAGAGGGAGGAAAAGCAATACCATCTTTAACCGAAAAACATAAACCATTAGCCTGTCCTAATCCATGATAAGGATCCTGTCCCAATATTACCACCTTAGTGTCTTCAAATTTTGAATGGTCAAAAGCCGCAAATATATCTGAACCTGGCGGAAAGCATTTGTGCTCAGTGTACTCTTCTTTAACGAAACTTATTAGCTCTTTAAAATACTCTTTTTCAAATTCGGTTTCCAGCTCCTTTTTCCAGCTCTGATCTATTCCTACGTTCATGAGAATTAAGTAACTTTGTATCGCCTCAAAAGTAGGGAAAAATTCATATGATAAAAATTAGCTCCAGGAGTCTTGACGATCTGGAATTTCCAGTAGTCTGTAACCAAATTAGCGAATTATGCATCACCGGCCTGGGCAGGGAAAAAGCGCTTGGCATACAACCCTATCCTAATTATAAAAAAACGGTTTTCGGTTTAAATCAAACCAAAGAATACTTCGATTCTAAAACAGTGGATCAGCCTATCCCCAATCATGGTTTTGATGCTATTCAGCAGGAAATAAAATTACTTGGTATTGAAGGCTCTGTGGTTGAAATTAGCGGGTTCAGAAAGATAGCTTCCATTACAGAAAGCGTTAACGCACATTTAAAATACTTTAAAAAATTCAAGGAGCATTACCCGGCCCTCTCTGAAACTGTCTCTCATATTGAATTAGATTATAGCCTTACCGATAGGATTAACGGAGTAATAGACCGTTTCGGGGAAATGAAAGATGATGCTTCTCCCCTGCTTCAGAATTTAAGAAGGTCTATAAATTCTGTAAAAGGAAAAATAAATTCAAGTTTCAATGCTGCTTTAACCACCTATCAGTCTTACGGGTATCTGGATGAAATAAAAGAAAGTGTAGTAGAGAACGTTCGGGTTCTTGCCGTGAGTTCCATGCATCGCAGAAAGGTAAAAGGTGGGATCCTGGGAAATTCAAAAACCGGAAGCATTGTTTACATTCAACCCGAAGCGACGTATCAATTTACCAGAGAGTTGAATAATCTGGAATATGAGGCTAAAGAAGAGGTAAAAAGGATTTTAAAAGCTTTAACCGAATTTACACGCCCCTACCGTGAAACTTTAATAGAATATCAGGAGTTACTGAGCGATATGGATGTGATTGCGGCAAAATCTAAATACGCTGAGAAAATAAATGGTGTCTTGCCTAAAATAACCAAGGAAAGGGAATTGCATATTCAGGATGCCTATCATCCGTTACTTTATTTGAGCAACAAGAAAAAAGGCGAAAAAACATTTCCTCAAAGCATAGAGTTAATTCCAAATAACCGGATCATGGTCATTTCCGGGCCCAATGCCGGAGGAAAAAGTATTACGCTGAAAACGGTTGGTTTACTACAGGTAATGCTTCAAAGCGGAGTGCTTATCCCAGTGCACGAATACAGCCGAATGTGCATTTTTAGAAAAGTCCTTACCGATATTGGTGATAATCAATCCATTGAAAACCACCTGAGCACCTATAGTTACAGGTTGAAGAATATGAATTATTTTCTTCGGAAATGTGACGAGAAGACCTTATTCCTGATCGATGAATTTGGAACAGGTAGTGATCCTGAACTTGGAGGAGCCCTGGCGGAAACTTTTCTTGAAGTATTCTATGAAAAAGGTTCTTACGGGATATTAACTACGCATTATGCCAATCTTAAAAAACTGGCGAACGAACTTCCCGAAATGAGCAATGCCAATATGATGTTCGATAATAAAACGCTGGAACCTCTATATAAACTTCAGGTTGGGGAAGCCGGGAGTTCATTTACTTTTGAAGTAGCACAAAAAAATGGTATTCCCTATAGCCTTATTAATCGTTCCAAAAAGAAAGTGGAACGTGGTAAAATACGTTTTGACAGGAGTATTGCCAATCTTCAAAAAGAGCGATCTGTGCTTAGAAAAACTACAGATTCACTTAAGGAAAAAGAACAAAAAGCTGCAGCCCAAAAAGATAAACTTGAAGAGGTAAACTCCCGAATTCAGCAAAAACTGGAAAATTATCAGGAACTTTATGACGCTAACCAAAAACTTATTTACTTAGGACAAAAAGTAAATGATCTTA
Source organism: Christiangramia sp. (assembly GCF_029937855.1). Lineage (GTDB taxonomy): Bacteria > Bacteroidota > Bacteroidia > Flavobacteriales > Flavobacteriaceae > Christiangramia. Next base: position 32,317 of record NZ_JAPYPC010000014.1, read on the forward strand.
GTGAAAAATACTTCAGTAATAAGAAGAAAAAAGAGCTTATTGGCGAGTTCCTGAAGCTGGTAGAAATCGAAAATTCAAAGAGAAAAAAAGAAAGCGCTGCGGAAAAGAAAAAGAAAAAAGCCAGGGAAAAACAATTAAAACAGGAAGTTCAGAAGAAAATTCAACCGATTAGAGAAAAGAAAAAGGAAGATAAAAAGAAAGAGGAAGAGTTTAAAAAGAAAGAAGCAAATAAGCCTAAAGCGAAATTAAAAATTGGCGATCGCGTAAGACTTGAAGATGGTAAGGCGGTTGGTTCTATTGACAATATTGAAAAAGGAAAGGCTATAGTAAATTACGGAATGTTTACGACTTCTGTAGGCCTGGAACAGTTGGAGCTGGTGCAGGCAGCAAAAAAATAAAGTTATGAGCACTATTTTACCTAAAAATAAAAAGATCGTACTTTTTGATGGAGTTTGTAATCTCTGTAATGATGCAGTTCAGCGTATAATAAAGCATGATAAAAAGGATGTTTTCAGGTTTGCCTCCCTGCAAAGTGATTTGGGAAAAAAGCTGGTGGAAGAGAGAAACCTGGATCCCGAAGCGTTAGATTCCATTATCTTAATTGATCCTGGAGTAGCTTATTACAGAAAATCAACTGCCGCTTTGGAAATTTCAAGGGATCTTTCAGGTGGCTACTCATTATTAAGAAATTTCTTGTTTCTTCCAGAAAGCCTGCGGGATGGTATTTACGACCTTATTGCAACAAACCGCTATAAATGGTTTGGTAAAAAAGACCAGTGTATGATCCCTTCTCCCGATTTAAAAGCTAAATTTTTAGAATAAAACACTTCTAAACCAATTCTCCCCGAGGCGGAGCCGTCGGAGAATTTATAAGGTTAAACTTTTTCAGTTTTAGCAAGTGTTTCTTCTTCAGGATGATAATCATCATCCCATTCCTTTACGTTGGGAGGTCCCATCATATCTACAGATTTGGCGACCATCAGTGATACCGCCGCATCCCCGGTTACATTTACGGTGGTTCTACACATATCCAACGGCCTGTCTACGGCAAATATCAGGGCTAATCCTGCCTCAGGAATACCTGCCTGAGCAAGTACAATAACCAACATGACCATTCCGGCTCCGGGAACCGCTGCAGAACCAATAGATGCTAAAGTTGCTGTTGCAATAATTCCTAATTGTGCACCCAAAGTAAGATCCATCCCGAATGCCTGAGCAATAAATACTGCTGCCACGGCCTGGTATAAGCTGGTCCCATCCATGTTAATAGTCGCTCCAATCGGTAATACAAAACTCGTAACCTCCTTGTTAACTCCCATATGTTCTTCTACTCTTTCCATAGTTACTGGAAGGGTGGCCGCACTGGAACTGGTAGAAAATGCAAGTAATTGAGCCGGAGCGATACCATTGATAAAAAAAGATGGTGTATTTTTTGTGAATACCCAAACCAATAACACATATACCCCAATCATCAAAGCGAGACCGAGTAAAACTGTTAAGGCATACATAGCCAGAGCTGCAAAAAGATCGGCGCTGGGAGATTCCACTACCAGGGCTGCCAATAATGCAAAAACACCGTATGGCGCTGTGAGCATGATCAGGTCGATCATTTTTAAGATCACTTCATTGAAGCCATCAAAGAAATCCTTTACCGGTTTAGCAGTTTTTTCTGGAATTAGGATTAAACCAATTCCGAAGAAGATAGCAAAAAAGATTACCTGTAACATATTGCTATTATCGCTGGCTGCACCAAATATATTACTGGGCACAAGATCTTCCAGGGCTTGCAGAGGCCCAGCTTCTTTTTGCTTTTGCGCATCAGATATCCTCACAGAAGCATCCCCTTCATAACTTGAAATAAGATCACTTCGGGTTTCTTCTGAAATCGTCCTGCCAGGACCTATAAGATTTACCAGTAGTAGACCAATAGACACCGCAATTATCGTGGTTACAATATAAGTGGCAATGGTTCGGGTACCCATCTTAGAAAGCTTGGAAATGTCTTTTAAGTCAGAAATTCCCTTAACCAGCGAAGCCAGGATTAATGGCACTGCTATTAATTTAAGGGCATTAATAAAAATGTTACCGAATGGTTTGATCCAGTCGCCAACAAAATCTGCCCCCCAACTAAAATTAGTCATGATAAGGGCAAAAACAACCCCTGCAGCCATTCCTAATAATATCTGCCAATGCAGTGCAAGTTTTTTCATATTATTTTATTTCTAAAAATTAGATTTTCGATGATTTATTCTGAAGATAATAGTCGGCAATGACTAATGCGGCCATAGATTCAACTATAGGCACGGCCCTTGGGACCACACAGGGATCATGTCTTCCTTTTCCCTGCATTTCAACCTGTTCACCTTTAGAATTGATGGTTTCCTGCTTTTGCATCAATGTAGCAACCGGTTTAAAAGCTACTTTAAAATAAATATCCATGCCGTTGGAAATACCACCCTGTATACCCCCGCTTAAATTAGTTTGGGTAGAACCATCTTTATTAAAATGATCGTTATGTTCACTTCCCCGCATCTTTGTTCCTTCAAATCCACTGCCGTATTCAAAACCTTTTACGGCATTAATAGAAAGCATGGCTTTGGCCAGCTCAGCATGTAGTTTATCAAACACAGGTTCCCCAAGGCCTTTTGGTAAATTCTTAATCACACATTGAATTGTTCCTCCAACCGTATCGCCATCTGCCCTTATTTCCCTGATATAAGCTTCCATTTCTTTAGCCATATCAGGATCGGGACAACGAACAGGGTTTTTTTCTATTTCTGAAAAATCAAGTTCAGAATAATGCTTTTCTAATTCTATTTTTCCTACGGAAGAAACAAAGGCATTAAAACTTATATTTTGAAGCAGCTGCTTGGCAATACTACCGGCCACTACCCTACAGGCAGTTTCCCTGGCGGAAGATCTGCCGCCACCGCGGTAATCCCTAACGCCATATTTCTCATCATACGTATAATCTGCATGGGAAGGCCTGTACGTATCTTTTATATGTGAATAATCTTTGGATTTCTGGTTGGCATTTTTAATAATGAACCCAATCGGTGTTCCGGTAGATATCCCTTCGAAAATTCCTGAAAGAAATTCTACAGTATCAGGCTCTTTCCTCTGAGTAACAATAGCCGACTGTCCGGGTCTTCTTCTGTTCAAATCATTTTGAACACTTTTAATATCTATTTCAAGGCCCGCAGGACACCCGTCTATAATACCACCAATTGCAAGACCATGAGACTCGCCGAAAGTGGTTAATCTGAACATTTTACCAAAGGAATTTCCGGGCATTTATAGGATTTTCAACAAATGTAATTTTTTAAGAACATATTTGAAAATGGAATCCTATTTAATCTTAAATATTGCTCAACAGCTCTGCCTCGAGCTTTTCCGATTTATCTCTCCTCTGGCATTCAACGTCAACAGGGAGATGAGAACTCTAGCAGGTAAGAATTATTTTTATGCAGTTCCGGACGTAGGAGGAGTGATAAAATATCTAAGAAAAATAATTTTATCCTATTTCACTCATGTCCGGGTAAAGAAACTGGACCGCTTCGCTTTTAGATATAAGAAGTTGGGCTTGAACTAAACGAACTGATAAACAAAAGAGTTTGAAATAGTGTTTTTCAAAGAATACCGCCACTCAAAAAATTGTACGAATAGGTAATAGATCATAGTAAAATTTAGAAATTACTAAAAATACCGGTTTCAGGTTCATTCCTTACTAATTCTTTAAAACACTACTCATTTTATTTATAATTTTCTCAGAGGTAAACTATTATTTATTGTGGTTTGTGTTCCTTAAGTATGGTGCTTACTTTAGTATTTAAAGTTTCCATATCAAAAGGCTTTGCAATAAAGTCGACCGCACCGGCTGATCTACAAATATCTCCAACATTATGGAGAGCAGACATCATGAGTACAGGTACATGAGCTACTTTTTCATCCTGTTTTAATTCTGCACATACATCGGTTCCATCAACTCCAGAAATAAGTTTATCCAGGAGTATCAATTCAATATCATGTTCCAATATATTCTCTTTGGTCTTTCTTGGTTGTTGGGAAACTATTACCGTATGATCATTAAACTCAAGAATGTCTCGAAGCATAAAACCGATGGTTTGATCATCGTCAACAATTAGGATCTTTGCCATTTATTTTGTTTTTTGTTTGGGTAGCGTAAAAGTAAATTCAGAACCTTTTCCAATTTGGCTGTCTAAATATATTCTACCTTTATGTCTTTTTATAATTTCATTAGAAAGGTATAGACCTATTCCAAAACCGGCATAGGTATAATCCTTATTTCCAGCTATTCTATAGAACCTTTTAAAGATCTTCTTCTGTTCCTTTTTAGCTATTCCTATTCCAAAATCTCTCACACTCACTCCAACATGAGCATTTTTTCCTTCAAATATTTTTATAATCACCCTATTACCCTCAGGAGAATATTTTAAAGCATTGGTGACAAAATTGATAATTACCTGACCTATTCTATCTTTATCTGCAAAGACTTCACTTTGATCCTGGTGTTGTAATTCTATTTGAACATCTCTATTTGAATAAGAAATATCTTCTATGATTTGCTCTACATGTTCGTTAAGTTTGAAATATTCTTTCTTAAGTTGTAATTCTTTCTGCTCGATCCTTGATAGATCCAGCATCTCAGAGATAAGCCTGATAAGTCTTTCAATCTGAATTTCCATTCTGTTCAGGTAAGGTCTCACCGGTAATTTTTTATTATTTTCCTTTTCCTCCTCTTCTTTAGGAATCATGGAAAGTAATAATTGAACATATCCCTTTATAGAGGTGACAGGAGTTTTTAATTCATGACTCACGAGTTTTAAAAAGTCATCTTTACGTTGTTCCTCTTCTTTTAATTTATGGATTTCAGTACAGGAAGAAATCCAGGAAGTGATCTCCCCTTCTTCATTTTTTATTGCTGTCGCTCTAAACAGATGCCATTTGGGACTTCCATTTTTATCAAAAATTCGTAATTCCATTTCCAAATCCTGCCCTGTAGCCAGAACTTTCTCCCCCATTTGTTCAGTTCGTTCCCTATCATCTGGATGAATAAGCGATTGCCAGGAATTTTCAAGTAAATTTTCAGCATTTTTTCCTGTATAGGTTACCCAACTATTATTATAAAAAACAGGTTCTCCGGTTGCGCTGGACATGGAGATTTTATGGGGCATAAAATTTACGAGTTCCCGGAACTCTTTTTCACTTTCACGAACTTTTTTGTTTAAGATTCCCTGTTGGGTAACGTCCTGTGCTATAACAGCCACACCATCTATTTGATTGTGGATATTCCGCTGCGGTTGATAAACAAAATCAAAATAACCAAGTTTCATCTCTCCATCCTTCTTGTGCAAAAGAGGTTTTTCCTGAGCAAAATGTGGTTCTCCGGTTTCATAAACTTCATTAAATAATTCAGGCATCCCCTGGCCTATCATTTCCGGCAGGATTTCGAACAACGGCTTTCCTTCAACATCATTTCCCTTCCCCCAAACTGATTTAATTGCATTGTTCGCGATTTCTATGACCATTTCCTTACCTCTTAAAATAGCAATAAGGGAATTGGAAGAGTGAATTAATTCACGATACCTGTATTCGTTTTCACGTACTTTCTTATTTAAAAGAGCCTGTTTGGTGACATCTGTAGCGATATCTGCAACCCCAATAATTTCTCCCTTCTGATTTTTCTGAGGTTGATATGTAAAATCAAAATATCGTATTTCCGGAATTCCGTTTATAACTAACTCAACCGGAACTTCATCAGCGTGATAAGGAATCCCGGTATTATATACCTGATCGAGTAAGTCGTCTATACCTTGTTTTCTTAATTCAGGTAAAACTTCTAATAAAGGTTTACCTATAACATTATGGCCTTTTCCCCAAACGTCCCTAATCGATTCGTTGGCTACATCAATGATGTAATCTTTACCCATAAAAATAGCGATAAGAGAATTAGAAGAATGAACCAGGTCCTCATATTTGTAGACTTCATCTTTTAATTCATCAATAGAGTTTGAAAGCCTTTTATTCATGTGGTTAAGGCTCTGGATTTCCTGATCTTTTCTTTCTAACTCCTGCTCTAACTCCTTTATACGAAGATCTTGATTCATCATAAGTAAGCTATCATTCTTGGGGATGTGAATTTCGGCTAAAGTTAATGGTTTAGGGGGTTAAGAAACATTTTTTAAAAAAGTATTAACATTCAGGATTTTTTTAAAGCCTGTCTCAGTATACTTACGGGGTGTTGCGCCAGCCTACCTGTTCCATCTTTTATCTGGTGCCTGCAACTGGTGCCGTTTGCCGAAATTATAACATTCTTATCTGATTTTCTAATTGCCGGAAATAAAGAGTTTTCTCCTATTCTCATACTAATCTCATAATGCTCTTTTTCGTAACCGAAGGAGCCAGCCATTCCGCAGCAACCTGAAGGAATAATAGTTACCTTAAAATTTTCAGGAATATTTAAAATATCAAAAGTTCGGGAAACATTCGATAATGCTTTTTGATGGCAATGTCCGTGGATTTTTACTGTTGCATTTTTTTTAGAAAATTGCTCTGAGATAATATTGCCCTTAGCCACTTCCAGTTTTAAAAACTCCTCGATAATAAAGCTATTCCTGGCTAGCTCTTTTGCAGCTTCTTTATCATCTGCTAATCTTAAATACTCATCTCTAAAAGTTAAAATTGCTGAAGGTTCTATCCCTATTAAAGGAATTTCCTCTGTAATCAATTCTTTAAAAATATCAACATTAGCATTAGCGAGTTGCTTTGCTTTTGAAAGAAAACCTTTAGATATCTGACTTCTTCCACTTTCGGGATGATCTATTATTAAAACCTGATACCTAAGTTTTGCCAACAGATTCAATGCGTCCTTCCCTACCTGCACATCGAGATAATTGGTAAATTCATCATTGAACAGATACAGTGTTTTTAAAGGATTTTTTACCTGAAATTTCTCTTTATTTTTATGATAATATTGTTTTAAGGTTTGTTTGGCTACAACAGGTAAGTCCCGTTCTTTAGCAACGCCTAAAACTTTCTTTAAAATACCTGAAGTCAATTTGTTGGACATGACAAAGCGGGAAATCCCAGGAAGTTTGGAAGCTCTTTCGTTTTGTTGGGTAATATTGGCAAATGCTTTGTCACGAAATCCTGGTTTGTTAGATTTATGATATTGATGCAGGAATTCGGTTTTTAATGCTGCCATATCTACATTAGAAGGACATTCGCTTTTACAGCCTTTACAACTTATACAGAGATCCAGTACTTCCTTTAGCTCAGGATGGTCAAAACGGTTAGATTTATCGGAGTTTGTTAAAAATTCCCTCAAAGCATTCGCCCTTGCCCTGGTAGTATCTTTTTCATCTTTGGTAGCACGATAACTAGGACACATGGTTCCGCCGGCTTCCACAGATTTACGGCAGTCACCACTTCCGTTACATTTTTCCGCCAGCCTCAGAAACCCATCGGCTTCAGAAAAATCCATAAGAGTTTCTATCTGCGGCTCCACTCTGTCTGGCACATAACGCAAAGAAACATCCATGGGTGGTGCATCCACAATTTTTCCCGGATTAAAAATATTCTGGGGATCAAAGGTTAATTTCACCTCCTGTAAAAGTTTATATATCTTTTTACCGAACATCAATTCAATAAACTCTGCTCTTACTCTACCGTCGCCATGCTCTCCACTTAAAGAACCGTTGTATTTTTTTACTAATTCTGCGACCTCTCTGGTAATATTTCTGAATAACTTTACATCTTCAGATTTTTTTAAGTTCAGAATAGGCCTTAGATGAATTTCCCCTGCACCGGCATGGGCATAATAAACAGCCTGCTGATCGTAGGAATTCATGATCTTGCTAAAATCTGAAATATAATCGGCTAAGACCGGTAATGCGACAGCGGTATCTTCTATACAGGCTACTGCTTTTTTGTCTCCTTTCAGGTTACCAAGCAAACCCAGGCCTGCTTTCCTTAGTTCCAGAGCCTGTTCTATTTGCTCATCATAAAGTACAGGAAAGGCATATCCCAAATTTGATGATTGTAGGGTTTGAAGCAATTCTTTTACCTGATGCTGCAATTCTTCTTCAGAATCGCTTCTCAATTCCAGCATTAAAATCCCTAATGGATCTCCTTCTATAAAAAAACGGTTGTCCCTGTATTTTAAACTCTCTTTAGTACAGTCCAGGATTACCTTATCCATCATCTCACAGGTAAATAAGGAATGTCTCATTGCAGGAACTACGGCCTGCATACAGGCGTCTACACAGGAATAATGTGCCGCGACCATTGCAGTATGCTTAGGCGGCAATTCATCAAGCTGTAAGGTTATTTCGGTAATAAAAGCCAGTGTACCTTCACTTCCGGCCATAAGTTTACTGAAATTGAATTTTTCCTGGCTTCTATCAAATACTTCTGTATTCAACAATTCATCGATGGCATAACCCGTATTTCTCCTATGCAATTCTGCTGGTGGATAATTACTTGTTATTTCCGCCTGATTATCTTTGTCTTTTAGATGCTTATAAATTGAACGATATAGCTGCCCTTCAAGGTTATTAAGTTTTAATTTTTGTTCAAATTCAGCTGAAGTAAGATCTTTAAATTCAGCCTTGGTTCCATCGCTCAATAAAACTTTTAAGGCTATTAGCTTATCCCGGGTAGTTCCATATTTTATAGAGGTGGTCCCACTGGAATTATTTCCTACCATTCCTCCAATCATGCAACGATTAGAAGTTGATGTATTAGGGCCAAAAAACAAACCATGTCTTTCTAATTGCCTGTTAAGATCATCGCGAATTACCCCGGGCTGAACAATAACCCTTTTATGCCTGGGTTCCACTTTAATAATATCAGTAAAATGCTTAGAAACATCCACCACGATACCGTTCCCGGTGCATTGGCCTGCAAGCGAGGTGCCTGCTGTTCTGGGAACTAGAGAAGTCTTATGCTTCCTGGCAAAAGATATAAGTTCAACCAGGTCCTTTTCGTTTTTCGGATAACATACCGCTAAAGGTATTTCGCGATAAACTGAAGCATCAGTAGCATAAATACTTTTCCATAATTCATCGTAAAATAAACTACCAGACAGCAGACCTGAAAGATCTTTTAAGTTTTTCTCTAATTTCATACTCAAATTTAAAAGTTTTCCCTTAGTCAGCTTAACAGTTTTTTAAATAATATTAACAATACATTTGCGACTATAGACGTTGTTATAACGGGAATCAACATAAATTTGTTACCAATCAAACAAAAAAATCGAATATGAAAAAATTAGTAGTTTTAGTAGCTTTCACTATTGGTGCTGTTTTCTTTAGTGATCTAAAGGCGCAGAATATTTCACAGAATGCACTTGGCCTGCGAATTGGCGGAGGTAATGGTTATGGGGCTGAAATATCTTATCAGAGAGCCACTGGAGGAAACAATAACCGACTGGAATTTGATCTTGGCTGGAGAAATGATAGTCATTATGATGCCATTAAATTAGTAGGTCTTTATCAATGGGTGTGGAACATCGAAGGCGGCTTTAACTGGTATGCTGGTGCGGGAGCCGGGTTGGGCAATTACGATCACAATCATAATCATGATCATGGAGATGACGATGGAATTTTTGCTCTAATCGCAGGGGATATTGGAATCGAGTATAATTTTGACTTTCCGTTGTTATTGTCGTTGGATTTTAGACCGGAAATAGGATTTTCAGATTTTCATGACTACAACGACTTTAGCCCGGATATAGCTTTGGGAATTAGATATCAATTTTAGATTTTCTTAGATAGGTTTAAGAAAGAAGAAGGTGGGGATGAATTTCTCCACTTTTTTTATGCCTGAATTAAAGCTTTTTCATACAACTCTTCATACATGGGAACAATTTGATTAATATCAAATCGTTCAGCCGCTTCTCTGGCCTGTTCTTTAAATTTATTTAATACTGAAATATCCTGCAGTATAAAAACGGCACTTTTGGCCATTCCATTAATATCTCCCACTTCATGTAAAAAGCCTGAAAAATCATTGACATTCACTTCAGGCAAACCACCTGTATTTGAAGATATTACAGGCACTGATTGAACCATAGCTTCAAGGGCAGCCAAACCAAAACTTTCTGTTTCAGAAGGCAAAAGGAATAGATCTGAAAAACATAAAATTTTATCTATCTCATTACTCTGGCCAAGGAACAACACCCTATCGGTTATATCTAATTCACGTACCAGCTTTTCAGCATTTTCTCTCTCGGGTCCTTCACCCACCATCATCAATCTTGCTTTTACATTCTTCTGAATTTCAAAAAATATTCTTACTACATCTTCAACCCGTTTTACTTTTCTGAAGTTACTCACATGGGTAATGATCCTTTCGTCATCATGTGCCATTAACTCCCTCTGACAATCGGTAAAAATCTTCTGTTTGAATTTCGAAACATCAATGAAATTAGGAATCACTTCTATTTTCTTTCGGATATCAAAAAACTTCAAAGTGTCCTCCTTCAAACTTTCAGAAACTGAAGTCACTATATCACTATTATTAATGCTGAAAGTAACTGCAGGTTTATAAAAAGGATGATTACCTACCAGCGTAATATCGGTACCATGAAGAGTGGTGACCATAGGAATATAAACACCTTCTTCTTCCAGCATTTTTTTCGCCATATAACCGGCATAAGCGTGAGGGATAGCGTAATGAACGTGTAGAACCTCGATCCCGTAATTCTTAACCACATTTACCAATTTACTGCTTAAAGCCAGCTCGTATGGCTGATAGTGGAATAATGGATATTCAGGAACATTAACCTCGTGAAATCTAATATGACTGGAAATAGTTTCCAGTCTCACCGGTTGTTTATAGGTTATAAAATGAACTTCATGACCTCTTCGAGACAGAGCCAGGCCCAATTCAGTAGCTACAACCCCGCTACCTCCAAAGGTAGGATAACAAACAATGGCAATTTTCATCAGTTAAAAATCTATAGATTCGTAAATCACTTTCTGGATCTCAGAGCGTATATCTTCCCGAATAAGTTTTCTGTTATTCGAATCTGGATATGTTCGGTTAGACAAAAATACATAAACAATTTCTTCCTCCGGATCTGCCCAGGCTAAGGTTCCTGTAAAGCCGCTATGCCCAAAGCTGGACATGGAAACACAATTACAGGTAGGCCCCACTTGCTTTAGTTGTGGTTTGTCGAAGCCCACACCTCGCCTTACATCATCTTCACAATAATAACAAGTATTATACTTATCTATAGTTTCTTCATTCAGAAATTTCTCTCCTCCATAAGAACCGCCGTTTAAATAGGTTTGCATGATCTTGGCAACATCATTGGCGGTACTAAAAAGGCCTGCATGACCGCCAATACCCCCTTGCATGGCAGCTCCCTGGTCATGAACATAACCTCTTACCACCTGCCTTCTCCATAATTGGTCATTCTCGGTAGGCGCTATTTGTAAACTATCAAATCTCGTTCTTGGCAAATACCCGGTATAATTTGCACCCAGGCGCTGATAAAGGTGTTCCTGTGTAATATTTTGCATAGAAGAATCATAATACGCTTCCAGGTAATATTTTAAGAGATAATAGGGAAGATCACTGTATTTATAAGCCAATCGTCTCTCCAGGTCACTATTTCTGATGGTATTCACAATGGTATCGCCAATATCTTTTCTAATAAACATCTTATCTGCTACCTGAGCATTAAATAATTCTGACGGAACCTCACTATAATAAGAGTTAGAAACTTTTTTGGTTCTTGGATCTATAGTTGAAATGTAAAAAGGGATCCAGGCCTGCAATCTGGCATAATGCATCAACATATCCTGTAACCTGATATTCTGTTTATTTGAGCCTTTAAAGGAAGGGAAAAGCTCTCCCAATGTAGTATCAAAACCTAAAACTCCTTTTTCATCCAATTCCATGACCAAGGGCAGAGTAGCAAGAATCTTAGTTAATGAGGCCAGATCATAAACCGTAGTATCGCTCACCGGCAATTCTTTTTCATAGGTTTGATATCCAAAACTCTTTTGATAGAATACCTTTCCTTTTCTCGCTACCAGAATTTGAGCTCCAGGAGTCATCTTTTTATCTATGGCATTTTTTATAATACTATCTATCTTCTTCAGTTTTGCTGAATTCATTCCCACACTTTCCGGGGTACCGTAAGCCAGTCTTTTCAGGTTTTTTGTATTGAAACCAGTGTTTACAGGGAATTCACTCTTAATACTTACCGGAAGCCTACCCCTGGCATTTAAAGCCCCAAACAACACCTGAGCAACTTTTTCCTGGGCAACAGGATGATTTTGATATCCTATAATAATCCCCTCCAGATTGGCAAAGCTCTTTACCTCATTAAGTGCATAGGGTCTGGAAAACAGTGATAATACCGTTTTATTTTTTCTGGCTATTTCATGCAACCAAACCAACTCCTTATCAGAAAACTTATAAGAAGCCCAGGGACTTTTATTCGATTTATGAAAGCCAATCACCACATAGTTGTAAGCCTCCAATTTCTCAAGCAAATCCGGCAACTTAGCTGCTTTTACCCAATCAATTTCAGCATATTTTTTCATCTGGTTCAAAAACGGACTTCCGTCATCATCACCAAAATTGACATAGGCTATTTTCTGCTTTTCCAGATTTTTTACAGGAACAACTGCTTTATTATTTTTTATAAGAGTTGTTGCATTTTCATAAAGCTCACCTAATAAAGCCTCATCTCTTGAGGTATATAATTCTTCTATAAGAAAATTAGTAGTAATCGGCTGGAAATTATTTAAACCTACCTTATATTTTGCATAAAGTATCTTCTTTACTGAAAGCTGCAATCTTTCTTCTGAAACCTGCCCAGAATTTACCGCCTCTATAATACTGGCCGCTGCTTTTCCAATATCTTCACTCATAAGCAACACATCATTTCCTGCCATAAAAGCATCCAGGTCTACTTCACCTGGCTCTTTATTTTTAGACACGCCCTTCATATCCAGGGCATCAGTAAAAATAAGTCCATTAAAGCCCATATTTTTTTTGAGAATATCAGTGATAATGCTTTTGGAAAGCGATGCAGGTTTTCCGTCTTTTGATTCCAAGGTGGGGACATTTAAATGTGCAACCATAACACTGCTTAGACCCTTTGGGATAAGTTCCCGGTAAGGATGGAGCTCAACTTCGTTAATTCTTTCCGCAGAAAAATTTATTGTTGGTAAGGTTTTATGCGAATCGGAATCTGTATCACCATGTCCCGGAAAATGTTTTGCACTGCTAAGCACCCCTTCCCTGTGCATCCCATTCATAAAAGCCAGTGCTTTTTCTGTGACATTTATTTTATCCTCGCCAAATGATCTGTTGCCAATAATGGGATTATCGGGATTGGTGTTAATATCCACTACCGGGGCAAAGTTAAAATGCACTCCGAGTCTTTTAGTATGCCGGGATATGGCAGCACCTGCCTCCTCTATTAATTTATTATCCTGAATGGCACCCAGCGTCATATTCCAGGGTAAAGCAAAAGTACTGTCAAGCCTCATGGCAAGACCCCACTCTGCATCCATACCCACAAGAAGTGGTATTTTAGACATTTTTTGAAATTCATTGGTAAGCTGCGCCTGCCTTACCGGGCCACCTTTAGAGAAAATAAGTCCCCCAATATGATTTTCCCTGATCTGTTTTCGAATACTATCAGCTTCGTTCTCATTCCTGGACCAGATACTGGCCATAAATAACTGTCCTACTTTTTCCTTTAAGTTCATGGAATCATACACAC
>NZ_JAPYPC010000014.1:46097-86902 GCF_029937855.1 Christiangramia sp.
CATACACACTATCTACCCATTTTTTTTGCTGAAGATAATCTTCTGCAAACAATGGATTTTTAGTCTGTGAAATTCCTGAAAAGGAGATAAGTAAGAAAAATAAAAATGCGTAAAACCTTTGGGCTTGCTTCAACTTCATTAATTCAGAAAACGTTTATGCCAGCTTTCAGATGCCGGAACTTCCCAGTCTGAAAGGTATTCGGCTTTATTATTTACAAGATTATTAAAAACGATCGTGTTTGGTGACACCGCCTTTTCTTTGGCCATTTTCCTAAAATCGGTAAGGCTTTTATATGCGACAAATTCTCCCTGCTTATAAGATACATTCATCTTATCTAAAAGATCAACGTTATAATCTTTCTCTAATTGTTGAATAAATTGAACGGAAGCATCTATAGAGCATCCAGAAGCAGCATTTAACTGCTGATCCAGACCTATCGTGATAAAACGCCTGTATTTTATATCGTAAGAAGCTTTTAGATCGGCTCCATGGGCGGTCCACTTCTCGATGAAGATATCTAACTTATTTGAAATTTCCTGAATTTCTTCTTCTGTAAAAGACCTGTTTGCCTGATAAATCCACACTCGGGAACTATCGGGCAGGCTTTCAAAGGGTACTAACATAAGGGCTAAAATTGAGTTGTTACAAATCTAATTTATTTAGCCTTCAGGTCAAATATAGTACCGGGATTTAACTTTTAGAATTTCATCTAGAGATCTTCTGCGCTGGCGATCATTTCAGCAACGTCCATTACCGCCACACTGTCTTCTTTCTCCTTGTTTTTCACACCGTCTGTCATCATCGTATTGCAGAAAGGACAACCCGCAGCAATAATTTCAGGCTTTACTTCTAGTGCCTGCTCCGTTCTTTCAATATTTACATCTTTATTTCCCGGTTCCGGCTCTTTAAACATCTGTCCGCCACCAGCACCGCAACATAGACCGTCTTTTTTGCATTTACGCATCTCCACAAGCTCTACTTCAAGTTTTCTTAATAGATCCCGTGGTGCTTCATATTCATTATTTGCACGACCTAAATAGCACGGATCGTGAAATGTGATTTTCTTACCCTTAAATTTCCCGCCTTCAACTTTTAATCTGCCTTCGTTCAAAAGCGCTTTCAAAAATTGAGTATGGTGCATCACTTCGTAATTCCCACCTAAAGCAGGATATTCATTCTTTATGGTATTAAAACAGTGTGGACACGCGGTAACCACTTTTTTTATTTCGTATCCATTGAGGACTTCAATGTTAGTGGCTGCCTGCATTTGAAACAGAAATTCATTTCCGGCCCTTTTTGCAGGGTCACCTGTACAGCTTTCTTCAGTTCCTAAAACAGCAAAATCTACTCCGGCTTTATGAAGTAACTTTACAAAAGCCTTACTGATCTTTTTAGCTCGATCATCAAAACTTCCGGAGCAACCAACCCAGAATAAGACTTCGGGCTTTTTACCTTCCGCCATATATTCGGCCATTGTAGGAACCTTTAGTGCTTCTGCCATATTGTTGATCTTTATCTTATTCTTTAATTCTTAATTTTTTTCCTGTGCCCAGTTCAAACGATCCATCTGATTATAAGGCCATGGAGCTCCGTTATTTTCGATATTGGTCATCGCAATGGCCAATTCGTTTGGTGCGGCACTTTCTTCCATTACCAGGTATCTTCTCATATCTACAATGATAGACAGAGGATCTATCCCTACGGGACAAGCTTCTACACATGCATTACAGGTAGTACAGGCCCATAGTTCTTCTCTTAAAATATAATCATCCAGCAATTTCTTGCCATCATCTTCAAATTTCCCATTCTTATTAATGAGTTCTCCTACCTCCTCAACCCTATCGCGGGTATCCATCATAATCTTTCGAGGAGATAGTTTTTTTCCTGTCTGATTAGCAGGGCATTCAGAGGTACACCGCCCACATTCAGTACAGGTATATGCATTTAATAACTGTACCTGGTTTAGATCAAATATATCTGAAGCTCCAAATTTTTCAGGTTCGCCTTCGTCTTCCCCTTCAGCCGGAGCCGCAAAAGGATCAGCATTTGGATCCATCATGAGCTCTACTTCTTTTTTAACAGATTCCAGATTATCAAATTTTCCCTGTGGTGTTAATTTTGACAAATAAACATTTGGAAAGGCAAGGATAATATGCAGATGTTTGGAATAGTAAAGATAATTTAGGAAAAATAAGATTCCTAAAATATGTAACCACCAGGCGGTTCTTTCAATAATGATTAATGTTGCATTGCTGAAACCATCCAGCAGCGGCAACAAAAACTGACTCACAGGAAAGCTTCCCATAATTCCTGCTTCTGAAGCATAGTGATCTGCACCGTTTAATTGCAATTGGTAATCGGCCGCATTCATGGTAAGAAACAGGATCATCAGTACCATTTCAAAATAAAGGATATAATTGGCATCATTTTTAGGCCATCCCTTTAATTCCCTGGCTAAAAATCTTCGAATATTATTTATATTTCGTCTTATCCAAAAAATAACCACTCCTACAAAAACTAATAAGGCGAGTATTTCAAAGCTGGCAATAAGGATATTATAGAAGCCTCCCATAAAAGAGAAAATTCGGTGGGTACCAAAAATCCCGTCAATAATGATTTCAAGGACTTCAATATTGATGATAATAAAACCAATGTAAACGATAATATGAAGAATTCCTGCAATAGGCCTTTTTACCATTTTGCTTTGACCCAAGGCTATTCTCGCCATTTTGCCGAAGCGTTCCCCGGGATTATCTGAACGATCAACTTCTTTCCCAAGTTTTATATTTCGAATTACTCGTCTAATGTTCCTGGCGAAAAAACCAATTCCTGCCACGAGGGCAATTACGAAAAGGATTTGGGCAGCAATTTGCATGGTTGGTTATTTTAGAGAATCTTTCGGCTCGTCATATGGACCCGGATTTTTACCAAATACGGAAAAATGAACATATCGTTTAGGATTCAACTTGATATCCTGTAATAATTCTTCAAGTTGTTTGGTGGCCCTATCCAGATTATTATAAACGGCGTCATCATTAATAAGTTTCGCAGCAGTTCCTTCTCCATTATTTAGTTTATCTGAAACTGCCTCAAAGTCTGCAATTACCTTTTCAAGATCGTTGGTGATCTTGTTAATATTCATATTGGTAAGCGTATCTGAAAACTTATTGAAATTGGTAGACATTTCATCAAGATTGGTAAAAGTCCTGTCCAGTTTTTCAGAATTACCCTGAACCAGCCCCTGTAGTTCGTTAGCGGTTATCTTAAAGGAAGAAACCGTAGCATCAAGATTTTTAAAAGTACCTCTAATGTTATTTCTGGTAGAATCATCTAAAATTTCTGAAATTGCGGTTAACATGGAATCGGCACTTACGATAGTTCCTTCCAGTTTATTTTGGAGCGGTGTAAGCCTGTCATTGACCAGCTCCATGATACCTTCCTCCTTATCGCCTGGAAGTGTATCCCCAGATTTCGCCATTCCAACTTTAGCATCATATTCCGGTACAATGGCTAAAGATTTCCCGCCAATAATACTTCCTCCATATATCTGAGCCCGGCTATTTTTAGAAAATTGAAAATCTTTTTTTATCGTAAAGCTTACGATTAGGTCTCCCGAATTATTCAGAAAGTCTATTCCTGTAATCTGCCCAACTTTAAGTCCATTAATAGTGACTTCTGAAGATGGGGATAATCCCTCAACATCCTCATAGACTGCATAGAAGGTTCGACTGTTATCCAGCAGATTTTCCCCCTTCAGAAAACTATACCCGAAAATTAAAATAACTATAGCAGTAATAGCTAATAAGGCAGTCTTGACCTCTCTGGAATATTTCAAAAGCAATTTTTTTAATGAATACGCACAAATTTAGAAATAAAAATAGAAAAGCCGTTCTATTTAAGCTTAGATTTTAACGCGTCATTAACCGTTATTTTTTGATCATCCTTAAAAGCAACTATATAACTTGTTGAATATCCTTTCTTTATAGCATCCTGATGTAACTGCTGTATTTTCAAATAATCAGAGGTTTCTCCATAATAGTACTTGTATAATTTTCCTTCTTTAGCCCGGTCTACGTTATTGAGGCCTTTAAAATTATAGGGTTTGGGATCTATTTTTTTTGAACCAGCCGCTAACTGAATCCTAAATAACACGTCCTCATAAATTTGAGAAGTTGGTTTGTGGGCTGTTTCATTATTACTTAAAGGATGGCTCTTTGCAATACTTTCCAGAAGATTAAGGTTAATAGTATGGCTATATTCTATAATGGCAGCGGTGATCGCCCTGGCCATATCTTCCTGACCTCTATTACTGTTCAAATAGGGCCCTTCCTGATTGTTGGTTAAAAAACCTGTTTCTACCAGTACACTGGGCATGTAAGTTTGATGCAAAACTATCAATCCCATTTGCTTTACCCCCCTATTCTTTCTTTTAAGATCATTGGTAAACTCTTTTTGTACCATATCTGCCAGGAGGATACTTTGATCCAGGTATTCTTCCTGCATAATAGTGAGTCCTATAAAAGACTCTGGTGAGTTGGGATCGTAACCTTCATATTTAACCTCGTAGTTCTCTTCCAGGTAGATTACCGAATTTTCCTTCTTGGCCACTTCAAAATTTGTTTCATTCCTGTTGAGTCCAAGAACAAAAGTTTCGGTTCCCGAAGCCTGTGAATTATGAGAGTTACAATGGACAGATACAAAAAGATCTGCATTTGCTTCGTTTGCAATCCTTCCTCTTTCAAAAAGTTCTACGAATACATCTGTTTTTCGGGTATAGACAACTTTTACTCCGTCATACTTTTCCAGGGCTTTTCCTATTTTCAGGATAATACTCAAAGCAATATCCTTTTCTTTAAATCCATTACCCATGTTACCAGGATCCTTACCTCCATGGCCTGCATCTAAAACCACTACAAATTCTTCTTTTCCCGGTGGGACTTCTGCGGAAAAACCGGTACTGGAAAGACTGAATAAGATAATTGTGAATACGAAAAGTTTAAGTAAGTTCGTTCTCATAAAAAGCTAACGCTTATGTGTGGTGAATATTTTAATTGATATTTTTGCTGCACTCTCAAAACTCAGCTTAAAAAATATATGTAATTTTGAATTTGCAAAAAGCAAGCCAATCTGTACAAAAATAGCACTTAAAGCATTGCAAACAAATATCCCGAATAGTCTTTTTTGCTTAGTTTTCATGCTGCTCTTTTCCCACGTTTTATACCCGCAGGAGGTCGAAACTTCATCTATTCCTGTGCCCGCGGAAAAGGATACCATAGCCCCTGCCATAAATGCACAGGAAATATCCCAGCAATTGCAATTACAGGATACTGTGAAAACAGACAGCCTTAGAAGACCACAATTTTTAACTGATATTGTTGACTATACCGCTAAAGATTATATGAGACTGAGTCCCAAGGAAAATAA
Source organism: Christiangramia sp. (assembly GCF_029937855.1). Classification (GTDB taxonomy): domain Bacteria; phylum Bacteroidota; class Bacteroidia; order Flavobacteriales; family Flavobacteriaceae; genus Christiangramia. The sequence continues at coordinate 51,523 of NZ_JAPYPC010000014.1, forward strand.
AATGTACCTGTATAATGAAGCCAAAATCATTTATGGTGATATGACTATAGAAGCGGGACTCATTATTATTGATAATGCGAAGAATGAGGTCTACGCCTATGGAATCCCTGATTCTACAGACACCTATTCACAGGCTCCCATCTTTACTCAGGCTCAACGAACAGTAGAACCCGACTCCATTAGATTCAATTTTGACACGCAGAGAGCACTGGTATATAATTCCCGCACCCAGGAATCTGAGTTTAATGTTAAGGGAATGGTGACCAAACGGGAGAATGACTCGGTGTATTTTATGAAAAACGTACGTTTTACCACCTCTGAAGATGTAGATGATCCCGATTATTTCTTTTATGCCCGAAGGATAAAATTTGTTCCGGATAAGAAGATCGTATCCGGTCTGGTAAATATGTATATCGCAGATGTACCCACTCCGCTTGGTTTGCCTTTTGGTTATTTCCCGCTGACAGATGAAGAAACTTCAGGTTTCATTATCCCGTCTTTTGGGGACAGTCAATTTGGTTATAATCTACAAAATGGCGGTTATTATTTCGCGATTAGTGATTATGTAGATCTATTAACCCTGGGTAGTTATTACACCAATGGTTCTTATACTTTGGAATTTTCTTCTAATTATGCCAACCGATACAAATATAGAGGGAATGCCAGGATACGATATGAAAAACTTTTTAATAGCCAGCGTGGGTTTCCAGATTTTAGTGAACGTTCAAGTTATAATATTCAATGGTCCCATAGTCAGGATGCTAAAGCCAATCCAACTTCGAGATTTTCAGCCTCTGTAAACCTGGGGAGTAGTGAATATTATCAGGAATCGATAAATCAGGCTAATCAGGGAAATTATTTAAACAACACCTTAAGTTCCTCGGTTTCATATAGCAAGACCTTTGCAGGAGAACCTCAGGTAAACCTTAGTCTTGCCGCTAGACACTCTCAAAATACAAGGACAGGTGACGTAAACCTTAGCCTACCTACCCTACAGTTAAGTATGTCTCGAATTTATCCGTTTGCACCTCAGGGAGGAGCCAAGAATGGAATAATTGAAAATATTAATTTACAATACAGTTTAAGAGGAGAAAATCAAATAAATACTGTTGACTCCCTATTTTTCAAACCTGAAATGTTTGATGCTGCCAGGTTGGGCGCTCAACATTCTATTCCTATTTCTACCAATTTTAAAATCTTTAAATTCTTAAGTGTTAGTACAGGAACCAGTTATGAAGAGACCTGGGTTTCTAAAACCTTCGAAAGGAGCTTTGATCCTACTTTAGACGAGGTGGTGATTGACACGATTAGCGGATTTGATTCTTACAGAACCTATAATTTTAATGCGAGTATAGGTACTACCGTATATGGTTTAAAGAATTTTGGAAAGGATAAGAAAATACAAGCGATTAGACATGTAATGCGTCCTTCTGTAAGTTATAATATTAATCCTGCTTTTGATCAGTTTTATGATTCGTATGGAGTACCTGATCCTTTAGACGAGAACCAGATAGAACTTGTGGATTATTCAAGATTTGACGGCACACTCTATGGTGCGCCCGGAAGAACTTTTTCCAGTGCTCTTGGATTTAGCCTCAGTAATACTTTTGAGGCAAAAGTGAGAGATAAGGACAGTACTGCAACAGAACCTAAGAAGATAACGCTCTTAAATAATTTTAGCCTTAGTACCAGCTATAATCTTGCCGGGGATTCTCTTAAATTATCCCCTATCTCTGTAAGAGGTTCCATTCCCATTATTCAAAAAAAATTAGATATAAATTTTGGTGGTAGCCTGGATCCTTATGCTTTGGATAATAACAATAGAAGGATTGATAAACTGAATATTGAAAACGGAGGGAGTCTTTTCAGGCTTACAAGCGGTAGTGTTAATTTTGGATATTCCTTCTCGAATAAAGATTTTGAAGGTAAGAATGAAGAAGATACCGATGAGATGGACAACGAAACTTATAGAAATGGAGGTAGGCCAGATGATCTATTTGGCAAAGGAATGGGGCTGGATGGGGATTTATTTGAAGATGAACCATTTGAGGGAGATGAAGAAGAAAATGAAAGTGAATGGTATAATTACACAATTCCCTGGGATGTTCGACTGGCCTATTCAATGAATTATTCGAACAGAACCAGACAAAGTGAAATTTCAGCTCATTCCATCATGTTCAACGGAAATGTAGAGCTTGCCCCTAAATGGCAGGTGGGGGTTAGTTCGGGATACGATATTGTGAACAATGGTGTGACCCCTACGCAGTTTAGATTTCAGAGAGATTTAGACAGTTTTACGATGAGCTTCAGCTGGGTACCCTTTGGCCCTAGAAGATCCTGGAATTTTTTAATCAGAATTAAATCCAGTATCCTGAGCGATATTAAATACGATAAACGAAGAGCTCCAGATAGGAGGTTGTAGTGAGTTTTGAGTAAATTACTATTTCTTAATAAGAATAAGGACAGAAAAAGTTTTCTTTAAAAAATTTCTAAATCAATTAAAATGAAAAAAGTTGTAAAAACAGAGAATGCGCCTGCACCTATCGGGCCATATAATCAGGCGATATTGGCGGGGAATACGCTATACATTTCTGGACAGATCGCATTAGACCCTGGAAGCGGTGAATTAAAAATTGATGATCTTGAAGAGGAGACTGTACTGGTTTTAGAAAATTTAAAAGCTATTCTAAAAGAAGCCGGGTTAAACCTTAACCATGTAGTAAAAACCTCTATTTTTATTAGTGATATGAATAACTTCGGAAAGATTAATGAGGTTTATTCCCGTTATTTCAATGCAGATAATGCCCCGGCACGCGAAACTTTAGAAGTAGCAAACCTTCCAAAATTTGTAAATGTGGAGATTAGTGCAATTGCGGTGAAATTCTAGTTAAGCCAAACCTTTAATCAGCAATCTGGCTGTTGCAGGATTGGTTGCTAAAGGAACATTATGCACATCACATAACCGCATTAACATAAAGATATCTGGCTCATGCGGGTGCTTATCCAACGGATCCCTGAAAAAAATAACCATATCTACCAAGCCTTCAGCAATCCTGGCGGCTATCTGAGCATCACCTCCCAAAGGGCCGGAAAGCAACTTTTCTACCTCATACCCTGCAGCCTCAGTTTTGGCTCCTGTGGTTCCAGTGGCAATGATTTTTAATTGTTTAGATTGAAGTGTCTCGCGGTTCTCATTAAGAAACTGGACCATTTCAGGCTTTTTCCCATCGTGGGCGATAATAGCGATCGTTTTCATCTGTTTTTATTTATTCTTTTTATTGTCCCGATGCAATTCGTAAATTTTTATATATGTAGATATCGGAAATTTTGGTTCCTATCCTATTAGGTAGATAATATTTCAGAAATTCTTAGTAGATCTTTGTTTATGTTATGCTTTCCTTTTAAAGCCTGGTCAAGGCTACAGGACTCCATTTCATTGTTCAGCATTCCTACCATAAGGTCTTTTTTACCATCTAATAGTAATTCCACCGCTTTAACCGAAAGTCGGCTTGCCAATACCCGATCAAAGCAACTGGGTCTTCCCCCTCTTTGTATATGTCCCAACACCGTAACTCTGGCATCGTAATAAGGAAGGTTCTTCTTAACATATTCAGCGAGCTGAAAAACATTTTTCCCAATCTTATCACCTTCAGAAACGACTACGATACTGGAAGTTTTTCCTGCTCTTCTACTTCTTTCCAGAGAATCTAATAATCTTTCTAATCCGAGATTTTCTTCGGGAATAAGAATTTCTTCAGCACCTGCACCAATACCGCTATTCAGCGCAATAAAACCAGCATCACGACCCATCACTTCCACAAAAAACAACCTGTTATGGGAACTTGCCGTATCCCTTATTTTATCAATGGCTTCCACCACCGTATTTAAAGCTGTATCGTAACCTATCGTATAGTGAGTGCCATAGATGTCATTATCTATGGTCCCGGGTACGCCAATTACAGGAATCCCATGTTCCTGGCTCAATACCTGCCCCCCTCGAAAGGTACCATCTCCACCAATAAGGATCATGGCATCTACATTTGCTGCTTTCAAATTTTTAGCGGCTTTCGCCCTTCCCTCTTCAGTGAGAAATTCTTTTGAACGTGCAGATTGTAAAATAGTTCCTCCCTGATTCACAATATTACGAACACTTCTGGCATTCATATTTATAGAATTCCCGTTGATCATTCCCTGAAATCCCTGGTAATATCCTACGCAATCTGTATGATAATAAGCACAGGTCCTTACTACTGCCCTTATTGCGGCATTCATCCCGGGAGCATCACCTCCAGAAGTCATTACTCCTATTCGTCTTATTTTGTTACTCATAAAAAATCTTATTGAAATTTAAATCTACAAACTATATTTCAGGAAGCAAGTATGTATCCCTGTTTACCCCAAAAATATAGGGAAAGATTAGAAAGAAAATTAATCGAATAATAAACTTTCAATTCTCATCTGCTTCAGGAAAGTTTATATAATCTGGCGCAAGTGATTTTGCTGATTCCTTTCTTTCTTCTTCTTCTTCTTCTTCTTCTGAATTAGATTTAGCAATCTCGGTATTGGCAATCTTTCGGATCAATTCTTTGAAGGTATTAAAATCTACGTTGTAAGATAATCCTACCCCCTGCGTAAAACCTATCTCCTCCCCTATAAACTGAATATTATTTTCCCTATTAAATACCTTAGCTCGAAGTGTTCCATCTTCATTCAGTAAAAATTCTATTTCCAGGTCTCCAATAATCACCGATTCTGTTACCCCGCCTATAGGAACTCCTACCTGACCATTAATAATCACCCGGTCTGAAATCTGGGTAGAAAGGGTTAACCCAAACCTATCTACGGTTTGTTGATCTGGAGTACGATCCCCCTGCACATAATTCACCCCAACCTGAAATTTACCATCATCATCTGCAAAGATATCATTAACGATACTCGAGGCACGTTCAGCAAGTGTTCCATAAATTGCAGCTCCCCGAAGACCAAACTCACTATAAAAGGTACCCTGGGTAACTAGAAATAGTGCCTGCAACTCGGTAGTTGCACGGTCATCGATTCTATATTGTAACTCTGATTTTACTGTAGAACTGGCATTAGGAAAATCTATTTCAAAACCAATGTCCGGCTGTTCAATTTGTCCCTGAAGGTTGATTACCACTTCCACGGGGATTTTTCTATTAACAGATGGGTTTTCCAGCAAGACCGCGGGATTTGCATTTAAGGAATAAATAGCACTTACATCTAATTGGGCATCTGTAGGATCGCCATCCCAATTGATACTACCACCAGATTCAACCGTAAAAACTTTTTGAACCAGACCGGCATACTTAAAGTTATAAACACCTTCATAGACTATAAAATCGCCCCACATATTGAACTTACCATTGGTGTTTATTTCAAGCAGAAGGTTACCGGAGCCACGACCTCTTAGGGTACTGCCACTGGTTTTATCTACCACAACTTCTACTTCAGCATCATTAGTAATATCCAGGTCGAAGATCATCTCTATTCCCTTCACCTCTGGTAATTCCAATTCTTCACCAGCCAGTCTTGCTGCTTTTTCTTCAGGGCTTAAAAATCTTATAAACGAATTATCACCTACAGATTCTGTATCGCTCAAAGGGATTTTAAAAACAGTGCCTCTTTCAGTAGCGGCATTCACATCAATAATAAGCTCATCTGTAGGGCCTTTTATACTTGCTTCCCCATCAATAAATGCAGTTCCATAATAGAGGGCATCTTCATCTGCTTCTGTATCCAGTACCAGGAGTCGGTCTGAAGTAAGGGAGAGATCAAGAAACCATTTTGAAAAATTACGGTGCGAAATAATACCATCTAAAACTCCCCTGGTATTATATTTTGTATCAATAATATCAATATTATCAAATACAAATTGCTGCTTGGTAAGGTTAACTCTGGCCTCATCCTGGAAATCAAGATCTACGTTTAAATATGGGATTTTAAGCCCGGCTTTGTTTAATCTTAAACTCCCCGAAAAATCGGGATTTTTATAATTACCCGTAACGAATGCACGACCCGATGCAAAACCTCTGATATCAGTAAGCACGTCTGCTCCCAGCGCTGTAAAAATAGACATATTAAGCCTGTTAAGGTTTAATTCAAGGTCTATGGCAGGTTCACTTCCGCTAACATCAATGTTACCAATTGCTGAAAGGGACTCCAGGCCTTCTTTTTGCAAAACGGAATACACAGAATAATTGGTAAGATCGGTATTTCCTTCAACCTCCATTTTAAGATTTCCCATGTAGGTGTCGTTTACCTTTAGTGAATCTATCTTAAGATTGGTATTGGGATAATAGGCGCCTTCTTCCTGAAGCAGATCCAGGTCACCATTTAAAGTACCAGCAAGATCCAGACTATCAATTTCAGGAGTTATTTTACCAATATCCACATTCTCAAATTTCATTTTGAAATTTTTATAGGTAGAATCCCTCATTTCTCCACTTAAGCGTATTTCTTCGTTTTGATGGCTTAATACCAGAGAATCTATTTGCAGATCTCTAAAATTGTTGTCAAAAATAATTTTATTGCTGCGATCCCTGTCTTCATTTAGATACCAAACCTTATCCTTGAATTTTAAATCGGATTGCTGAATTCCAACCACCGATTTATTGTTTTCATTTATCGTATGGAAAAGATTCAAATTAAAGGCATCATTATTATTTTTTCCGCCTTTAAATTCTGAACGAATAAAAAGGGTATCCCTTTGCGTTACATTGATAAAACTGAATTCAGAAAAATTATAAAAATCGGTCGCTACACTATCAGCTTCAAAGAAAGTATTATAGATAGGATTGGTATTATCTACCTGCAGGTTGATCTCTTCGGCCATATTATCAAAAAGATCAATTCTGGGTGATTTAAAAGTCAGTCGGAATTCCGACTCGTCCGATTCTACCCTTCCTCGGATAAAGGTGTTTGGGGCCAGTTCTATTTCAGGATAAAAAACCTCCACGATTTGATTATAAATATCAAAATCGAATTCCATGTACTGATTCGTCGTGATAGTCTTCGGTTGATAGTTGGTATAAATACTACCAATCGAGTTTTCTACAAGTGCCCCCACTTCATTCAGTTTAAAAATACCGGTCACTTCCCCATTGATCACATCAGGAGAATTTATAGTAATTGTTCTAACCGGGCCTTCAAAACTGGAGGAGACAGTTAAATCATCAAAATAATAAAGATCGTTTTGATTCTTATAAGAAGTATTCAGGAGCATTATATTTCCAAAGGCATTATCTATGGTGGTTCCCTTCATGTTCATGATCACATCTCCCTTAAAAACTGAAATGCTATCCCTATTTACAAAATTTAAGGTGCTGAGATCTGCATATTCTATAGAAGCTTCAAAATCATAAACGTTAATATCTTTAGATAAATCTGCCAGCCCGTTGAATTCCATTTGCAGATTAGGGTCATCAGAAACAAAATACCCATTGAACAAAGGGGTTCTAAGATTTCCTATTACCCGAATATTAGAATAGGTATATTTATTATATGTGAATTTTGAAATAGTACCTTTTAGCTGTGTGTTGAGATCTTCGCTGGTTAAACCGCCCCCGTCAAAATTTAGATTGAAACTGGTTTTTCCAAGTTGGTCATTATCTATTAATCTTCCAAGATTGAAGTTTTTGAAGATCAGTTTTCCCTGGTAAGTAGATGCCGAAGAATTATTAAAGTTACGCAACTCAAAATCGGCTTCCGCAGAACCTAACTGGCTGGTTAAATAAACATCTGCGTCCAGGGAAGAATTGGTTACCAGCGTATTTCCTTTCATGTTCACATTCCCAAAATCCCGGAGCGATTCTGGCAATTTACTCAATAAAGCATCGGGAAGGAAATTCACCATATCGTAATAATTGGTATTAAAATCTGAATAACTTCCATTCAAACTAAAATCTCCCGACTGCTTTGAAAATGATCCTTTAACCTGAAATTCACCATAAATCTCTGTTCTATCCAATCCCTGAAGCCTGAAATTGGCCAGATGAAAATCATTGAGAGTTCCTGTAAGTTTTGTTTGAAATTTTAATAACTGGTCATCTCCAAAACCGTCATAAAATGCTTTTAGATCGTTACTGGATAAAGTACTTTCTCTAAAATCTGCCTCTACCTGAACCAAATTCTCAAAATCGGAAAAATCTGAAAGGTTATAATTAAAATAAAGATCAGCATCAATTAATGAACCTGGGGTTTGAAGTTCCATATTTACCAGGTTCATCTTATTTGGGTCATAATGGAACTGAGTAGAGAGGTTTTCTATTTCTATTCCACGGTGTTCATATCCTTTTAAACTACCAATATTTATATCTATATTTTCATCATTTATTAAAAGTTCATTGGCATATATGTTCAGGTTATCTATCACCAACACATCCTTTTTATCAAGGTTTTCATCAAAGTAACTATATTTGCTGTTGAGAATTTGAACGTTTTCAGCACGCAATTCAAAATGGGAAGGATTACCGGTAGGCTCTTTCCTTAGCTTCTCTATAAGAACGCCCAGATTATCTTTATCTTCATTTTTATAGCGCCTCATCTGCATATTTAATCCTTCAATCCGGGTATCTACTAAATTAGGAGAATTGTTGATAAGGTTGGTAAAGCTAATGATGGAAGAACGTATCTCTTCAGCAGTTAATAAGGTATCCTTATGATGATCTTCCACATATACCTCGTTGAGTTTTATATCTCCAAAATAGCCAAGGGAAACCCTGCCAATGGAGATATTCACATCATTCTTTTCACGAAGGGAGTCGGTAAGCCTTTTTGCCACAGAGGTTTGTACGGCAGGGATAGAAAAAACTATCAATAAAATAATGAATAACAAAACGAGGGCTACCAGCGTTTTAGTTAGTATTTTCAATAATTTTTTGATACGTTTTTATGTTTTAACTTTGCGACTAATTTACAACTTCTATGCCCAATAATTTGTGATGCCAAACCAAAAAATAAACATTCTCGCGATAGAATCATCCTGTGATGATACAGCCGCTGCCGTACTCTGCAACGGAAAAATCCTTTCAAATATTGTTGCCACTCAAAAAGTACATCAACAATATGGCGGAGTGGTTCCCGAACTTGCCTCCAGGGCGCATCAGCAAAATATTGTCCCGGTAATCCACCAGGCACTGGCGGGGGCAAATATCGATAAAAAAGATGTTTCTGCAATTGCCTTTACCAGAGGCCCGGGATTAATGGGTTCTTTATTGGTTGGCACCTCTTTTGCCAAGTCGCTATCCATGGGATTAAATATTCCCCTCATCGAGGTTAATCACATGCAGGCACACATCCTTGCTCATTTTATTGAAGAAGATAATTTTGAAAAACCTGTATTTCCTTTTCTGGCCATGACCATTAGTGGCGGGCATACGCAAATAGTACAAGTTTCTGATTATTTTGAAATGGAAATCATAGGAGAAACTTTGGATGATGCAGTTGGGGAAGCTTTTGATAAGAGTGCTAAAATCCTTGGGCTGCCTTATCCCGGCGGACCTTTAATAGATAAATATGCCCAGGAAGGAGATCCTAAGGCTTTTAAATTTCCCAAACCAAAAGTTGAAGGCTTAAATTTCAGCTTCAGCGGATTTAAAACCGCCGTGCTTTATTTTGTGCAGCGGGAAACTAAAAATGATCCTGAATTTATTGAAAAAAACCTGAAGGATATTTGTTCGTCCATTCAATATAGCATCATTGGTATTTTAATGGACAAGCTAAAGAAAGCGGTAAAAGAAACAGGGATCAATCAGGTTGCCATTGGTGGTGGGGTTTCGGCTAATAGTGGCATAAGACAGGCACTAAAGGATGCTGAAAAGAAATGGGGATGGAAATGTTATATTCCAAAATTTGAATATACTACAGATAATGCGGCAATGATAGGAATTGCAGGATATCACAAATTTTTAAAAGAAGATTTCGCAGATTTTTCCATCACCGCCCAATCCAGATATAAATTTTAATATGCAGCTATTCTATAATCCTGAAATTTCTGAAAAGGATACCCAAATCATTTTTCCCCGAGATGAAAGCAAGCATATAGTGAAAGTGCTTCGTAAACAGGAGGGGGATATTTTAAATATCACCAACGGCAACGGGTTTCTCTTTGAAGCTGAGATCATAAAAGCAGATCTTAGACAATGCCTGGCGAAAGTTATCACAGTAGAAAAACAACCTGCACCACCCTTTTATGTACATATGGTCGTAGCTCCCACCAAAATGAACGATCGCTACGAGTGGTTTTTAGAAAAGGCCATGGAAATTGGGGTGCATGAAATCACCCCAATTATTTGTGAGCATAGTGAGAGAAAAGTGGTGAAAATAAATCGTTTCGAGCGCGTGCTTCAAAGTGCGATGAAGCAATCCCTGCATTATAGAATGCCTAAACTGAATGAACCTATAAATTTTTCAGAGTTTATGACTGAAGAAATATCAGGTGCTAAATTCATTGCGCATTGCGAGGAGGAAACTGAAAAAGCCTATCTTCAGAATAAAATTAAACCTAAGGAAAAAGTAAATATCTTAATAGGCCCCGAAGGCGATTTTAGTATAGGAGAAATTGAAGAAGCTTTGAAGAATGGCTGGGAAGCGGTAAGTTTAGGAGACAGCAGGTTAAGGACTGAGACTGCTGCCATTGTTGCCTGTCATAGTGTAGCTTTGGTAAATCAGTTAACATAAGAATGCAAAATTTAAAATACTTAATATTAATTTTAATTTTCGCGGTATCCAGCGTGGGAAATACCCAGGAAATCGCAGTTTTAAAATATAATGGTGGTGGTGACTGGTATGCGAACCCTACTGCCCTGCCCAATCTTATTAAATTCTGCAATGCCAATATCAATACCCGGATAAAAAACAAACCAGAAACCGTAGAGCCGGGCAGTATTGATATTTTTAGATTTCCTTATGTGCACATGACAGGACATGGGAATGTGATTTTTAGTGATGATGAAATCGAAAATCTAAGAAATTATCTTTTAAGCGGCGGATTACTTCATATTGATGACAATTACGGTATGAATGAATATATAAGAAAAGAGATCAAAAAATTGTTTCCTGAAAAAGACTTAATGGAATTACCCGCGAACCATCCTATTTTTACGACTGCTTTTAATTTCCCAAACGGACTTCCTAAAATTCATGAGCATGATGCATTAAGACCTCAGGCTTTTGGAATTATGGAAGATGATCGATTGGTTTTACTTTTCACATTTGAAAGTGATCTGGGTGACGGTTGGGAAAGCCCTGAAGTTCACAATGATTCGGAAGAAGTACGCCAAAAAGCCTTAAAAATGGGTGCAAATATTCTTAAATATGCTTTTGAAAATTGATGGACCAACTTACTCACAACGAAATTACTTTTCAAAAACAAAAGTTTCCAGTTGTACTTTTGCTGGATAATATTACTGGGGAAGCAAACCTTGGAAGTATGTTCCGGCTTGCTGATGCTTTTGGAATTGAGAAAATTATATTTTGTGGTAGTAAGCCTAACCTTAATAGTAACCGACTTAAACGCACGGCCAGAAACAGCTATAGAACGGTAACTTTCGAGTTCGAAGAAGACCCAATAAGAAGTATTAAATATTTTAAAGACAAAGGTTTTAAATCTTTCGCCATCGAGATCACTTCTTTCAGTAAACCTATGCACAAAATTGACCTAAACACACACGATAAATTACTGCTGGTTGCTGGTAATGAGCGACATGGCATTAGCCAGGAAGTATTAAACCTGTGCGAAAAGCATTTCCATATAGAAATGTTCGGAAAAAATAGCAGTATGAATGTGGCACAGTCTGTTGGCATTGCGTTATACGAAATCACCAATAGATTCAACAAGTTTCATAAGAAATAATATATTTACGCTGTGAAAGCACATGATTTTGCAAACGGAATTCTAAGAGCTACAGGTATCATGATTGGTATCGTTCTGTTGCTCTATTTTTTATGGGAAGTACAATCGGTGATCGTTTATGTTGCAGTAGCGGCAGTTATCGCCCTTATTGGTAGACCTATTGTTATTTTTCTTCGGAATAAATTAAGACTGCCTAATCAATTAGCCGTTATTATTGTCTTAATTTTGGTTCTGGCGATATTTATTGGAATAATATTCGTTTTTGTTCCAATTATTATTGAACAAAGCAAATACCTGGGGCAGATAGATATTGAAGCATTTAAAAGCGACTTAAACGCTTTAAATGACCAGGTTAATAATTATCTGGGTGTTGAAGAAATCAATATTATTGAAGGCCTAAAAAGAAGTGAGTTTATTCGCAATTTCGACGTAAGCTTAATTCCACAATTCTTAAATAATGTATTTGGAATACTTGGTGCCACTTTGGTCGCAGTTTTTTCCATCCTGTTTATTTCCTTTTTCTTTCTAAAAGATAGCAAGCTAATGCTGAATAGCATTTTGGTCTTTGCGAATCGAGGGGATGAACAAAAATTTCAAAGGGTATTTAATAAAATTAAAGTACTTCTATCGAGGTATTTTGTAGGCTTAACCATGCAAATTGCTGTATTATTTATACTTTATACTATTCTGCTTTCGGTTTTTGAAATTAACAATCCTATCGCTATTGCTTTTATCTGTGCTTTTTTAAATCTTGTTCCATATTTAGGCCCTCTATTAGCGGGGATTCTAATGGCATTATTTGTGATTTCAAGTTTCCTGGGAGCAGATTTCAGTAGTATCATCCTCCCAAGGCTTATCTACGTGATGCTGGGTTACGGAATTTGCCAATTGATAGATAATTTTATTTCACAACCCATGATTTTTGGGGCAAGTGTAAAATCACACCCGTTGGAAATCTTTCTTATTATCCTCATTTCAGGACTTATGTTTGGAATTACGGGAATGGTGGTGGCTGTTCCTTTTTATACTGCTTTAAAGGTAATTGCAAAGGAAACACTTAGTGAATATAAGATCGTAAAAAGGTTAACAAGAGATCTCTAAAAGTATGCTGAATAAGGCACTGCTAGATCCTGAAGTTTTAAAGTTCATACAGGAAAATTTTAAAAAAGATCTTCCTTCCCTTATTTTAAAGGGAAGTCCGTTTAAGTATATTACAATTAAGGATCTGGCAATTCAATTAAAAGGATTGAAGATTGCCGAAAAGAAATTTCCGGAGCTATATCAAAATCCCAAAATCCTCTATCCCCCAAAACTCAATCTGGAGCAAACGTCTTCTGAAATTACTGCTAAATATAAAGCTTCGCTTATTTCAGGAAAATATGGGATCGACCTTACCGGAGGTTTAGGGATCGACAGTTATTTTATTTCTCAAAATTTTAAACAATTTCAATATTGTGAACTGAATGGGGAGCTGGCAGAAATAGCCAAACATAATTTTAAAGCCTTAGGTGCTGATAACATTACAGTGAGTATCGGTGACGGACTTTCAATCCTGAACAATTTTAAAACAAATTTTGACTGGATCTATGCAGATCCTGCAAGAAGGAACGACCATGGTGGCAAGGTTTTTAAATTTGAAGACTGTGAGCCTAATATTCCTAAACATCTGGATTTAATTTTTAGTCGGTCGAACAACCTGATGCTGAAAAGCTCACCTCTTGTGGATATTACTGCCGGAATCAACGAATTAAAATTTGTTAAGGAAATTCATATTGTTGCGGTTAAAAATGAGGTAAAAGAATTGCTCTGGATCCTTGAAAAGGATTATAAGGAAAATCCCATAATCAAAACGATCAATTTTGAAAAGGATGAGGTTCAGGAATTTTCAGGTATGTATGCCAGTGAAGTCGATGATACGGAATTCAGCTTACCCAAAAGCTTTTTGTATGAACCAAACGCAGCTATGATGAAAAGTGCTTTGTTTGAACAACTTGCATTAAAAACCAGGACGCAAAAGCTTCATCAGCATTCCCATTTATATACTTCAGAAAAGTTGCTGGAGTTTCCAGGTAGAAAATTTCAAGTATCTGATATTAAAGAATATAAACCATCATACTTAAAAAAATACTTTAAGAATAAAAAAGCTAATATCACAACCCGAAATTTTCCTGATTCCGTAGAAAATATTAGAAAAAAATTCAAAATTAAAGATGGAGGAACTGATTATATTTTCTTCACTACAAATAAGCATGAAGAGAAGATCGTTATTTTTTGTAAAAAAACTAATGATCCCGGGTAAAAATGAGTTGCAAAAATATCTCTATTACTTTTTTCCATTGATGAAAAAAGTAATCAAAAAAATCTAGGCTTACGAAACTTTATCTAAATTTATCTTTCACTGGCTAAATTTTAGGAACTCGCGAAAGTTTATTTTTCAAAGTAAAAATTTTAGATTCGCTCAAACAGCCTAAAATTTTACGCCAGTTTCACTTCAAATTTTACTATAAACTTTCGGTATGCCATTAAAAGATGTACTACTTCAATTCAATAAAATCTCTGCCTGCTATTTAAATGTAGAATTACTCAATAATGAGTTTGTAAATCATTCAATCTTCTAATATCTAAAGTCTCTGAAAACCACAGGTTTTCTACTCCCTTTTGTGAACTTCAGTTGTGTAATTTCTTCTGATTTAATAGTTTTAATTTCCGGAGCAACATTAAGTTGTGATCTAAAATAATCTTTTAACTCATCCGTATCTTTAAAGGAATCAGGAACTATAACCTGAACCTGATCATTACCAACTTCATCTAACCTGGCTTCAATCAAAAATGAATGAATCCTACCATAACTATTCAACACTTCAATAATATGCTGAGGATATAGACTGGTGCCCTTCAGCTTGATCTTTTGTTGCTTTCTGCCAATTACAGGGCTTAATCTTCTCGTATTTCTTCCGCATTTACAGGTGGAATCATGATAGCTAAGTATATCACCGGTTGCGAACCTTAAGAGCGGCATGGTTTGGCTACCTAATGGCGTGACCACTAATTCGCCGGTTTCACCAGGCTGAACATTCTTTCCATTTTCATCAAGAATTTCAGTGTAAATAAGATTTTCCTGAACGTGATTTCCCTTATGTTCAGGACACTCAGTAAAAGCAGTAGCCATTTCGGTGGAAGCATAGGTAGAAAAAAGTTCAATATCCCATAATTCTTTGATCTTACGCCCCAAAGAATTTAGTTGAAAGTCTTGATCCCTCAATGGTTCACCAATGCAAATCGCAGCCTTTATGGAAGAATTTTCATAATCTATATGATGATCTTCAGCATACTGAATCATTTTTAATAAAAAAGACGGCACTGCGACCAGGTAATTTGGCTGAAACCTTTGAATACTTTCCCATTGCAATTGAGGTAAACCACTACCTGTTCTTATAATTCCCGCGCCGAGTTTTCTTAAACCCAGAAAATAAGCCAGGCCGGCCATAAACCTCCTATCCAGCGTGGTAGTGATCTGAACTTTATCTGATTTCTTAACCCCGGCAAGCTTGAAAGATTGATATTCATTTTCTGCCAGCCGATTTAAATCTGCCTCATTCAGTGCAAAATTCACAGGATTTCCAAGCGTTCCGGAAGTAGTTACAAAATCGATAATATCGTCTTCAGGAACGGCGATAAAATCCTTATTGAATTGCTGTAGCTCCTCCTTCGTGGTCACAGGAATTTTATACAGATCATCAGGAGAGTTGATTTCTTCTAGCGAAATAGAATATTGCTTAAAAATTCTTTTATAATAAGGCGAATTTTGAGAAATATATTCCAGTTGCTTTTTAAACAATCTCCATTGTTCCGCTTTTAAGTGTGCAGAATTTTTAAAGGATTCATCTCCCATATTATAATTTTCGATAACTTTTTTCGATCATTTTCTCGATCATTTCTACATCCGAAGCAGTGGTAACTTCTCTTTTCCCGGCTTGCTTAAAATGAATAATGGCATTATTAAAATCGGCATTACTAAAATATACTTTTCCGGCAAGAAACCAGGCTTCCCAAAAATCTGGATTTAGATTCACTAATCTTTCTGCCGATGCTTCTGGAACCGCAATTTTATTTGATAATTGCTCTTTTACCTGTATTTCAAGTTTTCGAAATTCTTCATATTCCTGAAATTTTTTAGTGTGAATAAAATCACTTTCCGCTATATTTTCTTCAGTAACAGCAACAGATTTATCTATGATTCCGTATTGAAACTTAGAGAAAGCATCCTCCAGGTCATAGGCGACAAATTCACCCATTTGATAAGGATTGGAAGAAACCCATACTTTCCTTTCCTTCGGCTTAAAAATAATCCCATGATGAGCCAGAAGCTGGTTGATCGCTTTCTCATTGCCATAGCCAATTTTTTTATCCTCCAGCCCTTTCATATTTCGCAATACGGCCACAGCTTTCTCCGGATTTAGCTTTTCGGCTTTAGAGATCAGCTCCTGCATCCTGTTATAACGATATTTGGAGTGGCTTTCTTTAATAGTTCGTAAGTTCCGCTTATCTCTTTTATAGGCTTCACTTTGAAAGTGATTACTGCAAATTAGCTGGTTAGAATTCTGAACTTCAAATACTCCAAAATTGGTCGGAGAAACTTCAATTAAAATCGTTTTACGTTCATCACCGCTTCCTACCATTATAGATTCTGAAACAAAAACCTCCCTTTTTTTGGCAATTTCAATCGCTTCAGCAGTGCTACCGGCATATTGTAAAATCTCTCTTGCCACCAGACTGATTGGAGTTTTCGCCAGAAGCGGCATTTTAGATTTTCCTGCATTAATGGTAACCGTAATTCCTTTTTCGTTCATGCCGCTAACCGCACCAATGAATCCGCCCCAGGTGTACATCATAAATTTATGTCCCTGATCTGGATTCACAAAAGCAGCAATTTTCTGTTCTCCAAAATCATCTCCTGCATAAAAGTCAAAATTTCTTCCTAGCAGTAACTCCCCATCCTCAGTTTTAGAATCCCAGGCAGCAAAAGAAGTACAACCCACCAGCATAAGATCCTGCAAAGCGTGACCAATATCATGGGCTCCGTGAAAATATAGCATTCTAATATAAGCCGGGGCAAAGTCTTCATAGCGTTTTAACCCATATCGGGAAACGCCATAGATCTCTGTTTTAAATTCTTCTGGGACGTGTAAATACATTTTTCTATTGAACCAGGAAACAACAGATTTTAAAAATCCCCTATAGTTTTCAGAAGGCACCATCTCCTGAAGTTTATCCATAAAAGCAATTTCCTGATGATGAATAAGCTCCCGGGTTAAACTTCCGTTGGCCACACCCCTTTCTAAAGCGTCTCCTTCCAGGTAAAGCTCCCAAATTCCCTGCTCATTTTGATAAAGCTGATTATTTCCCAAACTGTAAAAAGAATCATGATGTTTTATCCTTGTGGTATCAATTTTTTCAATTCCTGAAATATCCGGTCTTTGCTCCATAGATCTCTTTACCCCGCAAGAAGCAAGGCAAAAAAAGATGATTACTAAAAGGAGGCACCTTAATTTCATTTATTCAGCTTTTTTTAGCACCAGAATATTATTTTGCCTGTAAATAATTTCAAAGTTTTGATCCAGCAGCCATCTGTTAGGAAATTCGGAATCTATAAAAATCACCTTTTCTGCGTTTTTACTAATAAGTTGCTTCAATAGTTTTTCCTCCTGAAAATTCCCGTAGATCACATAAACCTTCGTTCCGGGCAATTCTTCAGGAAGATCATAAAAAGAAATATCTGCGGAATTAGTGCGTGCTGTATTTCTGGCAATATGGAGCGCTTCGGTATCGGCCTCGAAAGCCTGGATTTTGGAAGATCCAAATTTATAGGATAAAAATAGGGGAATGATGCCGTAACCCGAATTGATTACGCTGATAGTTTCACCATTTTCAATATATCTGCTTATACGTAAATTCTTTTCTTTTATAATTCTGAATCTGCTCTTTATGTGCGGATAGATTTTTTTATAGCGGTAATTATCCAGCACTGCACGTTTCCTATATAATCTTTCACTTTGAGTAATCCTTCCTTTGAAATCACCAAGCTTCCGAAGGTACAAAGGCGATTTTCCTGCCTGTACCCTATTTAAAACGAACTTTCTGAAGATTGCCCGTTGCAATACAAAACTTACAAAAACTGCCGTAATTACCCCGATTATAGAAACAATGGAAACAGATCTTAAAGCGGGATGTTGGGCGAATATCAAAGCTCCCATTCCAAGTAAAGTGGTAATAACTGAAATTAAAATAGAGGTTTGATAGGTTTTTAAATCATACTTTCCGGTTTCATATTCGTTCAAACAGGCATTGGTAATAAAAATACTGTAATCCAGACCCAAACCAAAAATAAAAGTAGATATGATGATATTCAAAATATTGAAATCAATATTAAAAA
This sequence comes from Christiangramia sp., assembly GCF_029937855.1. Lineage (GTDB taxonomy): Bacteria > Bacteroidota > Bacteroidia > Flavobacteriales > Flavobacteriaceae > Christiangramia. The sequence continues at coordinate 69,828 of NZ_JAPYPC010000014.1, forward strand.
CAGCCATTATTCCTAAAGCACAAATCCAGGTAACCGCGATAGGCAATAATGTAAAAAGGCTAATTTCCAGATTTCGATAAGAGATAAATAAGATTATAAATACGGCCAGAACAGAGATGAGGATCAATTTATTAAAATCGGCTTTTAAATTCCCCAGGAAATTCTGATTCATCGCTTTACGGTCTAAAGTAAAGACTCCTGGTTCATCCTTAAAATAAGAAACAAATTCATCGGCTTTGTCTTCACCTAAATTTACCGTGCTGGTCACAGTAGCAAGGTCTTCTCCTTCCGAAATAAAATCATCTAAATAAATAGAACCAGCATTCTTATAATCATTAAGGCCAATGGTTCCAAAATTGCTTCCAAGCTGATTATAAAATCTACTGAAGGTTTCTTCCCTAAATCCATATTCCTGTGAAATATTAATAAGATTGGTTTCCAGACTATCAATTTTTGGAGGGGTCCAGAAAGAATTCCAGTTTTCAATCTTTTCATTTTGGGTGTTGGTAGAATGAATCACTCCGCCTATACTGCTGAAATTTTGTATGAGACCCTTATCCTCAAATTCCCTAAGTTGATTATATAACCTGCTGTTTTGCTGTAGTGCTTCGTCTACCGTGTTCCCAAATGCGACCATATAAACCCTCTTTCCCGACCTGCCGGCAAGATCTTCTACCCTTTCTTCTACTTTTTTAATTTCAGAAGGTTGATAATTTAAAGTGGAGAGATCATTATTAAATTCAACTTTATTAAAAAAGAATACAGAAATTACTAATACCAACACCACTCCAATCAGCAAAGGCTTTAAGCGGGAATAGTCTATCGCCGCCAGTTTATCAAGAAAAGTGGTTTTATTAGCTTTTTCAGTACCGGGTTTGTAGAATAACGGAATCGTGACTAATGCAAAGACTGAAGAAAGCAGCACACTTATTGCCGCAAAAATACCCAAATCATTCAGCGCTTCACTTTTAACGAAGATGAGGCACAAAAAAGCGACAGCAGTAGTGACACTGCTCATTAAAATGGGCTTCGTAATATCTTTATATAACTGATTTACTTCCCGGTTATTTCTGAAGTGAGTTAAGATATGCAGCGAATAATCCAGGGTGACACCCAGTAAAATTGCCCCAATTCCCAGCGAAATCGCTGAAATAGAACCTTTAAAAATGCTCAATATAGCGATTGCGGAAATTCCCGCCAGAAGACTGGGTAGAAACAATAAAACGGGAACATAGATTTTTCGATAAAAAAAGATAAGCAAAAGTAAAAGAAGGCTTATTGCTATTCCCATAGTAAGCTGAATATCCTTTTTTATTCGGTTGGCATTTGCCAGGGAATAGAGCACACCACCGAAAAAGCTTGCACCTACAGATGTATATTTAGCATTTAAATTCTGGACTGTTTCCTGAAGGGAATTGATAAATTTTTCATTGTTATTGGTTTCGGAAGCAGGATAGACCGGCTCTAAAAAAAGAATAATATGCTGCCTGTCTTTGGTAGCCAGGTAATTATTGTAAATACTAAAATTATCGCCAATCTGTAATTCCCTAAGTTTTTCCAGTCCGAGATTTGTAAAATTTAAAGGATCACTTAAAAAATAATCTTTAGTAACAAAACCAGTAGGCGACATTAATTGCCTGTAACCAGATTTAATACTTCTCTCAATACTATCGGTAGCCAGGCGATCCTGAATTTTAAGATAATCGTCTTCATGTAAGAAAATCGGTAAATTCTCATACACAAAATTGTAGACCTGTTTAATATCTTTTTCAGGAACTTTCCCTTTTATCTCAACTATATAATCTGAGTAATCTTCTGTGAGGATTTGGGTTAATTCGTTGGCATATTGGACCAGCGAATCTGGATCTACTTCCTCAGACTCTGCAGAAATACTTAGAATTATTTTATCTGAAAAATCTGCTTCCTTTATGATCTGTTTCAGTAATTCCTGCTTTTCTCCGGCAGGAATTAAACTGGTAATATCTTCTTCTAAATCAATATTCCAGGCAAAAAAAGAAATAAGAATCGTATATAGAAATAGAATAGAAAAACCAATTGCTTTGTGGTTTTTCAGGTAATGATGAATATTAAAAAAGGTTTTATGCATTAAGGTTTTATCACCTGCTTTTGGTTAGATACCGAAAATAAAAAATAAAAGACAATCCAGAGACTAACAGCAAGAACAATTGCAAGGGCAAAACTACCCATAATATATTGCCAAAGGCCTAAAAAAATATCGGCTCCATTATCGAATTTCTGAAGTTTAAGACCCCAATCAAAACCATTTCCGGTAATCAATGAACCTGCCTGATAGCTTGCGTAGATGATAAATGGAATAAAAGGCGGTATGCTTATATTGGAGAATAAAAAGGCTATAACCTTATTTAACTTGAAAACTGCAGCGAGAGTAAATACCAGAAGTGTATGAATTCCCCAAAATGGTGAAATTCCTACAAATATTCCCAGGGCTATGGCAGCTGCTTTTTTATGTGGAGGTTCCTGGCTTTTAATAATATCTTCTTTCCAGAATTTTTTAAAACCTTTATTTTTAAAATCCTGGTATTTATTTCTTGGATGTATATAGAAAAAACTAACCAGTACAAACCACATATAAAGCAGGACGATCCTTACAATGTCCCAAAAAGGCCTGAAATGGGTTACTCTCTTCCCTTCCTGGTATAAAACTTTAATTGGTATATTCTTTACTTCTGCCTTTTTCCACGCAGCTTTTACCAGTACTTCAATTTCCAACTCAAACTTCCAGGTAATAAGCCTCAGCGAATTAGTAAGTTTTACAGGATATAACCTATAACCACTTTGTGTATCATTCAATTCAATACCCGTAACCACTAAAAACCAAAAGTTCGAAAACCGGTTGCCTTTGCTACTTTTTCCAGGGATCCCATCGCGTCCCATATTTCTGTCTCCAACCAGCAAAATTTCAGGATCAGATTCTTTTCTGCCTTCTAATTCAGTTAAAAAAACATCGAGATCATCAGGGTAATGCTGACCGTCAGAATCTATGGTTATGGCGTAATCATACCCTAAATTTTCAGCCAGCCGGAAACCGGTTTTTAATGCCATTCCCTTTCCTTTATTCTCCGGATGGGTTTTTATATAAAAATCTTGATGCTGAGCAAGAATTTCAGGGGTAGCATCTGTAGAACCATCATTTATGATGATGAGGTTATTCGTGTAGAGTTTAAGATCGGTTAGAAAATGATCAAGGGAATGTGCATTGTTATACGTAGGTACAATCACGCAACAATTAAGATCCTCAAATCTTTTTTGAAAAACCGGCTCTTTTTTCACAAGGAAATCGTTTCCTGCAAAAGTATTATTTATTCAGGAAGCACAATAACGGTTTTGAAGAATTAGGAAGCTTTATAAAGGGAATTGATCTTTAGAACTATACCCTTTTTATTCTTCGCAATACCTTTAAGCTTTATGAATTCACCAGTCTCATTTAATTGAGAGTCCAGGATTAATTCATTATCTTCTGTAGGATCAAAAACAGCAGTGAATTTCACATTATCTGCCCTTACTAATTGAAGTTTTTTATCAAAGATTCTCTCTGCCTCCTCTTTAAACAATTGCATTAGAACAACCCCTGGAGTTACCGGTCTTCCAGGAAAATGGCCTTTATAGATCTCATGATCTTTATTAACTTTAAGTGTAGTCACTGCGTGGTCACCCGCAAGGGCAGTATTGGAAACCTGGTACAAACTGTCTAAAATCATAAATTATATTTGGCAGGTCAAGATAGCTTAGTTTTGAAAAACGGAAGAAGGAATTGGTTGATTAATTTTGATATTCTTCATGCTAATTTCAGTATAATCACCGGAAGGATCAATTAATTTAACCGAATTTATAAGATGCTTCCTATTAAAGTATATCCAAATTTCTTTAAACATGCCTTTAAGGTTTTCATCTTTTGGAATAATTAGAGCTTTTACATTCTCCCCTGCATGATGATAGGAAATATCAAAATCTTTATCGGCCATTAAAATTTTTCCATTCACGCTTCCAGCAACCAACTCGCCCATTTTATCGAAAAGCTTATTTGAAGAAAGATCTACTTCAGATAATTGTCCATCTTCGACAATAAACAATTTTGAATTTTTAAACAATAGCTGATAATCATAAGGCCGGGTATATTCCCATTTAAGGGTGTTTGGCGATCTATAGTAAACTTTTCCGTGGCTTTCTGGAGTACCAGCCATCATCTTCATATGTTTCACCTGTAAAAAATCTGCGGAAAAGCTGTTTATATCATTCGATTTTTCAATGACATTGGCTTTGAAAGTTTTAGTTTCAGAATTATTTAAAGCAGCATTTTGCGACAGAAGATTAAGACTGAAGAGAAATATAAAAAGTTTAATTATACGCATGAATATCAAATAATTTATCTGGCCTTACGGTGCCGAAATTACGTTGTTCTAGAATTACCAATAATTGTTCCAATATAGCCGTGGTCTTAGGCTTATTATCGTGGAGTAAAATAAGATCTCCTTTTTTCAGGTTTTTAGTTATGCGCAGGATAATCTTATCAGGAGATTTAGTTACTGCGTCATAGGGACGAATATTCCATCCTATTACCCGGTGGCCGGTCTTTTGAAGCGCTCTTTTAGTTTTGGGGTTTATTATTCCGAAGGGTGGCCTGAAAAGTTTCATTTTTACACCCCCCATATTTTCAGCTATTTTATTGCATTGCTCAATTTCTTTCTGAATTATTTTAGTCCTTAAAAACCCCATTTTCCTGGTATGGGAATAGGTATGATTTCCTACAATATGACCTCGTTTAATGATTTCCCTGAAAATTTCAGGATGTTTCTCTATATTCCTCCCAATACAGAAAAAAGCTGCTTTTGTTTGATACTTATCCAAAACTTCTAAAATCTCCAGCGTGTTTTCGGTTGGGCCATCGTCAAAACTAAAGGCTACGGAATTATCAGGATAAGCCGGGTTATTATTATAGGCTTTAACGAAAAAATTAAACTGAACATTTGTGGAAAGAATTAATACCACCAATATATAGCTTATACAAATTAACAGTACAGGCCAGAATGGCCAGATTTCTCTATAGAATTGGAAAATTGCAGCAATTGCTGCAACTCCAAAAAGAATTTTAATAAGTTTAAAAGTCAAAGGTCCTGTAAAAGAATTAATCCATGATTTCGACCCAGATATTGATTATAGATCAAAATATTCCTGGGCCTGGCGCAATTTAAAGCATTCAGCTTAAAAATTCGGGGAATCTTTTTTTCTTTTAAAATTTTTGAAGCCAGCCAGAAAGCATAGGACGAGATCGCGTTATTATCTCCCACTAAATGTTTATACCCCAGCTGACAGGTAGCCGAAAACATTCCATTTTGAAGCTGATCATAATATTGATCAAAGCGAATATCTCCATTTTTTCCCAGGATTACGGCATCTATTTGAGAAACCAAGAGATCATTCCGTTTTAGAAAATTTTCAATTCTAGACTCGAGAATTTTTTCATCTAATGAATTAATTATTTCAACATCCTTAAATTCAGCGTAAGAATGCTTTAATTTTTCTGATCCAAGAGCAAAGAATGCAGCAGCTTCTGAAATAATAGTGCCTGATGTTTGTGAACTGTAAAGTTCCAGGTTTCTATGCCCCTCCTTTTTTATTTGTCCGTCTAATCGTTGAAATCCAGTAAGCTCGTTAGAAGTTTCGTCTACACCTCCAACCAGGATATTTTTTATATTTTGATCATTTTGTTGAAGCAGGGCATCGATAAGTGCACTTTCAAAAGAAACCGAATTTTGAGTGAAAGTCATATTATGCCCATTACAGTTCAAATCTAAAGCGATTTGCCCGGCTACTGTGTTATGAGTAGACTGTATAAACGAAGTTGGGCTAAGTAAACCTTCTTCAGATTCAAGCATATTTGACAGGAATTTTTCAGTATCCTCCATGCAACCCTGGCCGGTGCCTACCAGTATTACGTCTGGGATTTTCACTTCTGCTTCATCCAAAGCTTTTTTAGCGCAAAAAAGCCCCATTTTTACCCCCTTCGACATTCTTCTAAGCATCATTGGCTGGAGTAAGGACTTATAATCCTGAGCCTGGGCAGGAAGAATATTATTTTCGTATTGCTGTGGAGTGCTGCCTTTGAAAATAGCTTCATTTTGAGGAGAAATAGACGATATACCATTGATGTAAAGCTTACGCATCTTTCTGAAATATTAAAGAGGTACAATTTCCACCGAAGCCGAATGAATTTGAAAGCACTGTTCTTATTTTTTTCTTCTGAAAGTTTGTGACAGGAGTTAAACCTGTTTCGCTCATTTCAGTATCAAAATTTAGGTTAGGGAATATCTCGTTATTCTGAATGGAGAGCAAACTAAAAACAGCTTCTACCGCACCGGCAGCACCAAGGCTATGTCCCGTAAATGATTTCGTGGAACTAAAATCTGGAACATTCCTGCCAAATATCCTTTTTAACGCCACACTTTCAGAAAGATCATTATTCCTGGTAGCTGTTCCGTGAACATTGATATAATCGATTTCAGAGCTTAAAATACCAGCTTTTTTAATTGCTTTTGATATCGCCTGGAACGCACCTTCTCCATTTTCAGAAGAGGCGGTTTGATGGAATGCATCATTTGAATTTCCATATCCCTTTACTCTACCCAACACAGGCTTACCTTTTATACAATCTTCCGCTTCTAATAGGAGATACGCCGCAGCTTCCCCTAAATTAAGTCCTTCCCGATCGTTATCGAAAGGACGGTTTTTATTTTCTGATAGTATCTTTAATGAACTAAATCCATTTAAGGTGAATTTTGTTAAGCAGTCGCTTCCACCAACGATAACGCGTTTCAATCTCCCGGATTCAATCAATTGAGCCCCCATCATAATGGCATTTGCTGATGAAGAACAGGCTGTGCTAATAGTAGTAACTGTTTGTGTAAGACCAAAATATTCCGCAATTTTTTCCGTAGTAAAACCAGGATGTTGCGCCTGAATATATTTTCTATATTCTACAATATCCTGAAAGTCATAAAAATGTGCTTCTATTTTATCAATTCCACCCACACTGGTTCCCGAAATAAAACCCGTGTCTTCAGGAAATTGTGCTAATTCACTCTTTTTCAACAACTCCTTTATCGCGTGCATAGCCAATAAGGCAGTTCGGGTATAAAAATGAGCTTTAGGCAAATTTAGAATTTCACTTAATTCTAAATCACTCAGTTTAATCTCTCCAACCGGTAAATTGGTGTGATTTGTAGCAAGTATTTCTGGATAACTAATTCCGTCTTTTCCGGATATAAGAGAAGAGTAAATTTCTTCTAAATTGCTGCCAATGGCAGAAATTATTCCCATTCCGGTAACGGCGATGCCTTTCATATATTAACGTGTCCTGTTTTTCTCAATAAAGTCGGCCATGGTATTAATAGAATTAAAGATCTCCTTTCCCTGGTTTGGGTCAGTTAGTTTTATCCCGTAATCTTTTTCCAGAAGAACGATAAGTTCCAGGGCGTCGATACTATCTAGCCCCAGCCCATCTCCAAAAAGATGCTCATCATTTTCAATTTCGCTCACCTCCATATCTTCGAGGTTAAGTTGTTCAATAATACTTTTTTTTAATTCGGTATGCAGGTCACTCATGTGTAGGCAAGTATAATTTCTTTAGCTCCTCTTCGTTAAAATCGGTTCCGCCGCTAAGGGCAATCTGGCACAAAAATACATCATAATCGTTATTGTGCAAGTCAACCCAACCACAAAGCACATTTTCTATTTTTTCCTGCTGAAATAATATCTTCGTGTACCCTATAAACAGTTCCGGATCAAAGCTTTCAGAAATGAAAAATGAATTTTCAGACCTTAACTCGTGTCTTATACTTAGCTCCCCCAACATGATATTTGGCAGCGTATACACAAAAAGTGAAGGTGAGGGAAATTTCTTCATAGAGGCTGCATAAGCCTCATCTGTTTCAAGGCTGGAAGTGGAATTGGCGAAAACCAATGCAGTTTGCTTATCTGCAATATTTCCTTTAGATAAGATTTCCACACCTAAATATCCTAGTTTAGAAAGGCTGTCCATTTTAAAGAATTTCGGATATTTTAGATTTTGCTCCTTATAAATAGCTTTCAAGAAGCTGGAAAGACTTAAACCTTCATTGGTTTTAAGCAAGAGCTCTTCGTTTCTAAAAATTTTAGAATCACGAATTACCACAGAATTCTTTATATAAAGTTTCCTGCTCATTATCCTTCTTTTTTTAAGAGCATAGCCAGGTTACAACCTCCAAACCCTGAAGCTGTTTTAAGAGCAACATTCAATTCTTTTTTTTCAGTATGTTGAATAATATTCAATTCCTCTGAAACTCCTAATTCAGTAAAATTCATTGACTCATATAATTCATTATTCAGCAAAGAATGTTTGGTCAAAATACTTTCGATCAGGGCTGAAGCGCCAAGTGTATGTCCGTAATAACTTTTAAAACTATTTACGGGGGTCATAGATAAACCAGCTCTATTAAATGCTATCGCTTCCATCTCATCATTATAAATCGTGGCGGTTCCATGAGCTGATAAGAAATCTATTTCACCGGGATTCATCTTATTTCGTTCCAATAAGCTGGAAATACTTTTGTAAAGACCTTCTCCGGTCCTGCTTGGCCCTGAAATATGATTCGCATCATTCGCCGTGACCGCATCGATATATTGAATTTGTTCCTCGTCTTTCGATTTACCTGTACCTATGAGAACGGCTGCGGCAGCTTCTCCCAAACTTATTCCTTTTCTGTCTCTTGAAAATGGCCTACATGGCTGCGGACTTATTGCCTGAAAGGATTGAAATCCTGATAGCACAAAATCTGAAACCAGGTCTCCCCCGGCTACAATGGCATTTTCAAATTTATTGATATTGATAAAATCATTCGCGACCTTAATAGCCAGCGCCCCGGAAACACAAGCATTAGAAACAATAATTGATTTACTTTTAAAGCCAAAAAAATCAGAAATCATATTTCCCATTTTCCATAGATAAAGTCTATCAGCTGAAAAATTATTTTTCCCAAGCTCAGCAATATTTCCTTTGGTGGTAGAAATAATAAGACCGGTTTTAATCAAATCCAGATCGGGTTGCTGATCCAAAACCTTTTGAATCGCCAGAATAATAAGTTTTTCAAGTTTAGTATATAAATAGACATCGCCTATTTTTACAAATTTTTCATCTAAAAGCTCATCACCTATCAAACCGGCATAGTAACCTTCTTCAAAAAACCGGGGATGCTTGTGTAATTTTAGAGCTGATTCAGAATTTCTAATGGCTGCCAGGTTTTCTGTAGTGCCAAATCCTAAAGGAGAAATTATTGAATCGCTTAGAAGATAGTTCCTGCTCATTTAACCAATCCCATTTTCTTTTTCCAATCTAAGAAAAATGGTGGATTGGTAAGCACCAATTCAGAATTTTTATCGGTAAAAACCTGAGTTGTGCTGCCGGTACAGATTAGTTTTTTTGAAGAAAATATTTTATAGTGAAAGATCATTTTAGCAGCTTCTGAATTGATAAAAGTGGTTTCCACTTCAAATTCATCTCCATATTGCAAAGGAAGTTTATGCTCACATTCTGTCTTTACAATAGGCGTTGCGAAACCGTGCTGCTGAGCATGCAGATAGGAGATACTATTATTTTTACAAAAATCTTCTCGACCTTCCTCAAAATATTTAAAATAGTTACCGTGCCATACAATTTGCATAGGATCACATTCCTGAAAGCGAACTTTTAGATTGGTAATGCTTGATAAACCCATATTACTCATTCTACCGTAACAGTTTTCATTTCTGAAATTGCAATTATTTCACCTTTTTCATTTTCAGTCCTTGCGGAAACCGATGTTACATTCATGATCTCATGAAGAATCTCTACGTAGGTTTTTAGTTTTTCTCCAACTTCAGGCAAACCAAGAATTTCCACAGTTTTAATTACTCCAATAAATCCGGTTTTTGGTTTGGTTTGCCCACTCAACGAGCCCTGATACCCGCGATGCAGGGACATACTCTGCGCCATGTGCTCGATCAAGCCACTTTCCGAAAGTTTATTACCGTCTAATAAAATGCAATTTTCAGGAACCTTAAAACCAGTTATGCCGGTAAGAGCAGTATATTCAAAAAGTGTATCCACAAATACAAAAGGTTCTTTCTGCGGAATCAAATTAATAATCTGTTCGTGTTCGGTTATAGGATGATGTAAGAGATTTTCTGCCATTTTTAACTAAAATCGTTCCAGTAATCGTAATAATTGTACCACTGATGAGGATATTTTTTTACCATCTTTTCAAGATCGTCAAGATATGATTTTAAAATTTCCCGTGAAGTATACTCTTCAGATTTATACGGTCTGGCATAGAAATGATAATGAAAATTCTTTTCACGCATAAGGTGTACGAACAACACCGGAATTTTATTTCTGGCCGCAAGTTTAAAAGGACCCTGCGGAAATTTCACCTGTTCCCCCAGAAATTCTGCTTTAAATGTTTTAGAATGTTTTAAAAACCTGTCGGCAGCAAAAACCAAAAGTTCATTCTTTGCCAGCGCTTCTTTCATTTTAAAAACGTGGCTTAGATCATCATTTAAAACGATGATCTTTACTTCTGAAGATCCGGTAATAGATTGCATATAGTCTTTGATCTGTCTATGTTCAAAGTCGGTTACTACCAGATTTACTACCGCTTCAGAATGTTTTTCTTCAAAAAAATGTTTAGCCAGATTAAAATTACCAATATGTGCGGTGAGTAAAATTCCACCTCTTCTTTGTTTTAAGAGGTTGTCTATATGTTCTATTCCGTCAAATTCAAAAGTGAACTTATGTTTCAAACCAGTGGTAATCGCGATCCTGTCCAGCTGAATCCTTCCAAAGGTGAAATAACTATGATACACATTTAAGGCAGATCTAATTGGGGAATATCCTAATCTTTTCCTGAAAAGATAGTAGGTACTTTTAGTAGAATTGAAAGAGAAAAAAATAAAATAGAGAGCAACAAAAAGGAGTACGAAATATGCAGAATAGAGTCCGGTTTTTTTTATTATTTGAACGTAAATCCTAAATCCTAAAAGTGTACCTCGGGATTTTCCTTTCCAGGTAGCCATATATCTAAGAGTATAATCCGCCGTTAATATTAATCACCTCTCCCGTTATATAAGAGGACTTTTTGGAAGCAAGAAAACTTACCAGATTAGCCACTTCTTCAGCTTCCCCGAAGCGATTCAGCGGAATATGTTTTTTTAAGTCATCTTCGTCAAAATCCTTCGTCATGTCAGACTGAATAAATCCTGGAGCCACTGCATTTACGGTTACCTTTCTTTTTCCTATTTCCTGAGCAAGTGCTTTGGTAGCAGCTATAACAGCGCCCTTTGCTGCGGAATAATTTACCTGTCCGGGATTTCCTTTTAATCCTGAAAGGGAAACAATATTAATCACCCTACCAAACCTGCTACGAAGCATATCTTTTAATATTGCCTGAGTAACATTATAGAATCCCTTCAAACTGGTATCTACCACCGAATTCCATGATTCATTATTTGTAAAAATAAATAAGCCGTCTTTTGTTATTCCCGCATTGTTTACCAGGATTTCAATTTTGCTATCTGAATTTTCAAATTTCCAGGTATCAATAGAGGTTTTTGTTTCTTCATTATTGGAAACATCGAATTTTAAAATTTCACATGTTACTCCCAAAGCTTCGATTTCAGATTTGGTTGATTCTGCAGCTTTTGAGTTTGAATGATAATTAAGAAGAATATTATAGCCAAGATCTTCTGCCAGTTTTAAACAGATAGCTTTTCCAATTCCCCTGGATCCCCCTGTAACCAATGCGTATTTCATACTTTGTAATTAATAAGCTTCGTTATTTCTAAGAAAATCCTTCAATTTACCTATTTCATTATATAATGGCCTGTCTTCTTTAACCGGCGGAATAATACTTCTTAATTTCCCTAATTTCTTTTTGGTAGCAAGAGATAAACGATTATCAAAATCCAGATAATAAAGCGCCTGTACGATAGTGGCAAGTTCCGTAGAAATTACCTCAAAACAATTATCGATCACCTTTTTGGTCATATTGGCCGAATTTGCCCCCATACTTACAATATCCTGGTTATCATTATTATTAGGAATGCTATGCACGTACATGGAATTTGATAACATCTGGTTTTCGGCCGTAGTAGAAACCGCGGTGAACTGAGCGCCCTGCATTCCAAAATTCAATCCCAATTTCCCTAAATTCACAAATGGAGGAAGAATATCATTTAGTTTAGAATTCAGAAGATAGTTAAGTTGCCTTTCTGCCAGCATGGAAGTTTTGGTCATCACCAGCCTTAGTTTGTCCATCTCAAGAGATATATAATCCCCATGAAAATTTCCCCCATGATAAACATGCTTCGTTTCTACGTCTATAATTGGATTATCGTTGGCAGAATTTACTTCTTCCATTAAAATCTTTAGCGAGTTCTCAATAGTATCTGAAACAGGTCCCAGAATTTGTGGTACACATCTCAAACTATAATATTCCTGTACTTTTTCCTGAAAAAAGCTGTTCTTATCAGCCCCATTAGCATACAAATGATCATTACGATCCCGAGTAAGCCGGGAATCCGCTAAATGCTTTCGCATTCTTTTAGCGATCTTCTGCTGCCCGGGGTGAAGCTTCGAAGAGTTTAATTCTTCGGAAAGGTGATCATCATATGCCTCTACAATTTCATTGATCACCGCGCTGCAAAATACAGCCCAGCCAAGAAGTCTTTTTGCATAAATAAGATTTACAATCCCAATTCCTGTCATTGCTGAAGTGCCATTCATCACAGCAAGACCTTCCCTTATTTTTATTTCTGCAGGCTTAATATCCAGTTCTTCAAAAACAGTTTTTGTAAGCCTGCGTTCACCTTTATAGATCACTTCTCCTTCTCCAATCAAGACCAAAGCTAAATGGGCCAGCTGTACCAGGTCTCCTGAAGCCCCTACTCCACCATGCTCAAATATCACTGGTGTTACCTCATGATTAATCAAATTAATCAGGCAATCTACCACCGAGGTATGAATGCCAGATTTGCCGAGACAAAGGGTATTTAAACGAGCAAGCATTAAGGCCTTTACATATATAGGTTCCATTAAAGCACCGGCACCAGTGGAATGGCTTCGAATAAGGTTTAATTGTAATTTTATTTTGTCCTGCTCATCAATTTTATATTGAGCCATGGGGCCAAATCCTGTATTTACACCATAAATGATTTTATTATTCGCAAATTCTTGTAGAAAATCAAAACTTTCCTGTAGTTTTTTTTGACTAAAACTCCCTAACTCAAGCTTTTCATTTTTGAAAATAACCTGGTGAAAATCAGTAAATTTTAGTGCAGTATCTAGATTCAGCATATACCGTTTCTGCTAGTATTTATAGGTTTGGGATCGCTGTTAAAGCTTTTAACAAATGTAATATAATTAATAGAAAACCATAGGATAGTATTTCCCTGAAATTTAAAAAATCAGATCCTGACTGAATCATATGTTAGCGCTAATCTTATTAAAAGATAAATTTAATCTTATCGAATTATGCTCGTTTTAAAAAATGGTTAGGTATTTACTTCACCTTCTTTAATTTAAAGCTCATCTAATATATTTGTGACAAGATTGTTTGTATTTACGTAACTACATCAATCTTTTGCTTATATCTCAAGAAAGTCCTGACAATCATGTTAGGGCTTTTTTTGATTAAGTTCATTACTTCCTTTCACACTTTCTGATTAAGTTTGCCTGAAGCCTAGACAACTTTTATGCAAAATGAATTCAGGGATATCGTAATTATCGGTGCAGGACCGTCGGGAAGTGTAGCTGCAGGATATTTACAAAAACAGAATGCTTCTATAATAGTGCTTGAAAAGCAGAAATTTCCAAGATTTGCTATCGGGGAAAGTCTGCTGCCACGATGCATGGATAATTTTGAAGAAGCTGGCTTCATTAATATATTAAGAGACCAGGGATTTCAGAAAAAAACGGGTGCCCGCTTTATTAGGAACAATGAAATTGCTGAATTTGATTTCAGTAAAAAATTTGGTAAAGGCTGGGACTGGACCTGGCAGGTACCCCGAGCCGACTTTGACAAGGTGCTTACCGATAATCTCATCTCCAGGGGCGTTGATATTAAATTTGAAACTGAAGTTATTTCTGTAGTTTATATTGGGAATCTCTGGCATATAAAAACTATATCTGCAACCGGAGAAAAAACTGAAATGACCTGTAAGTTTATAATCGATTCCAGCGGAAACGGTCGTGTTCTTGCCAAACAATTAGCTTTAGAAGCTCCGCCGAAGATCTACCAGCATTCTTCGATTTTTACTCACATTAATGAAACAAGTCGCCCAAAAGGTATAGAAGGCAGTTTAATTACCTTTGAGATCATCAATACTGAAACCTGGTTCTGGTACATTCCTTTTTCTAATGGTGACTCCAGTCTTGGTTTTGTAGGCCCAAATTCCTGGTTACAGCAATTTATAGGAAATTCAGAGGAAATCTTCAAAAAAATGCTTCAGAAGACTAATTATTACAAAAGCAGGTTTGACAATTATCCATTGATATTTCAGCCAGTTAAACTTAGGAATATTTCAAAGAATGTAAAATACACCTATGGTAATGGCTTTGTATTAACGGGGAATTCAGCAGAGTTTTTAGATCCCGTTTTTTCATCTGGTGTCGCATTTGCTACAGAATCCGGATTATTAGCCGCAAAGCTTGCGTTAAGAGAAGTAACGGGAGAAAAAGTAGATTGGGCAAACGAATATGAGAAGTATATTAAAAAAGGAATTGATGTTTTTTCTACGTATGTAAAAGAATGGTATTCTGGAAAGTTACAGGAAATTTTTTTTCACCCGAAGCCTAGTCCTCAAATTAAGGAACAAATATGTGCTGTTCTCGCGGGATATGTTTGGAATAATCATAATCCATTTGTGAGGAACCACGAAAGAATACTTGGTCATGTTTACAAAATAGTAGAGAATGAAAAAATTCTCTAAAATTGCTTAAAGTCTTATAATACTGATGTCAAGACTTTTAAAAATTTCAGCTCTGGTTTTTCCTTTTTTATAACGAAAAAAGGAATAAAAGGTTTGGATGGTTTATAAGTAAAAGTTACATTTGCAACCGCAAAAATACTTGCGAAGTTCTTAAATAACGGAGAGGTGGCAGAGTGGTAATGCAGCAGCCTGCTAAGCTGTCATCCTTCTTGGATGCCCGGGTTCGAATCCCGGTCTCTCCGCTGAGATTTTTTAGTCTGGGGTTTTTTAATCTCTTTTCCTGCGGGAAAAATCGGGTTAACTTCCCTCCGCTTCCCGGCTGTCTTTTGATGATTTGGAACGGAAAAGGCTAAAAAATGAATATGTTTCGGGGTGTAGCGTAGCCCGGTTATCGCGCCTGCTTTGGGAGCAGGAGGCCGCAGGTTCGAATCCTGCCACCCCGACGAACCACCTGATAAGTGGATATAAAACACTGTTAATCTATTGATTTTCAGTGTTTTTTGTTTTTAGGGATATCAAAGAATATCATTTAATAGCAAAAGTTTGGTGAATCATTCGGTGAATCATTCATTGCAGATAATTCCGTAACTTCATAAGGCATTTTAGTTGATTTGACTTTCGTCTTTGCAAACTGATTGTTTCATTAAAGACGCTTGAGATGCCTAATTACACTACCTTTTCCGTATTATTCTTTGTCCGTAAACATCACGATGAGACGAAGAAATTATTTATTTACGCCCGAATTACTGTCAATGGAAGACGCTCCGAAATCAGTCTAAAAAGATCAATTTCGGTGAATCAATGGGACGCCTCAAAAGGACGCGCCAGGGGAACCGCTCCAAAATCACGAATTCTGAACCAGTATTTAGACCAGGTTTACAATAAGTTGCTTGACTGCCACAAACAACTATCCGCAGAGAATAAAGTAATCTCCTCCCATAGTATCAAAGCTCGTTTCTATGGGAATGATGATCACCAGAAAACCTTGTTGGAACTGATGGATTATCATAATTCTCATATGAAAAATGTGTTGAAGCCCGGAACGCTCAAAAATTATTATACGACTGAAACTTACTTAAAAGAGTTTTTAAAGAAGAAAGTGAGCTGCAATGATATTTGCCTTAAACAGATCAATTACCGCTTTGTAACCGACTTTGAACAGTTCCTACGCAAGTATTCCGCAAAGATTTCCAGGAAGACTTGTGGGAATAACGGCACTATGAAACACTTGGAACGTTTTAAAAAGATGCTCAACCTGGCAATTAAACTAGAGTGGTTAGTTAGAAATCCTTTTGACAACTTTAAATTCCGGTTTGAAAAGAATGAACGGCAGTATTTAAGCAAGCGGGAGCTTCAAATAGTAGAGGCTACCGAATTTACCAGAAGTAGCTTGCAGAGAGTAAAAGATATTTTTATTTTTTCTTGCTATACTGGGCTTTCTTATGTTGATATTAAAGAATTAACCATTCACCAAATTGTTAAAGGAATTGATGGGAGCAACTGGATCTATACTAAACGGGAAAAAACAGATGAAACCGTAAAAGTGCCATTACTTCCCCAGGCGCAAATCCTATTAGATAAATACAAAAACCGAATTGCTTCAGATGATTATTTGTTTCCTGTTTGTTCCAATCAAAAGGTCAATAAATATTTAAAGGAGATTATGCTGCAATTGAAAATAAAAAAGACTATTACTTTCCATTCTGCCAGGCATACTTTTGCTACCACTGTAACCTTATCCAACGGAGTACCTATTGAAACAGTTTCCAAGCTATTAGGCCATACGAAATTATCGACTACACAAATTTATGCACGGGTTTTAGAAAATAAATTAAGTGAAGATATGCTGGCATTGAAAGATAAACTTAGTTCATGATTTCAGTAATTCAAAATGTGTGCCTGTGGGCACAATCTTGATTGCTCCCGATGGTCGCAATGAAAAAAGAGATGTTTAAGGGCAACATCTACTATAAAAATCTTCCTATTTCAGGAAGATAATTGTATTTTAAAATCGAAACTTGAGTTTCTTAATATAATCC
>NZ_JAPYPC010000015.1 GCF_029937855.1 Christiangramia sp.
ATCAGTTATCAGTTATCAGTTATCAGTTATCAGTTATCAGTTATCAGTTATCAGTTATCAGAAATTAAAATTTATAGTGTTCTCAAAAAAGCAATGTCGAAAACTTCTCACATCTCCCTGTCATTGCGAGCGGAGTGTAACGAAGCAACGCAATCTTTTGTTAGCATTCCAATTAGACTGCCGCGCTGCTCTGGTTTACGCCCGCATTAGCCTGACTTAATTTTTCCTTTTCACATTTCACTCTTGACTTTTCACTTCTCACTTCTCCCTGTCATTGCGAGCGGAGTGAAACGAAGCGACGCAATCTTTTGTTAGCATTCGAATTAGACTGTCGCGCTGCTCTGGGTTACGCCCGCATTAGCCTGACTTAATTTCCCCTTTCCACTTTTCACTCTTCACTCTTCACTTCCCCGCATCGCCTGTTTCAAATCCTCAATGATATCATCTACATGTTCCAGACCAACAGAAATCCTAACCAAACCTTCAGAAATCCCTGCCGCTTCCAGTTCCTCCTTAGACAATTTGCTATGGGTCGTGGAAGCAGGATGCGTCACTATAGTCCTGGTATCTCCAAGATTTGCAGATCTCGAACAAAAATTAAGCTTATCTATAAACCTTCTCCCTGCTTCAATCCCTCCTTTTATTTCAAAAGCCACCACATTTCCGCCCAGTCTCATTTGCTTTTTCGCGATTTCATATTGTGGATGCGACTTTAAAAAGGGATATTTTACATTTTGAGTATCCTTTTTTTCTTCTAGAAATTCAGCTACTTTTAAAGCATTCTCACAATGCTTTTCCAGCCGGACCGATAAGGTTTCCAAACTCTTTGACAGTACCCAGGCATTGAATGGTGATAGGGCCGGCCCGGTATTTCTGCTAAAAAGATAAATTTCCCTTACCAGATCTTCCCGGCCTACCGTTACACCTCCAAGTACTCTTCCCTGCCCGTCTATCAATTTTGTAGCAGAATGTATCACCAGATCAGCTCCAAATTTTATGGGATTCTGAAGATAGGGTGTGGCAAAACAATTATCGATGATCAAAATCAGATTATGTATTTTAGCAATTTTACCAAGATGCTCCAAATCCAAAATATCTACTCCCGGATTGGTGGGAGACTCCGCGAAAAGAATCTTCGTTTCGGGCTTAATGAGACTTTCAATCGTTTCCGGCTTATTTACATCAAAATAGGAATGTGAAATATTCCATTTCGGGAAATATTTAGTAAGCAACCCATGGGTTGATCCAAATACTGACCTTGCAGAAACTATATGATCGCCACTATTTAATAAAGAAGCAAGCGTGGAAAAAACCGCAGCCATCCCCGTGGCAAAAGCATAACCTGCTTCTGCACCCTCCATTTTTACCATTTTCTCTACAAACTCTGAAGTATTGGGATTTGTAAAGCGACTATAGATATTTCGCTCTTTCTCCTCCGCAAAGCTCGCCCTCATATCTTCAGAATCTTCAAAGACATAACTTGAAGTTAGATATAAAGGAACCGAATGCTCCTGAAACTGAGTCCGCTCACTTTGAGTTCGCACCGCGATAGTCTCAAAATTTTCGTGAAAATGACCATTAGAATCACTTTTCTCTTTTCCTGTAGCTTCTGGATTTTTCATTTCAAATTTTAGTTTAAACGTTCAGATACTTTCAAAATATCTCCAAATACACCTCTGGCTGTCACCTCAGCTCCTGCTCCTGCTCCCCGAATTACCAGGGGCTGATCTTTATAAGATTCCGTATAAATCTCGAAAATATTATCAGCGCCTTCTATCTGCCCAAGGACAGATGTTCTGGGTTCATGGATTAGTTTTGCTTCCAGGTCTCCACTTACCGCATTTAATTCCCCAACATATCTTAAAACCTCATCTTTAGACTTCTCTTTTTTATAATTTCCAAAGTGCAGATCCAGTTCCTCTATCCTTTTATTGAATTCTTCAAGACTGGTCTCTCCGTTTAATTGCGTTGGTATTAAAGACTGAATATTTACTTCTTCAAATTCCTTTTTCAACTGAAGCTCCCTGGCAAGGATCAATAATTTTCTACCTACATCCTTTCCGCTTAGGTCAATTCGCGCATCGGGCTCGGTATAACCCAATATTCCCGCTTCTTTTAAGACTTCTGAAAATTCTTTCTCGCTATCTGAATATTTGTTGAAAATATAGCTCAGGGATCCTGAAAAAACACCTCTGATTTTTGTTACTTTTTCTCCTGAAAGATGCAGATTTTTTAGTGTTTCAATAATGGGCAAACCTGCCCCCACATTTGTTTCGTAAATGAAATTTTTGTTGTTATTCTTTAATTCTTTTCTCAGCTCATCATAAAATTCAGAAGACAGGGTATTGGCGACTTTATTTGCCGCGATAATATGACTTCCGGAATTTACCAGGGCAAAATATTTCTGCGGAAATTCATTACTGGCCGTAGTGTCTATAGAAATAAGGTTCTCAAATTCATTCTTTTTAAAATATTCTTCAATATCATCAAATGAATACCGCTGCGAACTTTCTTTAAATAAATTATCCCAGTCAGATTTTATTCCTTTCCGATTTAAAAGAGCATGTGAAGAATCTGCAATAAGGATCAGTTTAATTCTGATTCTCGAAGAATTCTTTAAATGCTCTTCAGAATGGGCCAGCTGTTCCAGCAACTTGCTTCCTACTTTACCCGGCCCAAACAGAGCGAGATGAATTGTTTTCATAATTTTGTTTCGTTGGTTGAAAAATTGGTTTTAAAAATCTGTTCAATTGATCTGTTTCTATCAGGAATGCATCGTGGCCATGGATAGATCTAATTTCATGAATGTTAATATTATTTTTGAGCAGGGAAATTTCTACATAGGAATTCCAGTTTTCTTCCGCCAGAAAAAACAAATCTGAATTCACCGTAACGATATGAATATCTCCCTTGATCTTTCTTGCCGCTTCCAGGTAATTTCCATCGCCATTACTAATATCGATGGTGGTAAGTAAATGGTTCATCAGTTTATAAGATTTCAGGGTGAACCTGCTCTTCAACTTTTCCCCATGATACAACAGCCAGTTTTCGACTTCAAATAACTGATCTTGCGAATTTCTTTTCCCTGCAAATTTCTGAGCCAGCGACTGCGGAGTTCTGTAAAAAGTCATTGCATGCATCCTCGCATCATGTACCGGGTTTGACGAATTATTCAAAATATGATCCTGTATCCTGCAGTTTGCAATAAGCCAGTCTGTAGACTTATAATCGGAGGCAATAGGAATAATATTCTCGGCCAGATTTGGCTTTAAAACTGCCAGTTCCCAGGCTAAAGCACCACCAATACTTCCCCCTATGATGGCAAAAAGTTTAGTGATATTCAGTTTTTCCAGTGCCTGTGCCTGTATTTTAGCTATATCCTTTAACCTAAATTCCTTATAATTTTCAAAAAATTGATCTTCATGTCCTTTAAATCCATTGCCGGGAATATTAAAAGCAAGGACACAGAATTTATCGATATCGATACACTTATTTTTTCCAATAAGGTCTTTCCACCAGCCTTCACTACCCGTAACCAGGGAGTTACCCGTGAGAGCATGATTTACCAATATAATGGGAGCCTCTGCCGGTTTTCTTCCGAAGAACTGATAACACAGGTGAATATCCTGAACACTTCCTGCGGAATTTTTAAAGTTCTCTATTTTAATCTCTTCAAGCATCTTTCTATAAAACTCAATTTATCCATTGTTTTGTCCGGCTGAGCCTGTCGAAGCCTTCTTAAATCTTAGTATTAGGTACGTCGCCAAGCTCAGCGAAACAAGTTGCATTAAACCAATGATTTCTTTTTTATTTTTAAAAAAGCCTCTTTTAGATCTGCTTTAAGGTCTTCCACATCTTCCAGGCCTACGGAAAGCCGTATTAAGTCTTGTGTTACTCCTGTGGTAGCCTGCTCATCTTCTGTTAATTGCTGGTGAGTGGTACTTGCAGGATGTATGATCAGGGATTTAGTATCCCCGATATTTGCAAGTAGGGAAAATACTTTCGACTCATCTACCACTGTTTTTGCCGCTTCATATCCGCCCTGCACCCCAAAAGTCACTAATCCGCTTTGACCCTCAGGCAGGTATTCTTTTGCCAGATCATAGTATTTGCTGCTTTCGAGTCCGGGGTAATTCACCCATTTTACTTCTTCCTGTTCCTGTAGCCATTTAGCGAGTTCTAATGCATTTTTACTATGCTCCTTAATACGGATCTTTAAAGTTTCCAATCCCTGAATAATCTGAAATGCATTAAACGGACTCAGTGCCGCACCATGATCCCTTAAACCTTCAATTCTAACTTTGGCAATAAAAGCAGCTTCTTCTAAAGCTTCGTGATAAACAAGCCCATGATAGCCAGGAGATGGCTCGGTGAACTCAGGGAATTTACCATTGGCCCAGTCAAATCTACCAGCATCTATAATGACCCCTCCCAGGGAAGTGCCATTCCCGTTAATATATTTAGTAAGGGAATGAATTACGATATCGGCGCCATGCTCGATTGGGTTTAGCAAATATGGCGTTGCGACGGTATTATCTACAATAAACGGAACTTTAAAAGCTCTGGCTTCTTTAGATATTCCTTTAAGATCCAGCACATCCAGTTTTGGATTCCCCAGCGACTCTACAAAAAATACCCGTGTATTTTCTTTGGCTGCTTTTTTAAAATTTACTGGATCCTGAGGATCCACAAAAGTGGTGGTGATCCCCAACCTCGGCAGGGTGTTTTTGAGCAGATTATAAGTTCCTCCATAAAGGCTGCTGGAAGCTACAATATGATCGCCCGCTTTAAGCAAAGTAAGTAGTGTGGTATTAATAGCTGCCGTTCCAGAAGCTGTTACTACTGCTCCAATCCCCCCTTCTATCGCCGCCAACCGCTGCTCTAAAATGTCATTAGTGGGATTATTTAATCTGGTATAGATAAATCCTGGTTTAGCCAGGGAAAATAGGTCGGCAGCATGTTGGCTATCGTTAAATACGTATGAACTTGTTTGATAAATGGGCACGGCCCTGGTTCCACCATTTTGGGTAGTATCGTGACCTGCGTGCAATGCTTTTGTTGAAAAATTTTGAGTACTCATAATTATAATTTTTAAAGGTTTATTTAATAAATCGCACTAATAAAAAAGTCCCCCTGATTTGCTATTACCAGGGGGACTTTATGAATTGAACATTATAACTAATTAAATTCTCAAGTTTTGGCAATAGCATTCCATGCGACACATACACATCATTTCCATACACATACTCATCATTTGGTTACAAGTAGTTCTCATTAGTTCTCTAAACATTTAAAACTCAATTTTGGAGCTTTGGTTCTTATCTAAACACTTCGACTCCGCTCAGAGTGACAAAAATCAGGATATAAAAAAAGCCGCTGCGGTTGGCAGCGGCTTTTTGCATTTATATATTTTCAATTTATGCAATAATGTGCGCTGCGGAAGTTTCCGGCATCATACACATCATATTGCAAATTGTTCTGATCATTATTTACGATTTGTTCGTGTACAAAGATAACGACAGACTTTTTTAATATCCAAGCAAAAGAAGAAGAATTATGAAAATTTAAATTTTGAAGCCTGTTTTTGTTTATATAAAATTTTATTGTGGTGCCTGTTGGTTTTTTCGGAATATTTTTCCTGAAAACAAATCAATAGTGTCCGATAAAAATTATAAAGAACAAACCTGAATCCATAATTTTCAGTAGTTCAAAGCATTTTACCATTATCTATACCCTGCTTTTACAAATTTTTGAATCCTGGCATTCATTGAAAAACACAATTTCAAACTTTTTTGTTTATCAGTTAGTTAGTTCAAGTCTAACTTCTTATATCTAAAAGCGAAGCGGTCTAGTTTCTTTAACCGGCCATGAATAAAAACAAATCAGGCAGGTTTATAAAATCTCAGAGGTTTTGCCTGCGTTAGGGATTGAGCGGGTTGTTTGAGCTCTCCCCCCACCCTCCCGGAATTCCTAAATAGAAATTCCGACATCCCAAAAAATTGGGAGGTAAGGGGGGAAGCGAGCCGCGAAAGCCCGGCGCAAGCCTTTTTTGGCGAAGCGCAACGCCCTAATTATCGAAATAATTTAGGTGAAATATCCAAGAAGGATAAAATGACGTTAAATACATTTAGTATGATATGAATTTTTATACATTTGTAGCCAACATATTAAAAGGGATAGATTTGACTGATTGCAACCCTATTATGCTTTGAAAAAAGTGTATTAAAATGCTAAAGCAGAATGTTTATCACACTCCACTTAGCCCTTCACGTCAAATTTTTCTATTCTTATAAATTAAAAAACAGAATTGAATGGCTTATTTATTTACTTCAGAAAGTGTTTCTGAAGGCCACCCGGATAAAATTGCAGACCAGATTAGTGATACTTTATTAGATAATTTCCTTGCTTTTGACGGGGAATCCAAAGTTGCCTGCGAAACCCTCGTAACTACAGGACAGGTAGTACTTGCAGGTGAAGTGAGGAGCAATACCTATTTAGATGTACAAAATATCGCCAGGGATGTGATTAATGATATTGGCTATACTAAAGGCGCCTATAAATTTAGCGGTGATTCCTGTGGCGTAATTTCTTTAATACACGAGCAGTCCCAGGATATTTACCAGGGTGTGGATCGTGGGAATAAGGAAGAACAGGGAGCTGGTGACCAGGGGATGATGTTTGGCTATGCAACCAATGAGACCGAAAATTATATGCCCCTCGCCCTTGATATATCTCACAAGATCCTAATTGAACTGGCAAAATTAAGAAGAGAAGGGAAGGATATTGAATATTTGAGACCTGATTCCAAAAGTCAGGTAACGATTGAATACAGCGACGAGAATGTTCCGCAAAGGATTGTGGCTATAGTGGTGTCTACCCAGCATGACGATTTCGACGAGGACGATGAAAAAATGCTTTCTAAGATCAAGAAAGATATTATTGAAATCCTTATTCCAAGAGTAAAGGAGCAATTACCGGATTACGTTCAGGAATTGTTCAATGATGATATCGTTTATCACATCAACCCAACCGGTAAATTTGTGATTGGTGGGCCTCATGGTGATGCCGGACTTACCGGAAGAAAGATCATTGTGGATACCTACGGTGGAAAAGGAGCTCATGGTGGTGGTGCTTTTTCAGGAAAAGATCCTTCAAAAGTAGACCGCTCTGCTGCTTATGCCTCCAGACATATTGCTAAAAATCTTGTTGCTGCCGGGGTAGCTCCGGAAATTCTGGTTCAGGTGTCTTATGCGATTGGTGTGGTGGAACCTACTTCAATCTCTGTCTATACCTATGGAAAGAAAAATACGGAGCTGAGCGACGGACAGATTGCCGAAAAAGTCAAGGAAATTTTTGATATGCGACCCGCAGCTATTGAAGAGCGGTTAAAACTTAGAAATCCTATTTACCGAGAAACGGCCGCTTATGGCCATATGGGAAAAGAACCTCGAGTAGAAACAAAGGTTTTTGAAAGTCCCTATAACGGAAAAATCACCAAAAAGGTGGAATTATTCACCTGGGAGAAACTGGATTATGTAGATAAGGTGAAGGAAGAATTTGGAATGAATTAATTTTTTTCAAAATAATAGAAAGAAACAGGCCGCTGAGAAGCGGCTTTTTTTTATCATTTCTTCGGAAAACCTTAACAGCGGCGAGCTTCTATAATCCCTATTTTTAAAATTCACCAACTGGTTTTCCTATGTCATTATTTAAAAAAGTACGAAACACGATCAACCTTCTAAAGTCGGTCGATATGGATCAATTAGCTAAAATCAATCAAAAGATCGATTTGGCTGAAGCGATGAAAACCTTAGGAAAATTAGACGACCGTCAATTGGCCGGATTGATGAAAATGTTAAAAACAAAACGCAAAAAAGGCCAGCATGACCTTCCTCCCATCGATGGTGATTTTTACAATCTTGACCTGAAATTAACCGATGAACAAAGAGAGATCCAACTCAAAGTGCGAAATTTCATGGAAGATGAAATTAGGCCTTTGGTAAATGAATACTGGAAAAAAGACCAGTTTCCGTTTGAAGTAATTGAAAAATTCAGGGATCTAAATATCGTGGGTGTTCCTTACGAAGGTTATGGCTGCCCTAACCTGCCTTTCCTTATGGAAGGGATCATAGCCCAGGAAATTGCCAGGGTTGATGTTTCCATTTCTACATTTTTCGGAGTTCATAGTGGCCTGGCCATGGGTTCTATTTATTTATGCGGAAGTGAGGAACAAAAACAGGAGTGGCTTCCGAAGATGCAAAGGATGGAAAAGATCGGTGCCTTTGGTCTCACCGAGCCAAATGTAGGATCGGGTGTTGCTGGTGGTTTAGAAACTACCTGTAAATTCGATGGAGAGAACTGGATTTTAAATGGTCAGAAAAAATGGATTGGAAATGCCACTTTTGCTGATGTTACCATTATCTGGGCAAGGGATCTGGATTCTAATCAGGTGAAAGGATTTTTGGTAAAAAAAGAAAATCCTGGTTTTAAAACCGAAAAAATTCAGAATAAAATGGCGCTGAGGATCGTTCAGAATGCCATTATCACCTTAACTAATTGTAAAATTCCAGAAAGCGACCGACTTCAAAATGCGAATTCCTTTAAAGACACGGCCAATGTTTTAAGAATGACCAGAGCTGGTGTAGCTTGGCAGGCAGTTGGTTGTGCCCGAGGAGCCTATGAAAGCGCCTTAAAATACACTAAAAAAAGAGAGCAATTTGGAAGACCTATTGCAAGCTTCCAGTTGATCCAGAACCATCTGGTGGAAATGCTTTCTAATTTAACTTCAATGCAAACTCTATGTTTTCGTTTATCTGAATTACAGGATCAGGATCTTCTAAAAGACGAACATGCGAGTTTGGCCAAAGTGTATTGCAGTATGCGTATGAGGGATGTGGTGAGTCAGGCCCGGGAAGTGCTGGGCGGCAATGGAATTTTATTAGAATATGATGTAGCCCGTTTCGTAGCAGATGCTGAGGCTATTTATAGTTATGAAGGAACCAAAGAAATTAACTCGCTTATCGTAGGCCGGGCCATTACCGGTTACAGTGCTTTCGTGAGCTAAAAAGAAAAAGAAAAATTTATGTCTGTATTGATTGTATGTCCGGGGAGAGATCCGGAAAATTGGGTAAAAGAATTAAAAAATCAACATCCTGGGATGAATATATACGTGTATCCTGAAGATCACGATAACGAGGATGTAGAATTTGCCATTACCTGGAATCATCCCAGAGGTTTATTCAAAAATTATCCAAACCTTAAAGTAATCGCAAGTATGGGAGCAGGAGTAGACCATATTTTTAGCGATAATGCTTTACCCGAGGAGATTGAAGTTACAAAGGTAGTAGATGACACCCTTACCGAAGATATGGGAGATTTTGTACTTAGCCAGGTGATGAACCATATTAGAGGTTTACACCATTATGTAAAGTGTCAGAAAGAAAAGGAATGGGATAAATTTCAGTATAAAAGACCTCAGAATACTAAAGTGGGGATAATGGGACTTGGAGTGCTTGGTAATGCGGTTGCCGATAAACTTCATAAAAACTTTTTTAAGGTATACGGGTGGTCCAAAACAGAGAAGAATTGTGATAATGTAAACAGTTTTCATGGTAAAGACCAGCTGGAAGAATTTCTTGAAAATTCCGAAATACTGGTTTGTTTATTACCTTTAACTAAGGATACAGAAAATATCCTGAATGCCGATCTTTTTGATATGCTACCGGAAGGAGCTTATGTGATCAATGTAGCCAGAGGTGAACACCTGGTAGAACACGACCTGATGGAAATGATAGACAAAGGTCATCTTGCTGGAGCTTCCCTGGACGTTTTCAGAGAAGAACCATTACCAGAGGAACATCCATTCTGGGAGCATTCAAAAATTAATATCACCCCTCATATTGCCAGTGTAACAAAAGCAGAATCTGTAGTTCCGCAAATAGTAGAAAATTACGAAAGGATGAAAGAAGGAGAACCGCTTAAAAATAAGGTTGAAAGGGAAAAAGGATATTAATAATTTAAATTTTTAACAGATGGATGCTTTTAAAAATATCATGGTTGCAGTAGATTTTAATGACAGTATAGGGGAGTTAATGGTTTATGCCGACAGTCTTGCACAGAAATTCCAATCGAAAGTTTGGGTACTACATGTAGCAGAACCTGAACCGGATTTTGTGGGTTATGAACCGGGACCACAATATATTCGTGATGTTAAGGCTGAGGAATACAGGGAAGAGCATCGAAACCTTCAGGAAATTTGCAAGAATTTCTTAAGTGAAGACATCAAAGCCGAAGCATTGTTAATTCAGGGATCAACCGTAGAGACGGTAATGAATGAGGCCAAAAAACTCCATATTGAACTTCTAATTGTTGGTACCCACAAACATAGTTTTTTACATAATCTTTTACAGGAAAGTGTCTCTATGGAACTTATTAAAAAAGCTGAAATCCCCATGCTCACGATTCCTATAGATGAATAAAGAATAAATAAGAAGTATTTGAATAACCAACTGAACCTAAAGAAACGCACGATTAAGACCGAAAATAAATTCAGCATAAGCTTTCTTCTACTTCTGAAATAGATTCTTTATTTTTCCTTCAAATTATTTCATTTTGAAAATATCAAAGTCGCAATTACATAAAGTTTTAGAAAGAATTCAACCCCACATTCACCGTACCCCGGTTTTAGGTTCTACGCTTATCAATGAAATTACTGGATCAAACTTGTGGTTCAAATGCGAAAACTTTCAAAAAATGGGTGCTTTTAAAATGCGCGGTGCTACCAATGCGATTTTAAATCTTTCCGAAGAGAAGAAAGCAAGAGGAGTGGTTACCCATTCTTCCGGAAATTTTGCCCAGGCACTTTCACTTGCCGCAAAAAGCCTGGATGTCCCGGCTTATATCGTTATGCCAGATACTGCTCCGGAAGTTAAAAAAGCAGCCGTTAGAACTTATGAAGGTAAGATCACAGAATGTCCTTCCACTTTAAAAGATCGGGAAGAAACAGCGAATAAAATCCTGAAAGATACAGGCGCAACTTTTGTACATCCCTCCAACGACCTGGATGTTATTTTAGGACAGGGTACTGCGGCGATGGAGCTACTTGAAGATTATCCCGATCTGGACTATATCTTTTGCCCCGTTGGTGGCGGCGGACTCATAGCTGGTACGGCTCTCGCAGTTAAACACTTCGGAACGAATTGTAAATGTATCGGCGGGGAACCCCTGGAAGCAGATGACGCCTGGCGCTCACTTAAAAGTGGCAAAATTGAAACCAACGAAACAGTCAACACCATAGCCGATGGATTAAAAACTCAACTTGGAGATCAAAATTTCCCCATTATCCTTGAAAATGTAGAAGAAATCATAAGAGTTTCTGAGGAAGAGATAAAATCTACACTAAGGCTTATTTGGGAACGGATGAAGATCATCGTGGAGCCTTCCAGCGCAGTCCCCCTGGCAGCTGTGATAAAAGAAAAGGAAAGGTTTAAAAATAAGAAAATTGGTGTTATTATTTCCGGAGGCAACGTAGATCTCAATCAATTACCATTTTAAATAGTTAGAGTAGTTAAATAAATTAAAAACAGTGCAACTTTCAACAAATAGAAAGATGCTGTATATTTAAATATTAAAAACTACTCAATCATGCAAAGACTTCTAAGGGTTTGTACCCTTTTATTCATTATTACCAATTTTAATTCAGTTTTAGCTCAAAATGAGGAAAAAAAGGAAGATACCTGGGATGTATCCAATCCATATCCCGAAGCCTGGAAATTCCAAACTTTAGATTTGAATACTTCCGAAGGCACCTGGATGAACCTGGATGTGAGTCCAGATGGTAAAACCATTGTTTTTGACCTTTTAGGAGATATTTATAAAATGCCGATAAGCGGTGGTAAAGCAACTATCCTCAGGTCTGGAATTCCCTATGAAATCCAGCCCAGGTTTAGTCCTGATGGAACCAAAATATCATTTACCAGTGACGCTGGAGGTGGCGATAATATTTGGGTGATGGATATTAGCGGGGAAAATCCCAAACAAATTACCGAAGAAAAATTCCGCCTACTGAATAATGCTGTGTGGACTCCAGATGGAAATTCATTTATTGCCAGAAAGCATTTTACTTCGGGCCGTTCCCTTGGCGCCGGTGAAATGTGGCAGTATCATATTGCTGGAAAAGAAGGTTTGCAATTAACCGAGCGTAAAAACGACCAGCAGGATGTGAATGAGCCAAGCATTACTTCAGACGGGAAATATCTTTTTTACAGCGAAGACATGTATCCCGGGGGAAGTTTTCAGTACAACAAAGATCCCAACAAGCAGATCTATGTAATAAAGCGATATAATTTTGAAACCGGCGAAACTATTACCGTTACAGGTGGTCCCGGTGGGGCTGCAAGACCTGAAGTATCTCCCGACGGAACAAAACTCGCTTTTGTTAAACGAATCAGAACAAATTCTGTACTTTATATTCATGATCTGGAAACAGGGGAAGAGTGGCCTGTTTTTGACAAGTTAAGTAAAGATCAGCAGGAAGCCTGGGCCATTTTTGGGGTATATCCCAATTTTAGTTGGATGCCCAATAACAAAGAATTGGTTTTCTGGGCGAATGGAAAGATAAATAAAGTGAATATTGAGAGTTATGAAGTTTCTGAAATCCCCTTCCAGGTTTCTACAAAAATCAAGATTGCAGAAACCCTGCAAACAGATCACGAGGTATTCTCAGAAAAATTCAATCCAAAAGTAATAAGGCATGCGGTTACTTCTCCAGATGGAAAAACACTGGTTTTTAATGCTGTTGGTTATTTATGGAAAAAATCACTTCCCAATGGAAAACCTCAGCGGATTACAGATTCTGAAGATTTTGAGTTTGAACCTTCCTTTTCTCCTGATGGAAAACATATTATTTACGTTAGCTGGGACGATTCAGAATTGGGAAGTATAAAAAGGATTTCTTTATCTGGTGGCTCTCCCGAGGATTTAACTTCAGAAAAAGGAATTTATAGAAACCCAGCCTATTCCGGCGATGGAAAAATGATCGTTTTTACGAAAGAATCCGGTAACAGCGACCTGGGACAAACCTTTACTAAAGAGCCAGGAATTTATACCATGACCGCATCCGGGAACAACGAAAAAAGACTGGTGAATGAAGGTATTTTCCCTTCTTTCAGTGCTGATGATTCCAGAATTTTATTTCAGACAGGTGGCTATTTTTTTGGAAATATTACAAAAAGCCTAAAAAGTGTAGACCTCAACGGGGAAGATGAAAGAACGCATATCAATTCAAAATATGCCAACAGGATTCTTCCTAGCCCCGATAACAAATGGATACTTTTTAGCAATTTACATAAAGCCTATGTAGCTCCATTTGTAAAGACCGGGCAGGCCATTGACCTTACGCCAGATTCCAAAACCCTTCCTGTTACTCAGGTTACCAAGGATGCGGGGATCAATTTGCACTGGTCTAATAACAGTAAAAAAATTCACTGGACTTTAGGCGATGAATATTTCACCAATGATATTGCGAAAAAATTCACTTATTTAAAGAATTCGCCAGATTCCATTGCTCCTATTACTGAAAAAGGAACAAAAATAGGACTTGAAATTAAAACAGATGTTCCTGAGGGAATCATCGCCTTTACCAATGCCCGCATCATTACCATGAAAGGTGACGAAGTGATTGAAAATGGGAGCATTGTTATTAAAAAGAATAAAATTGAGGCTATTGGCAATTCCGGGGAAGTGAATATTCCTTCTTCTGCAAAGGTCTATGATATGGCAGGAAAAACTATTATGCCGGGAATCGTTGATGCCCACGCCCATATTGGAGCTTTTCGATATGGCCTTACCCCTAAAAAACACTGGCCATCTTACGCAAATCTTGCTTTTGGTGTCACTACCGCTCACGACCCTTCTGCTCTAAGTGAAACCGTTTTTGGAATTTCAGAATTGATAAAGAGTGGTGATATGGTAGGTCCCAGATTATATTCCACCGGTATTATTCTGTATGGTGCCGATGGGGATTTTAAAGCTGAAATAAACAGCCTGGAGGATGCAAGATCGGCTCTTCGAAGAACAAAGGCTTTCGGGGCTACTTCAGTTAAAAGTTATAACCAGCCAAGGCGGGAACAACGACAGCAAATTCTCCTGGCGGCCAGGGAATTAAATATGAATGTAGTGCCTGAAGGAGGTTCTACATTCTTTTATAATATGAACATGATCGTTGATGGGCATACGGGGATTGAACATAATATTCCTATTGCCCCTGTTTATAAAGATGTCCTGAGTCTTTGGGGCACTTCCAATACCGGCTACACTCCTACCCTAATTGTGAATTACGGTGGAATTAACGGGGAATATATTTTTTATGACAAAACCAATGTATGGGAAAATGAGCGACTCTTAACTTTTACCCCCCGGGAATTAGTTGATTCCAGATCCAGGCACAGAACAAAATTGCCTGAAGAAGAATATAAAAATGGACCCATCCTGGTTTCTGAAACAGCCAAAGTACTTTCAGACGAAGGTGTAAAAGTTAATTTAGGTGCACATGGCCAACTTCAGGGACTTGGAGCTCACTGGGAATTATGGTTATTGCAAATGGGAGGCATGACTAATATGGAAGCACTCCAGGCAGCAACTATTAACGGTGCTGAATATATCGGGATGGATAAAGAAATTGGCTCTCTCCAGAAGGGAAAACTGGCAGACCTCATTGTTCTGGAGAAAAATCCTCTGGAAGATATTAGAAATTCAGAATCGATCATCTATACCATGGTGAACGGGAGATTATTTGATGCCAAAACCATGAACCAGGTTGGAAATGAACCGGAAGAAAGAACTAACTTTTATTGGGAAAATAATAGATATAATTCGGCTTTTCAGTGGCATGAGAGTACACAAAGCTTTATGAGACCTAATTGTGTTTGCCACGGAACAAACTAAATTTTAGCATGACTCAAAAAGCAGTATAATGGAATTATATCTAACCGTTGCGATAATCATCATAGGGATCATTCTCTTTGTGCGCGATTATTTCTCGATAGATACTACTTCCATTATCATAATGGCTCTTTTTATCGTTTCCGGCGTTTTAAGTCCAGAAGAGGGATTTTCAGGATTCAATCATCCTGCAACTATTACTCTGGGCTGTATGTTTGTGGTGAGTGCCGCCGTTTTCAAATCTGGACTTATAGATGGGCTGAGTGCAAAACTCATTAAAATTGCCCGCATCAATTATTTCTTCGCACTGGTTTCGCTGTGTATTACCTCCGCGGTATTATCAGCATTTATAAATGATTCCGCGGTTGTAGCTATCTTAATACCGGTTGCTTTACTGGTATGTCGTGAAGCAAACATTAGTCCTGCAAGGTTACTTATTCCCATTTCCTTTTCGGCTTTATTCGGCGGCACCTGTACCCTTATAGGCACTTCCACCAATATCCTCGTTAGCAGTTATGCGGAAAAACTTGGTTCGGAAGCTTTTGGAATGTTTGAATTTTCTCTTGCAGCATTGTGCCTACTTGGTATTGGACTAACCTATATTTTCATTGCAGGACCTATTTTGTTACCGAAAAGAGATCTTCCTGAAGACACCGGCTTGAAAAAGGAAGCTGAAAAATACATGGCAGAGATTGAGCTTCTTACCGAAAGTGATGATGTAGATATGCCTATTTCAGAATCTAAACTGGTAACCGATTATAAAGTTCAAATTCTCAGAATAAAAAGAAAACATTACAGGGTTTATGAAATTAATGGAGAAACGGTGTTAAGGGAAAATGACCTCATTAGAATACTGGTAGATCCTGTAAACCTGGCGAAACTTAAACTTAAGAAGGGGTTGAAAGTAATTGGTGACAAAGAAAATATACTCAATGTAAAACCAAATGATAAAATTGCTCCAAAAAGTGCTCCACAAAATGAGGAGAAAAAGATTTATGAAGTGATGATCCCTTATGGTTCTGAACTTGCCGGGAGATCCATAACTCAGCTTAATTTCAGAAGCACTTATTACGCTTCGGTTTTAGCGATTAGACATCGAAAAGAAACTATTACCGAAGATGTTTCAAAAGTTACTATAAGGGAAGGTGATATGATGTTATTATTCGCTTCAGAAAAAGCAATTTCGTTGCTTACTTCTGAAAAGCTTATTGTCACCCTTTCAGAATACCAGGGAAGAAGGGTGGATTATAAAAAGGCAATACCGGCACTGCTTATTGTAATTGGGGTAGTAAGCGCAGCCGCCTTCAATATTACTTCAATCTTAATAAGCGCTATGGTGGGAAGCCTTTTACTCGTTACCCTTACCATTTTAAAACCCCAGGAGGCTTATGAAGCAATTGAATGGAAAGTAATATTCATGATTGCGGGAGTACTTTCCATGGGTAAGGCGCTGGAAAAAACGGGGGGATCTGACATTATCTCCCAATATATCTATGAATCCCTCGGAAATATGGATCCCAGATATACCCTCAGCTTAATTTTCCTTTTTACATTTTTATCCACTAATGTATTATCCAGCAAAGCTGCTGCTGCTTTAATGACGCCTATTGTTATTAGTCTCGCCGCTGCAATGCAGGTTAGTGAAAAACCATTTTTAATTGGCGTTATGTTTGCCTGCTCCTTAACTTTTATGACTCCAGTGAGTTATCCAGTGAATACTATGGTGTATGCTCCGGGAAATTATACCTTCAGGGATTTTCTAAAGTTCGGGACACCGCTTAACTTTATCATCTGGATCGCCGCATCTTTTGTAATACCCATATTTTTTCCTTTTTAATTATGAGAAGAGTAAAACTGCATAATCCTTTTAAAACAAGAATCATTGATGAGAAACTCGTGAGAGAACATCTGGCACTGGAAAGAACAAAACTCGCTAATGAAAGAACTCTTTTGTCTTACATCAGGGCTTCCATCTATCTTTTAATTAGTGGATTAGCTCTACTTCAGATAAAAGAATATCAGGGGATCAGTTTAATGTGGGTAGGTTATCTTGCTTTATTTATTTGTATACTCTTCCTATTAGTTGGAATTTCAAGGTATATTGCCCTGGAAAGAAAACTTAATAACCTGCTTAGAGACGACGATTCGGAAGAATCTGAACACTCCAAATAACCAGAAGTGATTCAGCAAATAGTCCACTATTCCCTGCATTTTTTAGCGATAGGTGCCATCGCTTATTTCTACGATCGCGAGAAGTGGTTAAAATACTGGCTTACTCTTGCAGCTACGATGCTCGTAGACCTGGATCATCTTGTAGCCAATCCCATTTTTGATCCTGAACGCTGTGGTATAGGTTTTCATCCCCTTCATTCTGAACTGGCGATTACCGCCTATGTTCTTGGAATGGTTTTTATAAAACATAAAATAATCCGACTTATCTGCATCGGATTATTCTTTCATATGTTCACAGATTTTATTGACTGTATCTGGACGTATGCCAGCTGCGCTCCCTGTCTTCAGGATATATTTTAATTCCCGGTTGCTGTATTAGACAAATTATCCAGGGCATTAGCAATGGTTTCCAAAACTTCTTCCGGTCCTTCTATATCATGCCTTCCTGCAATGAAATATGGATCGTTATAGGAAACAAATACCTCTTCTTCTTCATTTTCCCAAACCAACATTTTTTGTGGCAGATCTAAACCAATACTTTGACCCTGTTGCATTAATGGAGTACCTAAGTTAGGATTACCAAAAATGATAATTTTTGTCGGATTCAATTCCAGGCCAACGCTTGCCGCATTTTTCTGGTGATCTAATTCTGCAATAATTAAAATATTTGGATTGGAACTTAAAGCGCTTCTCAAACTACTATATGTTTCTTCTAAACTTTTAGAACTATTTTTTGTTATAATCCCTGCCCCCGAAGCGACTTCCTGATCGGCCGAAGCCATTATAGTAGATTTTGTAGCACCAGAAATCAAATTTTCCAGGGATCCCGAAATTTTATCCAAAGTGGAAACACCTTCCAGATCATGACGGGATTCAAGATAATTCACACTATTATAAAGTGCTATATTATTTTTATTTTCGTCTCTATAAAACAAAACTTTCTGTGGCAAATCCAGTCCGGCTAGCTGATTTCGTTGCATAAGTGGAGTACCTAATTGTGGATTTCCAAAAAATATAATTTTAGTATAATTCAATTTTTCGCCAATGGAATTTGCATTTTTTGAGTGATCTACTTCTGCAACAATTCCAATAGCATCATTCTTTTTTAGATCTTGCTTTAATTGATTATAAGCTCCGGGTGCAGCCACTTGACTGTTAGAATATTTTGTGCCTACAGGAAATTGTGTTTCGTCTAAATTAGCTTCAGCAGAAGCATCTGCACTAACTAAAGATTCTCTGGTATCATTCTGAGAACAGGAGGAAAATCCCATTACCAGGCTCAACATTAATAGTATCTTTCTCATATTATTTATTTTCTCATGAAATTAAAACATAACAAATTGTATTTCAATTAATTAGTATTTTTTAACGGCTAATTGTTAAGTATGCTAAAAAAATATACCTAGTCTGACTTCTATTACTGCCTTTTTAAATCAATTATTTTATATTTACACTCCTTAATTCAGCCTAAGAAATCAAATTATGCATGTAGCCATCGCCGGAAACATTGGTGCAGGAAAGACCACTCTAACCAGATTACTCGCAAAACATTATAAATGGGAAGCACAATTTGAAGATGTACTGGAGAACCCTTACCTGGAAGATTTTTACAACAAAATGGAACGCTGGTCGTTTAATCTCCAGATCTATTTTTTAAATAGCAGGTTTCGGCAAATTTTGCAAATTAGAGAAAGTGGAAAGAAGATAATTCAAGATAGAACGATCTATGAAGACGCTTATATCTTTGCGCCCAATCTTCATGCGATGGGTTTGATGACTAATCGGGATTTTGAGAATTATAAATCTTTATTTGATCTTATGGAAAGTGTGGTGCAGGGTCCGGATCTCCTTATTTATTTGAGAAGTAGTATTCCTAATCTGGTAGCCCAAATCCATAGCCGTGGAAGGGATTATGAGAATTCAATCTCAATTGATTATTTAAGCAGGCTAAATGAACGTTATGAGGCCTGGATTCATGACTATGATAAAGGAAACTTATTGATAATTGATGTAGATAATATTAACTTTGTAAATAATCCTGAAGATCTTGGTGATATCATAAACCGTATTGACGGAGAGTTACACGGACTTTTTTAAAATGAAAATGAATATGGAATCGACTAAATTAAAAAGACCAAAGCACAAAGGTTCACCTAAATTATTCAATAATCCCATTCTTGAAAAACTTACCCACACACATATTTCTATCCCATTAATTATTTTTGGGGTGATCGCTGCGGCTCTGGTTTATTATGGTCTTATAGAAAAAGGATTTGAGGCACCAGCTATGATAGGGCTATTTTTGGCGGGATTATTTTTCTTCACCTTTATTGAATATGTGATGCACAGATACCTATATCATATTCCTGCTACCACTCCCAGAAAACAGAAAATTTCCTATACCATGCATGGAGTACACCATGATTATCCAAAAGATAAATCTCGACTTGCCATGCCTCCATTATTAAGTCTTATTATAGCCACTGTACTTTTTATAATATACAGGGCGGTCCTAGGGGATTATGTCTTTGGATTTCTTGCAGGATTCTTAATTGGCTATGCGGGATATTTAGCAGTACATTATTCTGTACACGCGTTTAAAGTACCTAACAACTTTTTAAAGATATTATGGCATCATCATAGTATTCATCATTACAGGGAACCAGATCGCGCCTTTGGAGTTTCATCTCCGCTCTGGGACCAAATTTTTAGAACAATGCCGAGAAAGGCTCCCAATAGTAAGAAAGCCGCTGTAGGAACCAGTATTGATCCAAGTTAGAAATACTTAAACTTTAGAGAAATTATTAAAATCGGTAAGCTAATTTTAGATTACCGATTTTTTTTATTGGATAAATCCGTTTTCGCGGGCATGTTTCTCCGCTTCGTTGGAATTTTCAGCCAGTAATACAGGCACGGTATCAAATTCATCAATTAAACTACGTACCCGCTGCATTTGCTTTTTATGTTTAACGCTACGCAAATAAATAGCCATAATCCTGTCTGAATATTGCGCAGCGATTTCCGTATAAATACTTGCATCATGCTCCCCGCTATCACCAATTAAAATGAATTTCATATCAGGATAGGTCTTAAGAATATTGGTAATCTCCTTCTGTTTATGCGGTTTTTCAGGTTTTAGAGATCTGTCAAATGGTGTTACGAAATCTCTCAGTAAAATAGGCCCTTTAGGAAAACCATTATGATCCAGAAATAATTTTAAATATTCATATAAATTCCACGGACTGTTACTCAGATAGAAAATTGGGTTTTTTGATTCGCCAGATACTCCTTCATGAAGTTTTTGATATAAATCTGGTGCTCCCTTAAAAGAAATTCTCGCATAGGCGTTGGTAAGTAGTGAATTTTTTAAAAGACGTAGCTTTAAAAAGGAGGTGACACCAGTTTGCAAAATAGTGTCATCTATATCACTAATCACTCCATATTCAGCCTCTACGTGAGGTACTAAAAATTCTCCTTGTGCCGGATTGTTGATTAATTCTGTTTTTGAAGCCAGCTCATTTCTATAATAAACTTCATATTCCAGCCAACCTTCTTTATCGGCATGCTCGGCAAGGTTTTCGTTTATGGTTTTATCAAAAATAAAATACCCCTCATCGTTGGTTGTGCCGGTTAAGTTCACTTTATCACGAAGAATCAATCGCATCTCTGCATCCGGGATCTCAAAACTGTCAAATTGTTTCCAGGTATTTTTTATCGTTTTCCATATAGACTGGTCTTTAACAATATGAAGTGGTTCGTTATCCAGGACCCGACCTTTAATATATAAGTGAGAATAAGTACCATAACTTCTATAGGGCAAAATAAAAACCTGATCCAGATTTTTGTATCTGCCCAAAACTTTTTTGAAACGTTTACGCATTAAGGCTGGTAGTTTTTTTTCAATTTAACTTATATTCTCAAAAGCCTCATAAATAGTAGGAATTTTTATAAATTATTTAATATTTATAATTTATTAAGATGAGATAAAGCTTCTTCCATATCTATTTTTTCATGAAGCACTGACTGAAAAATGTCTTGATTTTCCTGAAGTCTGTCCGGCATATTCTGAATATTGAAATCTGTGATTTTTAATCCTTTCTTGAGTTCTTTCCAATCTAAAGGAGCCGAAACCGGAGCTCCCGGTTTTGGTCTTACGCAATATGCTGAAGCAAGGGTTTGTCCGCGGCGATTTTGCAAATAATCCAGATAGATTTTTCCTTTCCTGCTTTTCACCGCCCGCTGCATACTGGTAAGGCCTTTGGTTCTTTCCTGTATAAAATAACAGATCAATTTGGTAAAATCACGGGCTTCTTCATAGGTGTAAGCGGCTTGAAGTGGAAGATAAATATGAAGTCCGCTGGAACCTGAAGTTTTTAAATATGCTTTAATCTTAGCTTTGTCCAGGATTTCTTTTGCCACCTGGGCTACTTCTATGACCTCATCAAAACTATTCTTATCTGAAGGATCCAGATCGATCACCGAATAATCCGGTTTATCCAGATTGGAAATTCTTGAATTCCAGGGATTTATTTCAATACATCCCAAATTGGCCATGTATAATAAAGTCGCTTCATTCTGGCAAAGAAGATATTTTATCTCTTTATCGGCAGATTTTGAGAATATCTGTTCTGTTTCTACCCAGGATTCTAAAAGTCCCTCATTATCTTTCTGATAAAATCCTTTTTTATCGATTCCGTTGGGATGTCTATGTAAATTCTGAGGTCTATCCTTAAGATATGGTAATATATAATCTGAAATTTTTATATAATAATCGATAAGATCATATTTCCGAAGCCCAGAATCTGGCCAATAGATTTTTTCCAGATTGGTGAGTTTTACTTCTTTGCCGTTTATCTCTAGAGCATTTGAAGAAGATGTTCTTTTCTGCTTTTTCGGTTCCTGAGGCAATTCGCTATTGATATCCTCCGAAGATTTATCCTTCCGTAAACCTTTAAATACCGGGTGTCTCATCCTACCGGCTGAAGTCCATTCAGAAAAAATCACTTCGCATACCAGCTCCGGTTTGATCCAATTCGCTTTTCTACCTTTTAAATTAGGTTTCATATTAAAAGGAATAGCAGGAGTTTCAAGCTCCTTCATTTTTTTCAGTAATTCTACCTGAGTTTTATTTGAAAAACCTGTCCCACAGTTTCCTACATACACAAGTTTATCTTCTTTTAAAATTCCAAGAATTAGAGAACCAAAAACAGATCCTTCTGAATCAGTATATCCACAAATAAGTGCTTCCAGGCTCTCATTCGCTTTAACTTTTAACCATTTTTCAGTTCTATAACCCGGTGTGTAGGTAGAATCGGCTTTTTTAGCCATTACACCTTCCATCCCCGCATCGATCGCTTTCTGATAGAAAGCTGTGCCCATTCCCTCTATATGATCACAATAGACAGCTATGTTGGTTTCTTCAAGCGCGTTCGGGATTAGGCTCTTGCGCTCCAGTAATTTTAAATCCAGCATACTATGCCCATTAAGGTAGAGCATATCGAAAACATAAAATTTTAAAGTTCCTTTAGTCTGCGGACTATAATTCTGTAATTTTTGAAAATCGGGAATACCATTTTTATCTACCACCACCACCTCACCATCCAGAATGGCTTCATGGGGAATATTTTCCAGGTCCTCTACCAGATTCGGAAATTTGGTATTATAAGAAATACCATTTCGGGAATGAAGAGTGACTTCTCCATTATCAACATGGGCAATAAGCCGGTAGCCATCCCATTTTAGCTCATAGATCCAATTGGGATCGTTGAAAATCTTTTTCGTGGTAGAAGCTAGCATTGGTTTTACTGTATCCCTAAACTCCAGCTCCACTACTTTGCCTGGTTTTTTAGCGGCTATTTCTATTAGTTCTTCTGCATCATAATCAAATTCTGTAGAACTTTCATCTTTTTTCTTAATTAGCAGCCATTGATTTTTCTTCTCTCCCCGGTTTGTTCTTACCAGAGCAAACTCCCCTTTTAGCTTTTTTCCGAAGAATTTAATTTTAAGATTTCCTGCATGAAACTGCTTGGAAAAATCTTTTGAAGTTGCCGACTGGAAAGTCCCTTCATCCCAAATTTGCATTTCCCCTGCTCCATAATTTCCTTTAGGAATGCTGCCCTGAAAAGTCAAATATTTTATCGGGTGATCCTCTGTTTGAATGGCCAGTCTTTTATCTTTTGGATTCATCGAAGGACCTTTGGGAACTGCCCAACTTTTAAGAACTCCACCTATTTCCAGTCTTAGATCGTAATGCAGCCTACTGGCCTGGTGGCGCTGAATTACAAATCTCTGCTTATCTTCCGTAGAAATTTCGGCTTCGGGCTCCGGTGTGTTTTTAAAATCCCTTTTCTGAATATAATCCTCGAGGCTCATTTTCTATGAGGCTTTACCTTTTTTCTTTTTGTCCAGACTGGCTTTCAATTGCGCCATAAGATCTTTAGCCGGGGTTGGGTCACTTTTAAATTCTTTTACTTCAGTCTTTTTACCGGTAGCTTTAGATTCGATAATTTTTAGTAACTGATCGTTGTAAACATCTTTATACTTTTTGAAATCGAATTTAGTGGTATACTGTTCAATTAAGGAAACCGCCATATCCACTTCTTTCTTTTTTACCGTTGCTTTGGACATTTTAAGTTCAGAGGGATTTCTTATCTCATCCATAAATCGAATCACATGTAAGACGAGAACCTTTTTATAAACTCCAATAAGGCTAAGATGTTCTTTTTGCCTCATCACAAAAGTAGCCACCCCAAGCTTACCGGTCTCCTTGAGTGAATCCCTTAGAAGATTATAAGACTTCCCTCCTTCTTTTTGTGGTTCCAGAAAATAAGGTTTTTTGAAGAGCACATCGGCGACTTCGCTCTCCTCTATAAATTCCTCGATATCTATGGTTTTGCTTTTTTTAAGGTTTGCTTTTTCAAAATCTTCTTTCTCCAAAATAACATAACCCTCGTCTTTCTTAAAACCTTTGACGATATCTTTCCACTCCACTTCCTTGCCGGTGTCTTCGTTCACCCTTTTATAACGGATCTTACCATTATCGCGTCTATCCAGCATATCCAGATCGAGTTTACGATCTTCAGATCCGGAGTACAGTTTTACCGGGATAGAAACCAGTCCAAAGCTTATAGAGCCATTCCAGATTGATCTCATCTAATGATTTCTTAAAGCATTGATCAATTCTTCTTTAGACATATCGCTTCTTCCTACAATTCCTACTTCTTTAGCTTTTTGATATAGCTCGTCTTTTGTTCGCTCCTCATACTTTTCCGCTTTACCACCTTTTTTCCCCGAATTAGGATCATTAGCTATGCGTGCCGCTTTCTCCTTGCTCAATCCCTGATCCCTTAATTTTTCGTACTGCTCGTCGTTTTTAATGTGTGGTCCATGATCTTTAGCCATAATTATATTTTTTTGATTTATTTAAAATTACGATTTCGTCCCTTTAAATCGAATTATAAAAAACTGATTAACCAGAGTTTAACTTCCAGTATTTATATTCTCAAGTTTCATTAAAAGTATGTTAAACGCTCTCTGCTAAGGAAATACCCGATCGCTTCCTTTTCTATTTTCGGAACTTCGAAGAGTAAAAAATTATGATAAAAAGGAGTTAATTTGGTTAAATATCTGGGTAAAAATCAGGCTGAATTTTAATTTTATACCTCGAAATTAAATTAAATTTTTGGGTATAAATCGTATGTAAGGGGGACGAGCTATGCGAATTAAGGAGAAGCAGGAAACAATAGAACTTTTAGAAGAATTAAGAATTTTAAACTACAAAAGCGCCTATATGTATAAGATTATGTGTGAGGCCGAAAACAGGTTAATGCTCAAAAATTTTTACATGCTCCTACACCAGCAAAAAATTGAATTTCGACAAGATATAGAGGAAAAAATTGAACAGTTAAAAACAGAAATTTCCCCTACCAGAGATCCCAGGATGCTTTCTTTTTACAAAAGAAAGAAGTGCAAACTCGCCCAATACTATTTAAAATATAAATTAAGGAGTTCCTATGCTGATATTCATAAACGGGAATGGAAAAGTTATAAAAAATATAATAAATTCCTATCTAGAATAAACCATGCCTGCGTAAGAGAAATTCTTTTGGAACATAAACATCAGATCAAGATCAACCTTACAAATATGAACAATACAGGAATTATCAAGTATCCTGTAAAATAAAAAGACCATCTAAAAAGTAGAGGATTCTTACCGCTGAGCTTGTTTTCAGCTTCTAATTTTCTCCTGATCTTAATTGTTTCAGATAAGAAAAAATAGCGAATAAATCTCCTGACTTTTGAGACAGCCTTTTTATGAATAAAATTCTTTTATTTGATACTTTCTACTTCTTCCCTTACTTCTGCTTCGGTTCCTTCAAATTCAAATGTTTCAGTCACTTCTTCTTTATTTTTCATTTTAGTAACCACCACATAAGCTGTGACAAAATCTTCTTCGGAATTTTTCTCTAGTTTCACTTCTTTCGAAATCAGTTTGTCCATAGCTTCAGCTTTATATATTTCTGAAGTCTCATCCTGGTTTGGTATATCTCCCTCTGTATGTCCTCCTAGTATCGGGGCAATTACCAGCCCAATTAAACAGGTAAGTTTAATCAAAATGTTCATGGATGGCCCAGAAGTATCTTTAAAGGGATCTCCCACTGTATCACCGGTCACCGCCGCTTTATGAGCATCAGACCCTTTATAGGTCATTTCCCCGTTTATCATTACTCCTGCTTCAAAAGATTTCTTGGCATTGTCCCATGCTCCGCCGGCATTATTTTGAAAAATCGCCCATAAAACACCGCTCACCGTTACCCCGGCCATATAACCTCCAAGCATTTCGGCTATAAGTACATTTTCGTAACCAAATAGCATAGGAAGAAAGGCAATCGCTATTGGGAATCCGATAGTTATAACTCCTGGCAATAGCATTTCTTTAAGCGCAGCTTCCGTTGAAATCGCCACACATTTATCGTATTCTGGTTTTCCCGTTCCTTCCATGATCCCGGGAATTTCTTTAAATTGTCTTCTTACTTCCCTTACCATTTGCATGGCCGCTTTACCTACTGAACTCATGGCAAGTGCAGAAAACACTACCGGTACCATACCACCAACAAATAACATTGCCAAAACTGGAGCTTTAAAAATATTAATTCCGTCAATCCCGGTAAAAGTTACATACGCTGCAAAAAGGGCCAGGGAGGTCAATGCTGCGGAAGCGATCGCAAAACCTTTTCCAGTTGCCGCTGTGGTATTTCCTACAGAATCAAGAATATCGGTTCTTTCACGAACTTCAGAAGGTAATTCACTCATTTCAGCAATCCCACCAGCATTATCGGCAATTGGCCCAAAAGCATCAATAGCCAGCTGCATAGCCGTAGTAGCCATCATAGCTGAAGCAGCCAAAGCCACCCCATAGAAACCTGCAAAAGCATAAGATGCCCAGATCGCTACGGCAAATAATAATATTGAAAAGAAAGTAGAGATCATCCCGGTAGAAAGTCCGGCGATTATATTGGTAGCCGCACCGGTACTTGAATTCTGAACGATGCTCATCACCGGTTTTTTACCAAGCCCGGTATAATATTCAGTAACTGCAGATATTACTCCGCCCACTATAATCCCTACCAGGGAAGCGTAAAATACATTTAGTGAACTAATAGATTTCATTTCAAATCCTTCCTGACCACCTACAAAGAATCCCATAGTCATAGAATCTGAAGGTAGCATCCAGGTTACCAGAAAGTAACTTGCGATGGCCACAAGTACTATAGAAACCCAGTTTCCTATATTTAATGCTTTTTGTACTTCAACTTCCTTGGCATCATTAGATTTTATTCTTACCAGTAAAGTTCCTATTATTGAAATGATAATCCCTGCACCGGCAATAGCCATTGGCAGTAAAATAGGTCCTATTCCTCCAAAGCCTTCAGAAGTAATATCACCGCCCATATCTTCAATGATATAATTCCCAAGCACCATTGCAGCGAGTACTGTAGCTACATAAGATCCAAAAAGGTCGGCTCCCATTCCAGCAACATCTCCAACATTATCTCCTACATTATCTGCGATGGTAGCAGGGTTACGGGGATCATCTTCCGGGATCCCGGCTTCTACTTTCCCAACAAGATCGGCTCCAACATCTGCAGCTTTAGTATAGATTCCGCCTCCAACACGCGCAAAGAGTGCAATAGATTCAGCACCTAAAGAGAATCCTGCAAGTGTTTCCAGTACGATGGTCATTTGCTGGGTATTGGTCCATTCTCCTCCCATAAAATAATGAAAAAACAAAATAAAGAATCCTGTAAGTCCCAGTACTGCCAGGCCGGCAACACCAAGCCCCATAACAGTTCCACCACCAAAAGAAATATTCAGGGCTTTTGGCAGACTGGTTCTTGCCGCTTGTGTGGTTCGAACATTTGTCTGGGTAGCGATCTTCA
Source organism: Christiangramia sp. (assembly GCF_029937855.1). Lineage (GTDB taxonomy): Bacteria > Bacteroidota > Bacteroidia > Flavobacteriales > Flavobacteriaceae > Christiangramia. The sequence continues at coordinate 27,552 of NZ_JAPYPC010000015.1, forward strand.
TTCCCATATTTCCCGCAAGGGCAGAAAAGAAGGCTCCGAAAATAAATGCTATAATAATTAAATAATGGGTAGTGGGAACAAAGTAAGCGATGGCGGCCAGGGCTATACTGGCACCAATTACAAAAAGAGTCAATAATTTATATTCTGCTTTTAAAAAGGCGAGTGCGCCTTCATAGATATGAGCTGAAATTTCTTTCATTTTCCCGTCTCCGGAGTCCTGTTTCATTACCCAGGATCTTTTGACCCACATATAAATGAGTCCGATTATTGCCAGCACGGCAGGCATATAAATCATTATTGCTTCCATATTGATAGCGAGGTTAATTTGTTAATTATTTATTAATGCCCGCTAATGTAGTAAATTCAGCAATAATTAAAAAAGCAATAACTTTTTAAGGCTATTGCTTTTAATATTTTAATATAAAGGAGAATTATTTGAGATTATATGCCAAAGCGGGATTTATCACCTTCATAATTCTCAAATCGCTCCACACATTGCCTGATGATCTCTCTTGCTTCTGAAGCATCTCCAAAATCACCGGTATCGACTTTTTTCTTTTCAAGATCTTTATATACTTTAAAGAAATGTTCGATCTCCTTGATCATATGTCCATTTAATTCTTTAAGATCGTTCAATCTGTTCCAGATAGGATCTGAAACCGGTACACAGATGATTTTCTCATCCGGGCCTTTTTCATCAGCCATATGAAAAACCCCAATAGGTTTCACTTCCATTACAATTCCTGGAAAAGTAGGTTCAGACACTAATACAAGCACGTCTAAAGGATCTTCATCCAGGGCTAAAGTATTAGGAATAAATCCGTAATCTGCAGGGTACATCATCGAAGAGAAGATCATCCTGTCGTAACGAACCTTTTTTAGTTTAAAATCATATTCGTATTTGTTCCTACTCCCTTTTGGGATCTCGATCAGTACATCAAAAGTATCAGACATTTTTCTTTGTTTTCTTCATTAAAATTAAGGGCTGCAAATATAGTTATTTCTGATGTTTAAATTCTTAACTAAAAGTGAAATCCAAAATCTATTGTAAAGGCCATAGATCTGGCATCGGGATTATCAAAATAATTCCCTCTAAAATGTACATCGAAGCGCATTACTTTGAAGATATTCCCTATTCCAAGACTATATTCATAAAAGGGATCCGAATCTGGCGCCACCAGCGGCAGCCCTGAAGCATCTATATTTTTACTTTCCTGGGAAATATCACCATTTACTGCCCTAAAGCCTATTAATTCTCTTAAATCTAGTTCACGTAGAAGCGGAATTCTGGAAAATAACCTGCCATTGAAATTATGATCTATGTGAATCGCAGAATAACTGTCGGTTACAAATTCATAGAAATCCAAAGTTGGAAATGTATTATACAGAGCAAAATATGTCTGGTTACCCGGAACCACACTTAGAAGCCCTAACGGAACTCCGTCAAAAGTTTTTCCTGCCTCTATACTAACGTTAGAACGACCAATCCCGCCAATTAAAAGTGGTTGATTATAAAAGAACTGCAGTTTCTTATAATCAAAATCACTATTGAAAATATCCTTTACTCCAAGACTATAATTTAAAAACAAAGTAGGGAAATCTTCTTCGTTTACCACATTTCGTTCTACGCCATAACCCGAAACTTTCCTTCCTGGTGTCCAGGTTAAAATCGTAGATAATTCGGTTTGGTTAATTTCAGAATCTACAACTGTTCTTTCTTCATCTATATAATAATCCAGGCTGAATTGAGGCGAAGCAGGCTTTAAAATTCTATAATTAGCCCCTACCCGGACTTTAAAATTCCTTAGGGGTTCCATTTCCACCGCAAAAACACTTAAGTTAATGGAACTTAATTTATCGTTATCGCCCACATTCAGAAGAGAAGAGGATGCAAGACTCCTTCCCAGCACATCAGTAGAATTTGTAAGGCTCGTACCTAATTGTTCCACATCCCTCCTATTTCCTCCGGTAATAATTAACCGTGATTTTGGATCGATAAGAACTTTACCTGAGATTCCATATTTAAACTTATTGTCTTTAAATCCATAAGCTCCATAAGCCTCAATTCTCCAGGGATCATTTTGCCCAAAATACGTTCTGCCACCAAACCTGGTTCGTAAGCCCTCTACCTCATTAAAACCAAAGGTTGAATAAATAGGCCCATAATCCCATCCATCAAATTCCACATAACCAGATTGAGCAATAGTAGCAATATCATACAGTCTATTAAAGGCCTTAGTTTTAGTAAGACTATCCAGCATTACGTAAATACCTTTCTCGTCTTTATTTAATTCTTCCAACCTGTTTTCAGACCAGAATTCATCACTTCTATTATAGGCCTGGGATTGTGGATTATAAACCGGTTGCTGATAAAATGAAGCAGGCTTCTCCTTATTGAATTCATATTCATCATAGAGCATAGTCCTTTTTGCATAGACACCTCGTGAAGTTCTTTTCTTGTTCAAACCAAAATCGGCCATAAAGAAATCTCTTTCTATTAGAAAAATAGAATCATTTAAAACTTCAAAATCCTGCTCGATATAAACCTGCTTTATCCAGTTAATGTTTACATCCTTGGTAGTTTCAAGATTGATATTCTTAACCGCCCAGGTAGTATCGTTTACCCAAAAATCACCTTTAAAGGTTAGCTCGTTTTCCCGGCGTGGATAATACACAATATTGTAACACCATTTATTGTCTATATATGCACTGTCTGACAATACATAGTTATAGGTGTCTATCCCCGTGGTGGAAATAGGACTGACAAAACTCTTATCAAAGAATTTTATATAATTCTTATAAATATCGTAATCGTCATAAATATCCTTTACAAAATCTATCAGGTTTCTATTCTGATTAAATCCTGAATTTTTATTCCCTAATAAAACTTCTTTCTTTTCATTGAGTAGATTATCTCCATATACTTTTGTAACCGATTCATTTATGAACATTGGCAAATAGGTTTTACCAGTTACACTATTCGTATCGGCATAATCGAAAATGAATTCCATCCCATTGAATATTCTGCTTTCAATTAATGTGCTGTCTATTTTATTAATATCAAACTCCAGCTTTTCATACTCCTTATAAGAATACTGCTCAAAAGCCCTGACTCCGTTAGAACGCCTGTTAGCCCAAACTTTTTTAAGAATATCTATGGCGGGGTTATTCTTTTTGGAAGTTTTTCCGCGGTAAATTACTACTTCATCGAGGCTCGCCGCTTCTTCTTCCAGGCTAATCTCCATATTTAAATTCACTGAAGATTTTAGCGGAACTTTCAGGGTTTTATATCCAATAAAGGAAATGACAATGGTATCGAAATTTCCATCATCCTGTAAATAAAATTCACCATCCTCATTAGTAGTGGTACCAGTAGAAGAATTTGCAAATACCACATTGGCGAATGGAACAGTTTTCCCTGAACTATCATTTACAACGCCGCCAACCTTAGTTTGGGCATAGCTGAAGCTAAAACTGAAAAAAATAAAATAAAATAAGTAGGCTTTTTTGATCATTTTGGGATAAAAAAAAACTTCATCGGAAAGATGAAGTTTCAAAGATAAGTTGATTGGGTTTACTTATACATCACTTTTTTCACAGCTTTAACAACATCTTCACTATTTGGGAGCCATTCTTTAAGAAGTCCCGGTGAATATGGTGCCGGTGTATCAGCGGTATTAAGCTTTACTATGGGCGCATCCAAATAATCAAAAGCTTTGGATTGCACCTGATAAGTAATTTCTGTAGCAACATTTCCAAAAGGCCACGCCTCTTCAAGTATTACCAGTCTATTTGTTTTTTTAACAGATTCCAGGATCGCATCATGATCCATAGGACGTACCGTTCTTAGATCAATAATTTCGCAGGAGATATCTTCTTCAGCAAGTTTCTCAGCTGCCTTATATGCCTCTTTGATTATTTTACCAAAAGATACAATAGTTACATCACTACCTTCTCTTTTAATATCGGCTTTACCAATTTCAATTAAATATTCATCTTCCGGCACTTCGCCCTTATCACCGTACATTTGCTCACTTTCCATAAAAATAACCGGATCGTCATCGCGAATCGCAGCTTTCAAAAGTCCTTTAGCATCGTAAGGATTAGAAGGTACGATTACCTTTAAACCTGGGGTATTTGCAAACCAACTTTCAAAAGCCTGGGAATGGGTTGCCCCTAATTGTCCGGCTGAACCTGTTGGCCCACGAAATACGATCGGAATATTGAACTGCCCACCACTCATTTGTCTCATCTTGGCAGCATTATTAATGATTTGGTCAATTCCAACAAGAGAGAAATTAAAGGTCATGAACTCAATGATGGGCCTGTTACCATTCATGGCAGAACCTACTCCAATCCCGGCAAAACCAAGTTCTGCAATGGGAGTATCTATAACTCTTTCAGGACCAAATTCATCTAGCATCCCTTTAGAAGCTTTATAAGCTCCATTATATTCAGCAACTTCCTCTCCCATTAAATAGATGCTGTCGTCCAGACGCATTTCCTCGCTCATCGCCTCTGCAATGGCCTCTCTAAATTGAATTGTCCTCATTATTTAAAATCTTATTTTTTTATTCCTGCACAGCAAAAATAGTAATTCATAAAGGTATATACCATATTTGCCGATTAAAATTTTTGCAGCCAGATTAATGGCAGAAAACACGTTGTGCAAATCACAGTTTAATCTGTAATTCTATACGGAATTCTCATTATTTCGTTCTTTATAGAACTAAAAACCAAATATTTTCTAAAATAGTCGTACTATTTTAAACTAATTTTATTATGCATGCATAGCTTTTTTTGATTAAAAATACTTACCTTCGTCATCGAAAACGATTTATTAAAAAAATTACCTTATATATGAAAATCTTAGTATGTATTAGTCACGTACCTGACACTACATCCAAAATCAATTTCACAGATGGAGATACTAAATTTGACACTAATGGTGTTCAATTTGTAATTAATCCCAATGATGAATTTGGTCTTACCAGAGCGATGTGGTTTAAGGAAAAGCAGGGTGCAAGCGTAGATGTGATAAATGTCGGTGGTGCCGAAACTGAACCGACTCTTAGAAAAGCCCTGGCTATTGGTGCAGATACCGCAATTAGAATTAACACTCCTGCCAATGACGGATATCAGGTTGCTAAGGAACTTTCCAAAGTTGTACAGGATGGAGGTTATGACCTTGTGATCGCGGGTAGAGAATCTATAGATTATAACGGTGGAATGGTTCCAGGAATGTTAGCGCAACTTATTAAAGCTAATTTCATAAATAATTGTATCAGCCTGGAAATTGATGGTGAAAAGGCTAAGGCGATCCGTGAAATAGATGGTGGTAAAGAAACATTAACTGCCTCTCTTCCGTTAGTTATTGGTGGTCAAAAAGGACTTGTTGAAGAAAGTGATTTGCGTATCCCGAATATGAGGGGGATTATGCAGGCACGAAAAAAGCCTCTAAACGTTATGGAACCTGCAGATACATCTGTAAAAACTGAAGCTGTAAAATTTGAAAAACCAGCTCCAAAAGGAGATGTTAAACTTATTGATCCTGAAAATCTGGATGAATTGATCGACCTGCTTCATAATGAAGCAAAGGCGATCTAATTTATCTGGATTAAGATCAAAAAGAATTTCAAAATTAAAAATTAGAAAAAAATGTCAGTTTTAGTATATATAGAATCAGAAGAAGGAAAATTCAAGAAAGCTTCCTATGAGGTTGCTTCTTACGCCAAAGGAATAGCAGATAAGATGGGTACCTCTGTGACCGCGATTGTCTTTGATGCGGGCGAAGTATCAGAATTAGGAAACTATGGAGTTGACAAAGTTTTAAATGTTAGGAATAATAAATTAAAGAACTTCAATGCAGAGGCTTATTCAGATGCCGTTAAACAGGCAGCAGAAAAAGAGGAAAGTAAAGTTGTCGTTCTAAGTCAGAGTGCAAACAGTAAATATCTTGCTCCCTTATTGGCAGTACAACTTGAGGCTGGTTATGCTTCCAATGTAGTTGCCCTTCCTGAAAGTACAGATCCATTTACCGTGAAAAGAACTGCCTTTACAAATAAAGCATTCAATTTCACAAAAATCACTACTGATGTAAAGGTTATTGGTTTATCTAAAAATGCTTACGGACTTAAAGAAGCCCAGGCAGACGCAGCTGAAGAAGAATTCAGCCCAAATCTTTCGGAAGAAGATTTTTCTGTAAATGTAGAATCTGTAGATAAAGCTACAGATAAAGTAACTATTGCTGATGCAGAGGTGGTGGTTTCTGGTGGACGTGGCCTGAAGGGTCCTGAAAACTGGGGAATGATAGAAGAAATGGCCGAAATTCTTGGTGCTGCAACAGCATGTTCCAAGCCGGTGAGTGACATGGGCTGGAGACCGCATAGCGAACATGTGGGACAAACAGGAAAACCCGTTGCTTCCAACCTGTATATAGCTGTTGGAATTTCAGGAGCAATTCAGCATTTAGCTGGGATCAACGCTGCAAAAACCAAGGTGGTCATTAATAACGATCCGGAAGCGCCATTCTTTAAGGCGGCAGATTATGGAGTTGTAGGAGATGCCTTTGAAATTGTCCCTAAGCTGAACGAAAAATTGAAGGAATTTAAAGAGAAAAACGCATAATTTTCATAAATTGCGAGCCGTAAAGGGGCTGTCTAAATTTGGTAAATGTCCTAATTTTAGACAGCCTTTTTAATTTTACTGAAGTATGAGTTTAGTGCGACTGAATATAAAGGGAATATCTTATAGTCAAACACAAAACGGAGCTTACGCATTGATCCTCAATGAAGTTGGGGGTGAACGCAAGTTGCCTATTGTGATCGGAGCATTTGAAGCACAATCAATTGCTATTGCTCTGGAGAAGGAAATAAAACCTCCAAGGCCTCTTACCCATGATCTTTTCAAGAATTTTTCAGATAGATTCGAAATTGTGGTAAAGCAGGTTATTATCCATAAACTGGTAGATGGAGTTTTCTATTCCAGTCTCATTTGTGAAAGGGATGGGATTGAAGAAATTGTGGATGCCCGGACTAGTGACGCCATTGCACTGGCGCTAAGATTTGATGCCCCAATATTTACTTACAAGAATATTCTCGACAAAGCCGGTATTTATCTGAAGGCCGAAGAAAAGCAGCGAAAAAAAGAGGAAAAAGAAGAGGAAATTATTGAAGAAGAACTTCTCAAAGAGGAAATTGAATTACAATCTGAAGATTCTACAGATTATAAAAAAATGTCCCTGGAAGAATTAAATGAATTACTTTCCCAGGCTGTAAACCACGAAGATTACGAAAAAGCAGCCCGCATTAGGGACGAGATCTCCAAAAGAAAATAACCCCAAATGAATAAAATCTGGTGTTGCCTGTTTCTGATTGTATTTACTATTACATCAGCTTCCTCTCAAACAATCTCTAAATCCTGGGAATTAGAACCATCTAAAGACAGCCTGAATCAACAGGCGTTTTTTAAAGGAGCACAACAAATAAATTTTAGAGAAGGAAGGTTTAGCTTTCTCAACAAAACAGGAGGAGACACCATAGCTTCTGGTGATTATCTATACCAGAACAAACTACTGGTTTTATTTTATAATACTCCTAAAGACACTATTCAAAATTTACGAGTAGCAACACTCACAGATTCCAATATCGTGCTTTCTTCCTCAGGTTTCACCTATAGTTTGAAAGTTAAAGACCAGCCAGCTTCCGAAGTAATTCCTGCAAAAACAGCAAAAGAGATGATTTCCAGTGAAGGGATAAGCACTTCAAGCCTTATCCGGGGGATCATTGGAATGCTCTCGCTAATATTTATAGCTTTTCTTTTTAGTAGTAACCGAAAAGGGGTAAACTGGAAAACAGTTGGGATAGGACTTGCCGCGCAATTGTTACTGGCCATTGGAGTTTTGAAAATTACCATAGTTCAGAAAATATTTGAATTTGTAGGAAATATTTTTGTGCTCATTCTTGATTTTACTGCCGCAGGTAGTGAATTTCTCCTCGGTGGTATGATGGATGTGGATAGTTTTGGGTTTATATTTCTATTTCAGGTTTTACCAACTATTATCTTCTTTTCAGCTTTAACCTCTGTCCTGTTTTATTTAGGAGTCATTCAGGTTGTTGTAAAAGGAATGGCCTGGGTGCTCACCAAATTATTAGGTATTTCAGGTCCTGAAAGCCTGAGTGTAGCAGGAAATATTTTCCTTGGACAGACGGAAGCTCCCCTTATGATCAAAGCTTACCTGGAAAGGATGACCAGATCTGAAATGCTTCTGGTGATGGTAGGTGGAATGGCCACCGTTGCGGGTGGTGTGCTTGCTGCTTACATTGGATTCCTTGGGGGTGATGATCCCGAGCTTAGATTGCAATTTGCAAAACACCTGCTTGCGGCTTCTGTAATGGCTGCACCGGGAGCCATTGTGATCTCAAAAATTCTCTATCCTCAACAGGAAGCTGTAAATACAGATGTGGAAGTTTCTTCTGAAAAAATTGGCTCTAATATTCTGGATGCCATTGCCAACGGAACTACGGAAGGTTTAAAACTTGCGGCGAATGTAGCTGCGATGCTCCTTGTTTTTATCGCTTTTATCGCCATGATAAACTATATTCTGGGGTATATTGGAGGCCTTACCACCTTAAACAGTTTGATGGCCGAATATACGCCCTATTCCAAATTTTCTTTGGAATCTATTCTTGGGATTATTTTCGCTCCTTTAATGTGGCTCATTGGCGTAGCTAAAGAAGACATGATGCTTATGGGACAGTTGCTGGGAATTAAGCTGGCAGCAAGTGAATTTGTAGGATATGTTCAACTGGCAGACCTTAAGAACCCGGCAAATGCTTTGAGTCTTAACTATGAAAAATCAGTAATCATGGCTACCTATATGCTATGTGGTTTTGCAAATTTCGCTTCTATCGGAATTCAAATTGGAGGAATTGGCTCGTTAGCTCCAGGCCAGCGAAAGATACTTTCAGAATTTGGAATGAAAGCTTTAATTGGAGGTACTCTTGCTTCTTTACTCTCTGCCACTATTGCCGGTATGATTATAGGATAAACTATCTTCTGAAATTAAAATTTTTAGAAAATTTTGTAATCTCATATTCTTCAGTACTCTGAAAATATTCTAATTTGCCATGTTCAGTAAAATTTTTAATATGGGGAAAAAGAAAGCAAAATCAGACTACCGCGGCCAGGATGCACAATGGCCCCATCAAATTCCTTTTAAAGGTTGGATAGATATTGGGAAACGTGTTTTTAAGGAAATGCAGGCAGATCATGTACAAATCGTTTCGGCAGGAGTTGCGTTTTATTTTTTTCTATCTATTTTTCCTACCATTGTCGTAGCCATTTCAATATATAGCCTGGTTTTGGAGCCGGCCCAAATTCAGGAACAATTATCACGGCTTACCCTTATTTTGCCGCAACAGGCTTACGGCATGATTACCGATATTCTAAATCCGGTTATAAATCAGGACAGGGAAGAAATTGGATGGGGATTGGCAATAAGTATCCTTGTAAGTATTTGGAGTGCCAATAAGGGCACCAGCGCATTATTTCAGGGAATAAATATAGCTTACGACGAAATTGATACCCGCGGACTCATCAAAAAGAACCTGATCACCTTATTATTTACGCTGGCTGGAGTAGTTATTGGGCTCATAAGCCTTCTAATTGTAATCTTCTTCCCGCTACTGGTAAAAAATATTGGGCTCAATTCTGGTCTGGAAAATATACTCACCTGGTTAAGATGGGTAATTTTAGGAATAATCCTTATTCTCACTCTTAGTATGGTGTATAAAATAGCTCCAAACCGCACCAATCCAAAGTTCCGATGGGTAAGCTGGGGGGCTATCCTTGGCACAATCTTCTGGCTTGCAGGCTCTATGGCATTTTCATGGTATGTAAGCAACTTTGGAAGTTATGATGATCTCTATGGAAGTTTCGCCGCCGTTGCTATTTTAATGCTTTGGTTATTCCTAACTGCATTTATTGTATTAATAGGTGCTGAAATAAATTCTGAAATGGAACACCAAACTGCTTTCGATACCACCATAGGTGCTGAAAAACCTCTGGGAGAGCGTAATGCCTGGCATGCAGATCATTGTGCTTCAATGAAGGAAGAGGAAAAATAGTGAATAAAAGCAAAATAAAAAGGCTATGTATTCAAACACATAGCCTTTTTATTTATAGCCATTATAAAATTAGAATAAGGTAAGCAGACTACCTCCAATTGCAGCACATGCTGAAAATACTGCACTAACCACCAGCCACCAGGCAGCAGAAGCTGCAGTTTCCCTGGCGTGCTCCGCCTGGATCACCGCTTTTCTTTCTAACATTTTCAATCGTCCTTTAGCAGTATCTTCAATTTTCTGAATCCTGTCTAACACCTTATTACGTGCATCTTCAACAGAATCAGCAACTTTATCAATATCCTTGCGATCTATTTTAGTATTATTAGTGATTAAAGCGATCACATCATCTTTATCAGCCTTTTGCAATCTGTTTTTTATTACTTCCAGACTATCTTTTTGATTATTCATTTTATTTTGAATAATCTGGCTTAATTTGGAAAAATCCATACTAGAATTACCCTTACCGGTTAAACTCTGAAGAACCGATTCAACCTGTTCTTTTATATCACTCACTACTCCATCCTCTGCATTTCCACTTAGTTCCAGTTGAATGCGACGGATTGCCTTTTCCGCTTTATCGGCATATTTCTCTACCTGAAGACGGTCCATGGAAGTATTTTCAGAAAGCCATTTCACAATAGTATCTCTATCTATTTCATTGATTTTACTACCAAGCTTTTTTGCTTCCACTTTTGGGTTTTGGAAGATTTCTCTCAATCGTTTCTCCATTGTTTGACTATCCAGATCGCTAGAACCCTTATTAGAGAGAAAATCTTTGACCTTATTTAAATAAGTTTCTACCTGTTCTTCTTCAGCGGGAGTTAATTTAGCAATCACTTTTTCAGTTTTTTCCTGGCCAGTATCTCCTTCCTCATAAGCTTCCTTCAACTCTTTCTGAAGCCTTTTTAATTGTTCTGTTTTACTTTTTCCTTCTCCAGAATCATCATTTGAAGATTCACTTATGGCATTATTAAGCACGCTTTGAACAGCCATCCACTTTGCGGGACTACTGCCTCCATCGTTTGAACTACTTTGCTTATTGGATTTTTCAACAGAATCGCCAACAATTTGTTCAATATCCTTTTTCACTTTCTCGTAATCTGGCACCTCTTTATTGAATTTGGTAAAGAACTCGTCAATAGCATTATCCAACATATTGGAATCAAAAGTATCCTGAAATTCTTTCCGGACCTTCTCTATTGTATGATCTGCCACATTTTCAATTTTTGATGCTTCAGAAGGTGAAAAGATTTCTTTCACCGCACCGGCAGAAGAACGTAAACCTGAAGTTGCTGCATTTATAAGACCTCCTACAAATGTGTTCACCACCTTAGTCTCTAAATAAAAAAGCAGTATAAAAACGGTAGCCCAAATAACCAGTGCGAGTGTAATAGCGATGAGAGGACTTGCTACCAGGCTTAGGTTCATTGCGAAAGCGGTTGCTCCAAATAAAGAAATTGCCACAGTTAAGGTACTCCAAATACCAAAAGCAGTTGTTACCATAGTTCCTGAAGAACCTGAATTTTCTTCATCGGTTTCATGATCATTGTCCTTAAAGTCATGTTTACCAGCTGTATGATTCTTACCTTTAACATAAGATTTTTTTACATCACCAATAGCACTAATGCCCGCTGCGACAGAAAGCGAGGTTAAGATAAACTGGAATCCAAGTGCTAGCAGGACACCTGCAATTACGGTTATAAAAAATTGCGGACTAATTACAGCCTCAGTGAACCCTTTAGTATACACCTCCTGTGCATTTAAATTACTAATTGATAAGACAGCAGAACTGATTAATAAATAGTTTTTCATCATCTATATTTTTTTGGTTTAATTTGAATTTACAGCAGGATTTCCGTAGATTTTATTTAAGCTTCGTTAATTAACAAAATATTTTATGCCTAAAAACCTATAGTATCAAGAGCCAGGTGATTCGAGTTAATAATCGTTAATAAAACCGGATAAAATGTTAACTTCAGAATCCTTCTTATTTATTATTTTAGACATTTTGAAGCCACATTTATTATGAAACAATACCATGACCTTCTTAAACACGTATTAGAAAACGGAGCCCAAAAAGGTGATCGCACAGGAACCGGCACCAAAAGTGTGTTTGGTTACCAGATGAAATTTAATCTCAGCGAAGGTTTCCCTATGGTGACCACTAAAAAATTACATCTCAAATCGATAATTTATGAGCTTTTATGGTTCCTTAAAGGCGATACTAACATCCATTATTTAAAGGAGCATGGGGTTCGCATCTGGAATGAGTGGGCAGATGAAAATGGCGATCTGGGTCCGGTTTATGGCCACCAGTGGAGAAACTGGAATAGCGAAGAAATAGATCAGATTAAGGAGATTGTTGAAACTTTAAAGAACAATCCGAATAGCAGAAGAATGCTGGTATCTGCCTGGAACCCATCGGTTTTACCAGATACTTCAGATTCATTTTCAGAAAATGTTGCTAATGGGAAAGCGGCACTTCCGCCCTGCCATGCATTTTTCCAGTTCTATGTAGCCGATGGAAAACTATCCTGCCAGCTTTATCAAAGAAGTGCAGATATTTTTTTGGGAGTTCCTTTCAATATTGCTTCCTATGCGCTGCTTACTATGATGATGGCCCAGGTTTGTGGATACGAGCCCGGTGATTTTGTACATACTTTTGGGGATGCCCATATTTATAGTAATCACATGGATCAGGTTGAACTTCAGTTAAGCAGGGAACCAAGACCGCTTCCCACTATGAAGATCAATCCCGAAGTGAAAAATATTTTTGATTTTAAATTTGAAGATTTTATATTGGAAAATTATGATCCGCACCCAGGAATTAAAGCCAAAGTTGCGGTCTAGTTTAACCTTTAAAATCTTTATTTTATTATGAAAAAATTAGTAGTTATTGCATGTTTTTTATTTGGAGGAATGGCGTTTTCCACTGCTCAGCAAACTTCTCCGGTATGGCCAGGATGTGAAAATAGCGAAGACGTGAAGAAATGCTTTAACCAGAAACTTTCGCAACACGTAAGTAAAAATTATGAGTACCCTCAAAATGAGGCGGGAGAATATATTAGGGGAAAAGTAACAATTTCTTTCGCCATCGATGAAAATGGAGAGGTTGTTGTAAACTCTATTAAAGGAAATAAACCGGCTGTTAATGAAGCTGCAAAAGAAATGATCCTTAAAATACCCGAAATGGAACCTGGAACATTAAATGGAGAACCAGATTCAAGAAACTTTACGGTGCCCTTCAATTTCTAATCAAATACTTAAAACAAAATTGCTATGAAAAAATTCTTGTTGATCGTGCTCATGTTTTCCGGCCTGGCTTCCTTTGCACAGGAAGATGTAACAGTAAAAGGAAATAAAGTGACCATGAAAGAAACTGCTCCGGTATGGCCCGGCTGTGAAAAAGAAACAGATAAAAAAACATGTTTCAACAAAATGCTGATGCAACATATTCGTGAGAATATTAAATATTCCAAAAATGACAAAGGTGAATATATTCGCGGTAAGGCCACTGTTTCTATGAAGGTGAACGAAGAAGGAAATGTAGAGGTAAGTTCTGTGGAGAGTAAATATCCGGAATTGAAAAAAGAAGCTAAAAGATTGATGGAATCCATTCCTAATATGACACCAGGAATGTTAGCGGGAAAGCCTAAGAGCATTAAATATACGATCCCGCTTACGTTCTAACTACTTTTAACTCCACATTAACGACTGATTAGGAATGTCGTTTTTAAAATATTGTAAATTTGAGTGGTACAAAACGTATCACTCTTTTTTATGCTTTCACAACAGGAAATAATTCAACTTTTTATAGAAACCCGGGAAGATTCAGAAAAGATATGTTCTTTTCTGGAAACAGAAGATTATGTGGTGCAACCGGTTGAGAATGTTTCGCCACCAAAATGGCATCTTGGTCATACTACCTGGTTTTTTGAAGAATTCGTCCTGAAGAAATATGCAGGCTCCCATCAACTTTTTGATAAAAACACAGCCTATGTTTTCAACAGTTATTATGAAAGCGTTGGAGAAAAAGTGGTAAGAACCAATAGGGGTAATTTATCACGCCCCACCGTTTCCTGGATCTATGATTTCAGAAAATATGTTACCGAAGCAATGCTTGAATTTTTGAAATCTAACGATCTGAGCGAGGAAGTACTTGGAGTAATTGAAATTGGATGCCATCACGAAAAACAACACCAGGAACTTCTTTATACCGATATTAAATATATTCTTGGGAATAATCCGCTTCTACCTAAATATAATGATGTATTTCAGGAGAATATTATTCAGAATTTTGAACAGGAATGGATTGAATTTTCAGAAGGGGTTTACGAGATAGGGCATAAAACTGATGATTTTTGTTACGATAATGAAAAAGGAGTTCATAAGAAATACCTTTGTGATTTTAGCATTTCCAATAAACTGGTAACAAATGCCGAATTTATAGAATTTCTTAATGCCGGCGGATATAATAACGTGCTGTTATGGCATGCAGAAGCCTGGGATTGGATTAATAAAAATGACATCAACTCACCGGCCTATTGGCATAATATTGACGAAGAATGGCATCAATATACTTTAAACGGACTTAAAAAACTTGATCCGGAAGCACCGGTGACGCATATTTCCTATTTTGAAGCTTTTGCTTTTTCCCAATGGAAAGGTATGAGACTTCCAACGGAAGAAGAATGGGAAACAGCACAGGAAAAATTCGAATGGGGAAGCAGATGGGAATGGACAGAAAGTGCTTATTCCCCCTATCCACACTACCAAAAACCTGAAGGAGCTCTTGGAGAATACAATGGCAAATTCATGGTAAACCAAAAAGTATTAAGGGGCGGCTCTGTTGCAACCTCAAGAAATCATACCAGACCGACATACAGGAACTTTTTCCATCCGGAATTAAGATGGCAATTTACAGGCTTCAGACTGGTAAAATAATATTATATTCTAAATGAAAAATCCACCAGAACTTATGTTTGAGTCTGCCTTTGCCGAGGATACTTATAAAGGATTAACCAGTTCTCCCAAGTATTTGCTTTCCAAATATATTTATGACCGTAAAGGGGATAAACTTTTTCAGCAAATCATGGATATGCCGGAATACTATCTAACTTCTTCAGAATTTGATATTCTTAAAAATAATGCTGAAGCAATCACAAGCTATTTTAGCAATGAAAGCGGGTTTGATCTTATTGAACTTGGTGCCGGGGATGGAAAAAAGACAAAAATTCTATTAAAGGAACTGATAGAAAAAGAGGCTAAATTCAATTATTTACCAATAGATATCAGCGAGAATGTATTGAAAGAACTTGAGACTTCCCTACAAAAAGAAATTCCGGAGGTTAATGTAAAAATCCAGCAGGGTACTTATTTCAAGACACTCGAAAAGCTTTCAGAATATAACACTAGAAAAAAGGTAATAATTGTTTTAGGAAGCAATATTGGCAATCTTTCTCATAAGGAAGCCGTTGATTTTTTAAGGAATATCGCACAGGCCATGAGTGAAGAAGATATGCTTTTTATGGGTTTTGATCAGAAAAAGAATCCGCAGACCATTTTAGATGCCTATAATGATGCTCAGGGAATCACCGAAGAATTCAATAAAAATCTTTTAGTCAGAATCAATCGGGAACTTGAGGGTGATTTTAAGTCGGATGATTTTTTACATTGGGAAACCTATAACCCGGAAACGGGCACTGCAAAAAGTTTCCTGGTGAGCAAGAAACAGCAAAAAGTAAATATCAGGAAGCTTGGGCTGGAAATTAATTTTGAAGCCTGGGAAAGCATTCATACCGAAATTTCCCAGAAATATGATGATTCCATTGTAAACTGGCTGGCAGATGAAGCTGGGCTGCATATGGAAAAATCCTTTAGTGATAATGAGAACCATTACAAAAATTATATCTTTAGGAGAAAGTAATTTCTAAAATCCTTACTCATGAAAGCTATTTGGAATGATACCATAATTGCTGAAAGTTCCAACACCAAAATCGTGGAAAACAATCATTATTTTCCACGAGAAGATATAAAAGAAACATATTTTAAAGCCAGTGATACCCATACCCGATGCCCATGGAAGGGTAAAGCCTCATATTTTGATATAGAGGTAGACGGCCGATTAAATAAGGATGCCGCCTGGTATTATCCAGATCCCAGCCATGCAGCAAAACCAATTGAAAATTACGTCGCCTTCTGGAACGGCGTAAAAGTTACTGAGTAAAATATCTCTAATTTAAACTACCACCACACTGTTTTCTGAAGCGGCATAATCATTCCATTTATAGGCGTCGGCTTCAGAATCGTTCCTCCATTCCCCGTCCACGAGATATTTAAATTGATATTCCTTATCTACTGGAATATTTAGTTGTGCTTTAAAATTTCCGTTCTTGTATTTTTTAAGCTCTACTGGCCTCCACTCATTAAAGTCCCCCGCAACGGCTACGCTTTGAGCCTCTGCTGCTGGCACGCAAAAAGTGATCTTACATTCCGGCTTTGATTTTAAATATTGTTTTGTGATAGACATAATCTTAATTTTTTTCCTGATTCAAGTTCCAAATTAAAATAATATTAAAGTATAAAACAATAAAAATCAGTTCATTAGAATATTTTTTCGAATTCAGAAAATAATCTCACTATTTTTCGTGAACTTGAGAATACGCAAACGATATCTTTGAGTATTCCTCTAAAATTTTATGAAAAAGTAGTTTCTGGAATATTCAATTTTAGATCTTTAAAACCTGGAAAAGATGATCCAGATCTTTTTCTGAATTAAAATAATGCATGCTTATCCTTATTCCATCACCACGTTGTGAGGTAATAATTCCTTCCCCTTTTAATTGATTGAAAAGTTTTTCATCTCCTTTAATATTGAAAATTGATGAAAAATCTTCCCGCTCTACCGTCCAATCCTCAATCATACCAGCCCCGGCTAACCTATCTCTAGCTATTTTCTTTAGGGTTGATATTTTGTTTTGAATAATCTCTATCCCAATCTCCTGAAGTAGATCTATAGCTACTTTTAAACTCCCAAAGTTAAGGGTGTCGTAATGTCCCGGTTCGAATTTTCCGATGAAATTACCTTCATGAGCTTTGTATTTTCCCTGTAAAGAGCCAAAACCGAGATGTTTTGGGGATAATTTTCCCTCTACACTTTTATTAAAAAGCATAAATCCGTTTCCATAACCGGCATTCATCCATTTATAACAACTACTAATCACCACGTCTATTCCTGAATCATCAAAATTAAAATCTTCAGTTCCAAAATACTGGGTGCCATCGGCAATTAGAATTAGGTCTGGAAACTGCTCTTTAATTTTTTTCAGAAAATCAATATTTAGTTTTACTCCGTTGAGATACTGAACGATGCTGAATGCAAAGAAATAAGGCTTTTCTTTTTCTATCTGTTTCAGAATATTCTCTTCCAGGCTTTCATTAATTGCGGCATAAACCACTTCAAAATTTCTAGATTCAACCGGCCAATTGATGGAGGGATAATCATTTTTTAGCAATAAAGCTTTTTTTGGAGATTCAAGACTTTCCAGAACACTGTTAAATCCGTAAGAAAAATTAGGAATCAGAGCCACTTTATTGGGAGCACAATGCAAAAACTTTCCCAGGATTTCTCTTACCTCTGTAAGCATCTCCCCCATTTTTTCCTTTAAAATACTGGCTTTGAGAAAAAAATCCATATCGTGATCCTGGCGAAATTCCCACACTTTTTCAGGAAGTAAACCGGAAGCGGCGGTATTTAAATAAGTATACTGTTCCAGTACCGGAAAGTCTTTTCTTAAATTATCCATAAGCCTTTAGAAGTTCTTTTTTTAAAATGTAAATTTGATACTACACTAATGTAACTTTTATTATGTTTTCTAAAAAGAAAAACACTTCCGAAGTCGATTCTGAACAACGTGAATTATATGAGAATGCCCGAAAAAGGGCCAAACAAAAGAAAAGGTTATTTCAGCATTTTGTAGTTTTCCTTATAGGAGCGGTTTTCCTTATTGTTCTCAATGTAGTTATAGGCTACCAGGAGAATTTTAAACCATTGGGATATAACTGGTTTGTTTGGGCAGTGCTACTTTGGACATTACTTTTTTTGATCCACTTTTTCAATGTTTTCATAGTCAACAGTTTTATGGGAAAAGAATGGGAAAACAAACAAATTGATAAACTGGTTAAGAAACAGAAAGAGAAAATTTCCAGATTAAAAGAAAAGGTGGAAAATGAACATCCTACCCCACTGAAAAAAGATCCTGTAGATACGACAAAACCACTAAAAAGAATTAGCCCGGAAGACCCGGAAAGACCAATAAATAGTTAAGAATAGATGCTTACAATGATTGCTGCTGCGGCAGAAAATAATGCCTTAGGAAAAGACAATGACCTCGTTTGGCATTTGCCAGATGATTTTAAACGCTTTAAGAGACTCACCTCCGGTCACTATATTATTATGGGAAGAAAAACCTTCGATTCCTTTCCAAAACTATTACCAGACCGCACCCATGTGATTATTACAAGGCAAAAAGATTTTAAGCCGGAAGGAACTATTGTTGTAAATTCTTTGGAAGAGGCTATCAGGGTGTCTAAACTCGATGAACAAGCCTATATTATTGGCGGTGGTGAAATATATAAACTGGGAATGCATGTTGCCGACAGGATTGAACTCACCCGTGTGCATGGAGCATTTGATGCAGATACTTATTTCCCGGAAATCGATGAGGAAAAGTGGGAGCTTGTAAAAGAACAATTTCATGAAAAAGATGAAAAGCATAAGTATTCTTTCACCTATCTAACCTATGAACGCAGGTAATTTTCCTCCCGTTTTAAATCAAATTGCAGAGGATTTTGGAATTCAGTTAAAAGATATTTCGGCATTAACAGGCGGTGATATTAATGAAGTTTTCCTATTGGAATCAAGGAATGATAAATTTGTGGTGAAACTAAATGATTCTGCCAGGTTCCCGGGAATGTTCGAAGCTGAAAAATCAGGTTTGGAAGAATTATTGGCTTCTTCAGTAATTGATGTCCCAAAGCCATTAAAAACGGGACAGGCTACATCTCAATCTTATCTTATTCTCGAATATAAAAGTTCGGCACCAAAAGCTTCAGATTTCTGGGAAAAATTTGGAGAACAACTGGCGCAGCTGCATCAGGAAACTTCAGAAAAATTCGGTTTTAAAGAAGATAATTATATAGGGAGTCTTCCACAGTATAACAGTCAGAAAAAATCTACAGCTGAATTTTTCATTGAAATGCGTTTAAAGCCTCAAATTGAAATGGCAGAAGAAAATGGCTTCAATCTAAATGTAAAAACCTCATTCTATAGGAATTGCCATGATATTATTCCTTCTGAACCTCCTTCCTTAATTCATGGGGATTTATGGAATGGTAATTATCTGGTGAATGCTCAAGGCAATGCCTGTCTTATAGATCCCGCAGTTTCATATGCTCCTCGAGAAATGGATCTGGGAATGATGAAATTATTTGGAGGCTTTAATGAAACTTTATTTCACACCTATAACGAAATCTATCCTCTTCAGAAGGATTGGGAAGAAAGGATCCCGCTCTGGCAATTATATTATCTACTGGTACATCTTAATATTTTTGGAGCCGGTTATAGGTCGCAGGTGACCTCTATTCTGCAAAAATTCAGCTGATTTTACAATTCTTAACATGGCGCATTTTTTTTTAGGACTTCATTAGCGCATAAACCAGCTTATCTAAAGTATCTTCATATCAAATAAAAAACGACTATGAGCACTAAAAATTTATATGACGATAAGGCACGTGAAAAGATCAAGGATATTGCAGAAGATGTAGATTTCTGTATGCTGGTGACCAACATGGATCAAAAACCATTAAATGCCGTTCCTATGTCTACCAAGCAGGTAGATGATCATGGAGCTGTTTGGTTCTTAAGCAAAAACGATAGCGAACACAACAGAAATATCGAAAAAGACAGTGACGTTCAATTGCTCTATAGCGGAACTTCAGAAATGGAGTTTTTAAGTGTATATGGCGAGGCATTTATCGAAACTAATCGTGATGTAATACATAAATTATATTCCAAAGCAGACAATGCATGGTTTGATGGAAAGGATGATCCAAATATCACGGCAATAAAAATTAATCCGAAAGAAGCTTATTACTGGGATAACAAAGACAATAAAATGGTAACCTTATTTAAATTGGGTATGGCTGCAGTAAGTGGCAATAACCAGGATATTGGAGAAAAAGGAAAATTAAAGCTTTAAAAGACTGTATTTGTCTGAAGAGACCTCATAACGAATCTTTGTTGTGAGGTCTTTTTATTTATACCTATTTTTGTTTAACTAAACCAACATTTATGAAAGCATATGTATTTCCCGGTCAGGGAGCCCAGTTTTCGGGAATGGGATTAGATCTTTACGAAAAGTCTCCCGAAGCACAGGAACTGTTCAATCAGGCCAATGACATCCTTGGATTTTCCATCACAGATATAATGTTCGAGGGCTCTGCTGAAGACCTTAAACAAACAAAAGTTACTCAACCCGCCATATTTTTACATTCGGTAATATTAAGTAAGGTACTTGGTGAGAGTTTTAAGCCAGACATGGTAGCGGGCCATTCGCTTGGAGAATTTTCAGCTTTGGTAGCCAACGGAGTCCTTAGCTTTGAAGATGGTTTAAAACTAGTTTCTCAAAGAGCTCAGGCGATGCAGAAAGCCTGTGAACTGGAACCATCTACCATGGCGGCGGTACTAGGTCTTGAAGATGAGATGGTAGAAGCTGTCTGTTCAGAAACTGACGGGATTGTCGTTGCGGCAAATTATAACTGCCCGGGACAACTGGTAATTTCCGGAGCTTATGAAGCCGTGGAAAAAGCCTGCGAAAATCTAAAAGAAAGAGGTGCCAGGAGAGCAATGATATTACCCGTTGGCGGAGCTTTTCACTCCCCATTAATGGAACCGGCCAGGAAAGATCTTGCTGAGGCTATTGAAAATACTCAATTCAACGAGGCGCTTTGCCCGGTTTATCAGAATGTTAGCACTTTTGCGGTAAAAAATCCGGAAGAGATCAAGAAAAATTTGGTATTTCAGCTCACTGCTCCCGTAAAGTGGACGCAGTCGGTCCAGAATATGATCAAAGATGGGGCTACGCAATTTATAGAAGTAGGCCCTGGAAAAGTTCTGCAGGGATTAGTCAAAAAAATTGAGAGAAGTATGGAAACCTCTTCTGCAGAAATTAAATAATTATCAAATGCTATTTACTTAATAGAGGCTGTCTAAAAAGTCCTTTTTTCGTCAAGCTGAACTTGATTCAACTTCTAACCGATTTTGATTTTCAATTAGTTAAGATCCTGAAAGTAAATTAGGATGACGTTTTCTCGAGTTTCTAGACAGCCTCTTTTTTATTCAATCAATACCGGATTATTCATTTTTAAATACTTTCCCTTCTTTCATCACAAACTTCACATCTTCAAGGGTTTTAATATTTTGAGTAGGGTCTTCATCTACTGCAATAATATCGGCATAAAAACCTGAGGCTATTTGTCCGCTCTCCTTCTCCATGTTTAATATTTTTGCTGGCACTATAGTTGCCACCTGAATAGCTTCCATCTCGGGCATTCCCGCTTCTACCATAAACCAAAATTCTTTCCCGTTTTCTCCATGTTTAAATACCCCTGCATCAGTTCCAAAAGCAATAGGTACGCCCCTTTTATAAGCTTTTGAGAAAGTATTCTGAATTTTAGGCCCTATTTCCTTTGCCTTAGGAACCACGAGTTCAGGATAATAATTTTCGATCTGTGCCTTTTCTGTAACTTCCTTTCCTGCGGTTATCGTAGGAACAAGATAAGCACCATTTTTCTTCATTAAATCCATGGTTTCCTCGCTCATCAAAGTTCCATGCTCAATTGTAGTTACACCTGCTTTGACGGCTCTTTGCATTCCCTCATCCCCGTGGGCATGTGCGGCAACATGAAAACCGTAATCTTTTGCAGTTTTAACGATCTCTTCTATTTCTTCATCGAAAAACTGAGGATTGGAACTACTTTTAGCAACACTTAGAACTCCACCTGTCGCGGTAATCTTAATAAGATCTGCTCCGTTTTTATATCGCTGCCTCACCGCTTTTCTCGCGTCTTCCACGCTGTTTACAACTCCTTCTTTTGGCCCCGGATCTCCTATCATCTCATTGTTCATACCATTAGTTGGATCTGCATGACCGCCTGTGGTGGCTAAAGATTTTCCGGCAGTAAAGATCCTGGGGCCATTTATATTGCCTTTATTTATTGCATCCCTTAAAGCGATATTAACTCCGGAACCACCAAGATCCCGAACAGTAGTAAATCCTGCCATCAATGTTTTCTTTGCAAATCCCACGGAACTTAGCGCATCGTCTGCAGGATTATTGGTAAACCTTTGCATATACTTACTGGGGTTTGTTTCACTTTCCAGATGTACATGCATATCGGTTAGGCCAGGCAGGACAGTTTTATTTTTTAGATCTATCAAACTATCTTCTGCTGAAGAGGGATCCAAAAAACCGTTTTGGACACTTTTGATTTTGTTGCCGGAAATAATAATCGTCTGGTCATTAAGAATCTTTCCATTTTTAGTATCTACCAATTTACCGGCATGTATATAAATTTCCTGAGCAGAAATAGTTAAACAGAATATTAGTGCGGAAATAAGAGTAAAAAGTCTTTTCATATAATTTAAATTAAATAAGAATTAAGCACCGGGCAATATACAGAATTTGATTTTCATTTTTTTCGACATTATGAATAACAAAAAAACCCGACAGGTTGCCGGGTTTAAAACTCATTATCGTAATATTATTTTAATCCAGAAACTCGATAATAGTATCGGTAATGTATTTTATCTGATCATCCTCCAGTTCAGTATGCATGGGCAATGAAATGACTTCTTTTACCAACTGATTTGTTATCGTAAAATCATTTTCATTATATCTTTCATCTGCGTAAGCTTTTTGGCGATGTAACGGGATGGGATAATAAATACCAAAAGGAATTCCTTTCTCCTGTAGATGTTTCGCCAAGGCATCCCTTTTACCTCCACCAATTTTCAAGGTATACTGGTGATATACATGAGTGTCGCAGTCACCTCTTCGAACTGGCGTTACAATATTTTGGTGTCCATCAAATGCATTAGAATATTTTAAAGCTGCTTCCTTCCTGGCTTCATTGTAAACATCCAGTTTCTTAAGCTTTGCCCTAAGTACCGCAGCCTGAAAACTATCCAGCCTTGAATTTACTCCAACCACATCATGGTGGTAACGTTCATACATACCATGATTTACGATACCACGAATAGTGTGTGCCAATTCATCGTTATCAGTAAAGATAGCACCACCGTCACCATAGCATCCAAGATTTTTAGACGGAAAGAAAGAGGTGGCCGAAACATCTCCTATAGTCCCTGCTTTTTTAATCTCCCCATTTTTTGAATGGTATTCTGCTCCTATAGCCTGCGCATTATCTTCAATAACATATAGATTGTATTCTTTGGCAATTTCCATAATCGTATCCATATCGGCGGTCTGTCCGAAAAGATGAACAGGAACAATTGCTTTAGTATTCGGAGTAATTGCTTTTTTGATCTCTTCAGGATCTATATTAAAAGTTTGAGGATCTACATCTACCAATACAGGTGTTAACTGAAGAAGCGCTATCACTTCTACGGTAGCAGCAAATGTAAAATCGGCAGTGATCACTTCATCTCCCGGTTTTAAACCCAGTCCCATCATGGCTATTTGAAGGGCATCTGTTCCATTTGCACAGGGAATTACATGCTTTACACCAAGATACTCTTCCAGTTCCTTTTGAAAAGCATGAACATGAGGCCCATTTATAAAGGAAGTTTCCTCCAATATCTGTTGTATTCCTTGATTTACTTCATTTTTTATACCTTCATATTGACCTTTAAGATCAACCATTTGAATCTTTTTCATCTACACTATTTTTCAGGTTTACGAAAATACGAAATATAGCACCTACTGGCAATCCATTTATTGGGAAAGGCCTATTTTAGCAATCTCAATTTTTTTATCGTGCAGGGAATTTACAATGTATTAGTCAAACTAAGCGGAGTCTTTCTTAAATCGGCAGGAAATTTTAGCCCTAAACTAAAAGAATTTACCAAAGGCAGGGAAGGACTTTTTTCAAAATTGGAAAAAGATATTGATCCTTCCAGGAATCATTTTTGGATCCACGCTGCTTCATTGGGCGAATTTGAAATGGCTGTTCCAGTGCTAAAAATGCTAAAAAAAAACTATCCCGATGTAAAAACGGTGGTTAGTTTTTTTTCTCCTTCAGGATTTAAAAATAAACAATTTCATCCCCTTGTAGATCATTTTACCTATCTGCCTTTAGACACCCAAAAGAATGCTGAAAATTTCTTAAAAATCATTCAGCCGAAAATGGCTTTTTTTATCAAGTATGACTTCTGGCCCAATTTTCTTAATGAATTAAAAAAAAATAATACCAGGACATTTTTGGTTTCCGGAGTATTTCGAAAAGATCAGGCATTTTTTAAGATCTATGGTAAATGGATGATCCAGCCACTTAAAGCATTTGAGCACTTTTTCGTTCAGAATAAAGAGTCTGTAAAGCTATTGGATGCTATTGGTTTTAAAAACTCAACGCTAAGTGGCGACACAAGATTCGATCGTGTGGCAGCACAGATTGAAGCCGACAATGGTATAGATTTTATTGAAGAATTCAAACAGGATAAATTACTGCTGGTGTGCGGTAGTACCTGGCCAGAAGATGAAAAATTAATAATGAATTACCTCAATAATTCTAAAAATATCAAATTCATTATTGCCCCTCATGAAATTAAAGAAGAAAAAATTCAAAAACTCACCAACGAGTTAAAAATTCCGTCTGTGAAATATTCCGAAAAAGAAGGGAAGGATTTAGAGGAATTTCCTGTACTAATTCTTGATACTATTGGCCTATTGGGCAGGGCTTACAGTTATGCAGATATGGCGTATGTTGGTGGAGCAGCCGGAAACACGGGACTGCATAATATTCTGGAACCGGCCACATTTGGTATTCCCATTATTATAGGAGAAAATTATAGCAGGTTTCCTGAAGCTGAGCGATTAAGACAGTTGGCTGGACTGTTTTCTGTTAAAACTTCAGAAGAATTTTCAGCTATAATGAAAAAATTTTCTACAAATTCTGAATTCAGAAAAAAGAGCGGAATGATCGCCGGTCACTTTATTAACAGCAATACCGGAGCCACCAGATCTCTTGAAGAATATCTCAAAAAGTAATTGTCTAAGACATTAACAAACTTTGCTAAAAAAAAGTAAAATATCATTATTCAACAAGTTTTAGTTGTAATTTCGATCTAAATAACCAATAAACTATTGAACCATGAAACGTTTATCGATGTTAGCCGGTGGGCTAATAATGTTCTCTACTGTGCTTACTTCATGTAGAGATACTACTGAAAAAGAAACGGTTGTAAGAGAGGTTGAAGTAGAGAAGAAAGTAGAAGAAAGAGAAGGAATTCTTGAAAGAACTGCAAAAGAAGTAGATAAAGAAGTAAACAAAGAAATTGACGAAGAAATTGATAAAATTGGCGACGATAATTAAATCTAAGCCTTATCATTTAATAACTAAATTACTAACACCAAAATTTTAAAAAGATGAAAAAACCAATAGTAATGTTCGCATTAATGCTTTCCATGGGTGTATTTTTCACTTCATGTAGAGATACAGCAAATGAAAACGAAACTGATGATATGGAAATGTCTGATGATATGGATGATATGGACGACATGAACGAAGTTGAAAACGACATCGAGCAAGCTGCAGATGATACTGGTGATGCTATTGAAAATGCTGCCAATGAAACTGGTGGCGCTGTGGAGAAAGCTGCTAATAAAGTTGAAGACGAAGTAGAAAATAACGACGATTATTAATCGAAGAAATTCTTACATTAGAAAGCCCTTTCTTGCGAAAGGGCTTTTTTATTAGTGTTTAAATGATTTTAGTTCTCTTTTTAGCTCATTCATAGATTGCTGTAATTCCTGAAAAAGTCCACTGTTAGAGGGATTATCTAAATTAAAAGTAAGCTTAGAATTGACTTGCCATATTTCCTGTATATCGTGGAGGTTGACCTCCAGAGGCAAATATTCCTCGTTTAACGAAATAAGCAGTACTTTGGAAGGATCAGGCATTTTCTGAAGTTTCTTTACCAGTACCGAATCATACATCACAATTACATAAATCCGGTTATTACTCGCTTCTTCTATGCTTGAAACCGCTTTCCCCATTACCCATTCGCCCGGCCTATAATCTGGCAACATACTATCGCCTTCTATTTGAAAGCCTCTATAGGTAGCATTGCGAAATTCTGGCAAAGGAATATCAAACGCCGGCAATTGATTATACCATTCCACATCCTGAACATTATGAGGATAACCGGCAGCGGCCTTCTGATTTACCAGAACAATATTCTCATTATCAGCATTATCTACGGTGATCACTTTTGGGCTCACATCACCTTTAGAAATTTTGAGATATTTCTGTCCACTTTCTCCAAATAACCATAAAGGATTAATTGCGAATTGTCTCAATAATTCGGCTACCACTTTCCCTGATAGTTTGGTTCTACCCCGCTCAATATCTGCTGTGGAGTTTTTAATTCCCAATAAACTGGCAAATTCAGATTGGGTAAAATTATTTTCTTCACGCACTTCTTTAAAGTGCTTAATTTCAATAGATCCCGGTGACCCCATAAATTTAATATTAGGAATATTTCCAAAATTTACTCAAAAATATTGGATTTAATCCTATTTAGCTAAAAAAGGTGGAATTTTTTCGATATTACTAACTGTATTTATTCTTGAATGCCAGTAAACGAAGTGCGTTCAGCACTACTACAAGGGTGGAACCTTCGTGAAAAACTACGGCTATCCCGATATTAGCCCATCCAAATATGGTAGCCGGTAACAGCATGGCTACTACTCCCAGACTAATCCATAAGTTCTGTCTAACGATCTGTTGAGCTTTTCTACTTAGAGCTATAGCAAAAGGAAGAATTTCAAGTTTATCTGCCATTAGTGCAACATCGGCTGTTTCGAGTGCCACATCACTCCCGGCAGCTCCCATGGCGATTCCCACAGTACTGTTGGCCATGGCCGGAGCATCATTCACCCCATCTCCTATCATGGCAATTTTTGATTCCTCCTTTTCAAGTTTCTTTATTTGTGCTACTTTTTCCTCTGGTAACAAGCTTCCATAGGCATCGGTTACCCCAATTTCAGAAGCAACTGCGTTGGCAACCTCCTGATTATCTCCTGTTAGCATGATCATTTTCCGAATCCCGATCTTTTTGAGATTGGTTAGGGTAGATTTTGCGGCTTCCCTTGGGGTATCCATGAGTGCAATGATCCCACTAAAATGCTCACCATCCTGGACCAGCATTACTGTTTTACCCTCTTTTTCCAATTGTTGGATCTTTTGCTGAATATCGGCAGGAACTTCTTCTGTATAAAGCTCTAAATTTCCAATTTGAATAAGTTCACCATTTATGCTACCCTTAATTCCTTTTCCCTGTATTGCTTCAGAATTCTTCACGGCTGGAAATCCGTTTATAGATTCCATCCTTTTTTTCCCATCTCTAACTACTGCTTTTGCCAGAGGATGATTACTGGAACTTTCCAAAGCGATCACTTTTCGTAGAAATTCATCGGTAGACAGCCCATTTACAAGAACCACATCGGTCATTTTAGGTTTTCCTTCCGTAAGGGTTCCGGTTTTATCAAAAGCAAGCGCTCTTAAAGTACCCAGGTCTTCCAATGGCTTTCCACCTTTGATAAGCACTCCTCCTTTTGCCGCACGGGCAATTCCGCTTAAAACTGCAGAAGGGGTTGAAATTGCGAGAGCACAGGGACTTGCCGCTACTAAAGCCGCCATAGAACGATAGAAACTATCCTGCCAGGATTCATCGACGATCAGAAAAGCAAAATTTAAAAGAACTATAAGTATAAGAACGGCAGGAACATAATATTTCTCAAATTTATCGGTTAAAAGCTGTGTAGGTGATTTTTTCTCCTGAGCCTCCTGAACCATGGTAATAAGTCGGTTTAGGGTAGAATCCTGCGATTTTTTTATGACTTTAATTTCAATGCTGTTATTACCATTGATGGTTCCGGCATATACCCTGCTTTTTTCAGGTATTTCTTCTTCTGAGGTATATTCCGATTCTATATTTCCAATCGGCTCCTTATTTACAGGAATACTCTCACCTGTAATGGGCGCCTGATTAATACTAGTGTTACCGCTAATTAAAACTCCGTCTGCACTAATCGTGGAATTCGGTTTGATTTTTATAATATCACCAACCAACAGATCTTCGATTTTCACTTCCACAAAATCATCTTCTTCTTTTCTGAGGGCGATTTTTGGGGATAACTTGGTTAAAGATTCTATAGATTTTTGGGCCTTTTCCATAGCTAGATGTTCCAGTGCATGACCCAGGCTAAAAAGGAATAGTAATAAAGCGCCTTCTGCCCATTTATCTAATAGTGCCGCTCCTACTGCGGCCACTAACATTAAAAAATCAATTTCAAACTGACCTTTAGAAATTTCCTGTACAGCCTCCTTCAACGTATAATATCCTCCAAAACCATAAGAAATAAGGTATGGAATAAGAATATAAATAAAATTGAGTTGACTGAAAGTATCGAGCAAAAATCCCGTGAGAAGAAAAACCCCGCTGATCACTGCGAAAATCAGTTCGGTCTTATCTCCAAAGATTCCGTCATTATGCGGTTTACAGCAGCCGTGATTGTGTCCAGACATTAAAATTCAGTTTTATAAAAATTTTCAGTGAAATCTGAAATTAGGGTCTAAAGTAGGAGAAAATTCATGCAACTTAAGTGCATTAAACATGGCTGCACTTGTCGCAGAAACCTTTTAAAACAAGATTCATATCCCTGGTGATAAAGCCTTCTGGTAGGTTTATATGAGGAATCTTATGATCGGTAAGGCAAATGGTATCGTTACAATTTGTGCAGTGAAAATGCAAGTGTAGACTCTGCGAATTAATATCTGTTGAAGTTGGTTCATCGAGGGCATATTTAGCCACTCCCGTCCCATCATCTATTTGATGAACCAATCCGTGTTTTTCAAAAGTTTTGATGGTGCGGTATAAGGTAGTTCTATCCGATTTATCGAAACCTGATTCTATATCATTCAGTGTCACTGCAACATTCAGGTCCCTAAGAAATTTATACATAAGAAGCCTGGTTGCCGTGGGACGGACATTATGGATTTTCAAAACTTTTTCTATTTCATCCATGCCGTGAAGATATTAAACAAAGTTAGGCTGATTTAGGAAAAAATTGAAATTCAGTTTCTTTTATTCTGAAAAGAATATCACGATAAGCAAAATAAAAGGCATTAACAAAAATGGCCATCCCAAAACGGAATGGCCATTTCTAAAAATTTTTATAAAAATCTATGCTTCGGTCAATATTGCCTCATCAATTCTGGCAATAAGATCATTCCAGTGATATCTGGTAAGTTCATGACCTGCCCCATTCTTTCTACGATTAATATCATTTTTAAGTCGGTTAAGCTCCCCTCTCATCAGCGCCATAATATCAGATTTAAGCACCTCATCATTCTCACGGTTTTCCAGTTCTTTCACATAGGAAGCTGCCACATCTACAAAAGATCTTTGTAAATTCCTTCTATAAGCATCGGACTTTTCAGAATTATATAATTCCTTAAAGATACCCTTGCGTAAATCTGACATCATTTCTGTTACGGAATAAGCCTGATTCCCATTTACCTCTTCATTGGCGATCATTCTTTTTAACCTGTCTTTTTCAAGCAGATTTTCCAATGCCCTTGTTTGCAGCGACTGTATTCTCTCCCGTACTTCTGAAGCTTCTATCCTACCTAACAAATCCTGATCCAATAGCCAGGAAGGTGTACTAAAAGCCTCTTTATTCAGAAATTCCACAGCATTCTCCTGAACATTAGCCGGCACTGGCTCATAAACTGCTCCTGACTGATCTGAAGTTTTTCTGGTTTCATAAATCCCCCCAACATTCGTAACTACATGAGAAAGATACCCCCTCCACATATAGTTTAATTCCCTGTAAACCTCATCCAAATCATCATAAGCGTAACCCTCTTTTGAAGTCCATGCAATAAGATTGGGCACCACTTTTTTAAGATTTGCTATCCCATATTCACTGGCTTTTACCTGATCGTCTCCTAAACTTTCCCTCTGTGATTGTGGATCTGCTCCGGAATATCCATTTCCAAATTCATAAACCGGATCCCCTGCTTTTTCCAGAATCCACTTATCTAAAGTACCCTTCTCAGCCTGAGCAGATTCTGCTTCCGGAAGATACCTGTATCCCCAGTTGATAGCATACAGGTCATAGGGCCCCATCATTCTAATATACCTTACATCCTCATCCCCAGGTTGCGCCACATAATTTACCCGGGCATAATCCATAATAGAAGGAGTGAGTCCGTATTTCTGGGTGAATTCAGCCGATCTCAAAGAATCTGTAGGATAGGCAGAACTGGCTTTCATATTATGCGGAAGTCCTAATGCATGTCCTACCTCGTGGGCAATAACCATTCGCATCATCTCCCCTATTTCCTCTTCAGGAGTATTTAAAGTCCTGGCATTGGGATTTTGGGCGCCGGCCTCAATCATAAAACGGTTCCTGTAAGAACGTAAATGATTGTGATACCAGATAATATCACTTTCAATGATCTCACCAGTTCGAGGATCGGTTACAGAAGGTCCCACCGCATTCCTGGTGGTACTCGCCACGTAACGGACTACAGAATATCTTACATCTTCGGGGCTAAATTCCGGGTCTTCTTCTTTGTTTGGTGGATCTTTAGCAATAATGGCATTTTTAAAGCCTGCTTTTTCAAAAGCTACATTCCAATCTTCAATACCTTTTTTAAAATATGGCCTCCATTTTTCGGGCGTGGCAGGATCAAGATAATATACAATAGGTTCTTCCGGCTCCACCAACTCTCCCCTCTTATAGGCTTCAATATCCTTTGGGACAAGTTTCCATCGGCGTATGATCTCGTAATCATCTGCCTTTAATTCTTCTGAATTATAATCATACTTATCTATGGTAAACCAACCCACGCGATAATCAGCCAGTCTTGGCTGCATCTTATTTTCTGGCAATAAAATCATGGACTGGTTCAAAAGCATGGAAATTGTTCCTGCCTGATCTCTTTCCGGAGGAGTTTCAGCTTCATAGGTCATCACATGTTTCACCTCAATATTCTTAGGATAAGCATTGGCAGATTTAATATATGACCTACTCTTATCCAGCTTTTTTACCTTATAGCGTTTACGAAGGCTTTCCGAAATACCATTAATGGCATCCACTTCATTTTCAAACAATGGCCCAGCCTCGATAACCACACTGGTAGAATCTTTACTCCAGGTTTCAATTTTAGAGCTATATAAAATAGGGAAGAAATTATTTGCCTGAACAGACTGATTAATAGGCGATTCTTCGTCGCTTTGATTTTCAAAACTGATCACCTTCATATCGATATTCCCATTCCGCTTTACCCAACGCACAACCTGTTCATTCACTTTAGAACCAGCATTTACATAGCCGCCGCCATAGCCTGAAGGAACCCCTGCAATTCTACTTACCAGCAGCATATCTTTTTCCAGAAGATCCAGTGGGATTTCAAAATATAGTTTATCATCTACAAAGTGAGTAGTAAACAATCCCTCATCACTTTTCGCTTTTGCAGTAATAACTTCATCATAATTTTTTAAATCGCTTTTTTCCTTTTTAGATTGTTCAGGATTTTCAGCAACAGGTTTTGAACTTTTACAACCAATCAATCCGGTTGCAATGAGTGCCGCACAGGCTATTTTTTTGACCATGAAAAATTTTTTCCTAATATAACGAAATCACAGGAATTATGCCGCCATCATTCGGCCACTTTAGAAAGGCATGGAAGAGTTAATTATTATCCTTAAATATTTCTTAATATTTTGATCAAATTGTTACTTTTGAGCACACTACGAAATTTAATATGAGATTATATAAGACTTTAGCCCTACTATCAATAGTTATTTTATCTGGTTGTGTAGAAAATGAAAAGAAGAATAAGGAAGAACCTAATTTCCTTTTAAAAAAAGTTTCCAGCAAAACTTCTGGGATAAACTTTATAAACCAAATAATTGAAGATCCGGATCATTCCATAATCAACTACATCTACTATTATAATGGGGGCGGTGTGGCTTCAGGAGACATCAATAACGACGGACTTATTGACTTGTATTTCGTATCTAATATGGGCGAAAATAAGCTTTATCTCAATAAAGAAAATTTAGAATTTGAAGATATTAGTGCCAAAGCCAAAATTAAAGGAAACTCAAGCTGGAATACGGGGGTAACCATGGTTGATATTAATAATGATGGTTTACTGGATATATATGTATGTTCGGTCTCTGGCCTTCTGGACTTCAAAGGGCATAACGAATTATTTATTAATAACGGCGACCTCACCTTTACAGAAAGCTCAAAGAAATATGGTCTCGATTATAAAGGGTTTTCAACTCAGGCTTACTTTTTTGACTACGACAAAGACCTGGATCTAGACCTTTATTTGGTTAACCATGCCATACATACCACTTTATCTCATAGCAAAGCATCGGTCCGTTCAGAAAGAGCTCCATTTACCGGGGATATTCTTTTTCAGAACAATGATGGCAGCTATAAGGATGTGAGTGAAAAAGCTAATATTTATGGCGGAATAAATGGCTATGGATTAAGTGCCTCCCTTGCAGATTTCAATAATGATGGTTGGGATGACATCTATGTGTCTAATGATTTTCATGAAGATGATTATTATTATTTAAACAATCAGGATGGAACTTTCACTGAGGATTTAGGTTCCGCGTTTTCTACTATCAGCAGATTCTCCATGGGTAGTGATGCAGCCGATATTAATGCAGACGGCTTTCAAGATCTGGTAACATTGGATATGCTACCTAAGGAGGAGCAGGTTATAAAGGAAAGTGAAGGTGACAATATGATGTTGAATATGAATGATAAACTGGCAAAACTTGGTTACAAAGACCAGTATGCGAGAAATATGCTGCAGTTAAACAGCGATGGTAAATATTTTAAGGAAGCTGCCATACTTAATAATATGGAAGCCACAGACTGGAGTTGGGCTCCTTTGATAGCAGATTTTAATAATGATGGCGCACAAGATCTTTTTATTTCCAATGGGATTTTAAGGCGGCCAAACGATTTGGATTTCAAAAACTATGTCTCGAATGCTTTTAAAAACCGAAATGAAAAGGATGGAATGAAGTGGCTTTATAAATCAAGGGAAGAAATGCCTCCAGGCGATGTAAGCAATGAAATTTTTAAAGGTGACAACAAAAAATTTAAAAATAAAACCGGCGAGTGGATAGAAAATAAAGCAAGTTTCTCTAATGGTGCCATTTATACAGATCTGGATAATGATGGCGACCTGGATCTGGCTATTAATAATTTAAACTCTGAAGCCTCTATCTATGAGAATACTACAGATCCAAATTTTTGGATACAGCTAAACTTTCAATTCACAGGTGATAACAAAGATGGAATTGGGACCAAAGCCCTGGTCTATTCAGGAGATCAAACACAGTTAAAACAATTATTCAGATCTCGTGGTTTTGTTTCCTCAGTAGATAAAAGATTACATTTTGGATCTAAAAGTAAAATTGACTCTATTAAAATTATCTGGCCGGATAACACTTTTCAAACGCTAAAAGATTTCAGGAATAACCAGGAAATGGCAGTTTCATATAAAGAAAATTTACCTGTTTATAATTACAATAAAAAAAATAAGGAATCGAATTTTGAAAAAAAATCGCTTGTAAGTTTTAAACATTTGGAAGACACATACAATGATTTTCATAACGAAAAACTTATTCCTTATAAAGTTTCAACATTAGGTCCTGCTGTAGCAGTAGGTGATATAGATCAAAATGGATTTGAGGATATTTTTCTAGGAAATGCATCGGGTAAACCCGCTAAAATTTTCCTGAATAATGGGAAATCCTTTCAGGAAAAAAAGTTTTCTGAAATCACTAAAGATTCTTTATTCGAGGACAATTCAGCAGAATTTTTTGATGTGGACAAGGATGGTGATCTTGACTTATATGTGGGTAGCGGAATTAATAGCGATAGGCAGAAAGAATTTGAAGAAGATAGACTTTATCTTAATGAAGGTGGCAATTTCATTAAAACTACAGGTATTATTCCTTCGAACTTGCTTATAAATTCTGACGTGGCAGCAGCAGATTTTGACAATGATGGAGATATAGATCTATTTGTAGGAAATAAAGCAGAAGCGGGAAATTTTGGTAAAGAAGTAACTTCTTATCTCCTGGAAAATTCTGGTAGTGGTAAATTCTCTATATCTGATAAATTAAATATCCAATCCCATGTCTCTGCCATAAATTGGCACGACCTAAATAATGATGGTTATCCAGAGCTTATTATCGCGACAGAATGGGACCAACCAAAAATTTACTGGAATAAGCAAGGAAAGTTTGAAACTGCAAAAATTCCAGAAAATCTTTCAGGCTTATGGCAGGATATAGAAATTTATGATATAGATAATGATGGTGATAAGGATATACTTTTAGGCAACTGGGGATTGAACACGCGTTTTAAATTTGAAAATGAGGGCGGCTTAAGAATGTATCATTCAGATTTTAATGATGACGGTACTTACGAAACCATTCTTGCCTATAAGAAGAAAGGTGATTTTTACCCTATACATTCCCGGGATGAGCTGGCATCTCAACTCAACTATATAAGCAAAGTGTTTCCATACCATGAAAATTTTGCCATGAAAACCGTGAATCAAATCTCTTCTGAAAAAGCTATACAGTCTGCCAAAATTTACGAGGTGAACCAATTGGCTTCGGGTTACCTGGAGAACAACAATGGTGCTTTTAACTCCTTTATTCCATTTCCAGATGATTTTCAATTGGCTCCGATTACCAGCTTTGAAATAATTGAATTAGAAGACGAACCGCATTTACTTGTTAGTGGTAATTTGCTACAGGTAAATACCTATCACGGTGGCTATACATCTCTTAAAGGATTTCTGGTTAAAGACCTTAATGAATACTACGCTGCATCTCGACTTGGAATTGAACCTTTTCACCAACAAATCAAGGCTACGAGGGATCTAAAGATGCAGGATGGCAAAGTTTTGATAGTAGTACCTAATAATGCTGAAGTTCAGGTATATCATCATCAGTAAAATGTTATGGAGCTGATTAGTTTTTTAAGAACATATCTGTTGAATTTCCAATGTATTTCTTAGACTTGTATTTCGTATGGCATTGCTAATAATTAGTGAAGTCTATCTCTAAAGATTCTGTGAAAACCAAAATTCCAAATAAACCTAAAAAAGCTAAGCTGCTAAAACGCATGGGGTTTATACTCCTGGGTATCCTCCTGGTTCCTGTTTTTCTATTCTTCCTGGGATGGTTTAGCAGGGATCTTTTGATTGATGAATTACAGGCCTGGTATGAACGAAATAGCAATGGTAAGCTGGAAATCGGACATGTGGATGCCACTTTCTTTTATGGCTTTCCTAATGTTGGTTTTACGATTAATGATCTCTATCAAACCAGTTTTGATACCATCCTGGATAAGAGAACTTCGGTTTTCATTGACAAAGCTTTAGTTAGTATCGCGGCTACCGATCTTTTGACGGGCGATATCCAGTTTAGAAAAATCAATATCCATAATGCCATTTTTCATTCTAAAGTCATTACAGAAAAATCACAGGCGGAGTATAGAAAATTAAAACTTGAGCTGGCAAAAGTTCCTGGATCTGGACTACAATTCCCAATCTGGCTACATCCGGAAAGGACCAATTTCGATTTACAGAATATCTCATTGGTAATTCAGGATTCTATACTCAATAAATTCTTTGATATTAAAATTCAGCAAGCCCGGGGTAAGTTAAGAGCCAATAATGATTCATATTTGGGTAATCTCGAATTCAAAGCCTTTGTAAAAGATCTAGGATTCAACACCAAAAAAGGAAGTTTTATTAATGGAGCTATCTTCCGCGGTAATCCAAGTTTTGAGATGAGCTTAGAAGATGATCAAATTATGATTCCTGAATTTGATCTGAAAATTGGAGAGGAACTATTTAAAATTTCGGCTGATTTCAGCTTTGAAAATACTTCAAGATATAATTTTAGCTTAAAGAATGATGATATAAATTTTCAATCTTTAAAGAAATTTCTCCCGGACAGCATTTCAACAAAAATCGCCAGATATCATATTAACGAACCTATAAAAACAGACCTCCAACTAAAAGGTGAATTTAAATATGGGAATATTCCATGGATAGATGGAAATTTTTCTACCCGAAATAACAGTGCGAGATTAGGGGACAGCCTGGAGATACAAAATATACAGTTTAGAGGGTTTATTAGTAATAATTTAAACAGAGGAACTCAGGAAGGACCGCGACCTCCAACGCAACCCGATATTAAAATCTTCTTTGAAGATTTTTCTGGCAATATAAAGGATATTAAAATAAAGGCTTCTGAAGCCTATTTTGAATCTTCTGAGGAAACAGCAAATTTTTTAAATGCCAGCGTGAACATCAATGGTTCTAACGAGACTTTGGCTGAGGTATTACAGAATGAGAACTTTGCATTCATAGGTGGTGATTTTAGGCTAAATGTAGAATTGAATGGTGATATTTCTTCCAATTCAGAAATTTTTAGCAAAGCTCAGGGAGATTTTATAATGCGTAATTCCCGCGTGGTACTTAAGGAGAACAATCTACAGTTACCTTTGGAAATCTTAAAGTTAAAACTGGAAAAAGGCAATTCCATACTCCAAAATTTAGTCATCAATTTACCCGATGATGAAAACCTGATCTTTAGCGGAAGTTTGAAAAATGCTTCTTCCCTTGTTTCAGAAGATTTAGCGAATCCTACTTCAACCTATCTCCTATTAGAATCTGACGAATTAAACTTAAATCGACTAATCAATACGGCTACTGAATTTTCACCCAATTCCGAAGGAAAGAAAAACAACCAAAAAACCCTAAATGAAACTTTTGAAGCCATTTATAACAAATTCAGGCCGCAATTTCAGGTAAACCTCAAAGCTTTGAAATATAATGAAATGGCTTTTAATGATGTAGCGGCCGATGTTCGACTTATAAATCAGGAAACGATTTTTTTTGATCATTTTAACTTCAATTATAAGCAAGCGATCACCAGTTTCACAGGAACAG
Source organism: Christiangramia sp. (assembly GCF_029937855.1). GTDB lineage: Bacteria > Bacteroidota > Bacteroidia > Flavobacteriales > Flavobacteriaceae > Christiangramia. Next base: position 65,003 of record NZ_JAPYPC010000015.1, read on the forward strand.
TAAAGGTTCCAGAACCGGGAGAAGCCCGCAATGAACCCATTTTTATAGATGTGCAAACCCTTTCTTCAGGTCCAATCTCTGTTTTCCAGGAACTGTTTAATATTGAACTCATAGATATTAATGCCGGCACATATACTTTTGAAGGTGCAGTAACGGGGGATATTCAAAAATTTGAACAAATACTTAACAATGCCACTGGAGATCTTCAATTGACGAATGCTGAATTCTATTATCCAAATGCAGATTCGAATATTGATCTCGATTCACTGAAAATTTCAGTAGACAAATCCAATATTCTTATTAATCGGTTTGAAATTAAGATGGAAGACCATTATCCCTTTGGTATTTCTGCAAAAATTGATGATTTTCCGGGTTTTTTAATGGACGAACTCGAAAATACTGGTAGTATTGATCTTTCTCTGGATGCAAAATATGTGGATATGGATCAATGGATAGAAACCATTGGAAATATCGAAAATAAAGAAACTATTCCAGTGTCCAAAAAAACAAGTCTAATCAAAGTTTTCAAGGATATCAATGAGTTTAATCCTGAATTCAAACTTGCCGCAGACTCACTAAAAATTCGGGATCTTACCTCTAAAAATATAAATGCTCATGTCTTTTTTGAAAATGACTCTGTGCTGAAACTGGACGATTTAAATCTCTATTACGGAAATACAAAAACCAGAATATTTGGAAGCCTGACTGCGAATGAGCTCCAAAATACAAATCCACAGCAAAATCCTTTTAATTTTGATATTTCTGCGGAAATAAAAGGTAAAAATCGTGATCTCAATGATTTCCTCAAAACGGTGAATTTTGTCTTTCTCTCAGGTGATTTTGAATTTTTTGGAAATTATCAAGGAGAGGCAGGTGATTTGGAAATCATGAATTCCGATTTTGAAGGTTCACTAAGCCTCGGAAGGTCTAAAGTTGATATTCCAAAAGCGAATCTTCAAATTCCTTTAGACAGCCTGCATTTAAATATCACTAATAATATTGCCTATTTGGACAGATTAGATGTTAATCTTCCGGGTAAAAGTTCTCTGGATATCAATGGAACGATCGATAATTTTTCTGAATTTATCAATAATAACCAAAATTCGCATAGGTCTACCTTTACCATAGAATCTCCGTACCTGAGCACTGCAGATATTGAAAAATTTCTCAGTGAGGTGAATAAAGAAAAAGACAGCAGTGAGCTAAAAACAATGGGAATCCAAAATTTAAAGGATATTCTGGCTGCTATTCATTCTTCCTATTACCCCTCGGTAAGATTGGGAATTGATTCTCTTACTCATAAAAAACTTTCTGTTTCTAATTTCAGTTCAAATATTGGTTTTAAGGAAAATGGTGATTTTAGACTTGAAAGCACACATCTAAATTATCGCGAAAGTATTTTCGATCTTAATATTGAAGCTGAAGTAAGTAATTCTGAAAATTTACCGGTTAGAATCCAGATGGAGGCTCAAGCCGTAGATCTTGAAAAACTTATTAAGGATCTGGATTATTTTAATGATTCACAGCTTCGGGAAGCCGATAATATTGGAGGAAAATTGAATTATACCCTGGATGCAAGCGGAATTTTGGAAAAAAAAGGAAAAGTAGATTTAAATTCTTTAAACGGAACTTTGAAAATCGCCATAGACAGCCTGTCGCTCTATAATTATCAGCCCATCCTGGATAATCTCGTTTTAATGAAAGAGGAGCGCTTTAAAAAATTAAGGTTTAGGCCCATTAGGCAAACCTTTACTATTGAAAATGGTAAAATTAGGATTCCAAGAACGGAAATACAATCCACTGCACTGCATCTTTTTGTAGAAGGTGATGTTAAGCTAGATGAATATGTAAATATCTGGCTGTCCCTGCCCTGGAAAAACCTAAAAACCCGTGACGGACTTACCCTTCCTGAAAAAACGACTTTCGACGATGCAGGTGCCAAGTTTTATATTCAACTTATCCAGGATAAAAACAGCGACAAATCAAAAAAACAGAATTTAAAATCTAAGTTCAGGCTTTGGAACGGAAAGTTGGAGAAAAGTTTTGAGAATTAAATATTCAAAACTGAAATCCTCTAAACAAAAAACCCTCAAAATCAATAGATCAAGAGGGTCTTTGGTACTCGGGACGGGACTTGAACCCGTACGGCCATAATGGCCATTGGATTTTAAGTCCAACGTGTCTACCAATTCCACCACCCGAGCATTATAATATAAACTGAGCGAAAAACGGGATTCGAACCCGCGACCTCCACCTTGGCAAGGTGGCGCTCTACCAACTGAGCTATTTTCGCGATTTTTAAGAACCTCGCAATATAGGCTATGCCTTTATTGCGGAGGCAAATTTAAGACAAATCTCATAATAGCAAAGAATTTTCTATGAAAAATAATCGCTTAAAGTACCAAGTACTCAGCCTTAAGCTTTTAAGAAGTTCAAGATTTATAATTATTCAGTTAATGGCAACAGACGAACTATGAAATTTTCACTCCATAAGAGGTCCTGAAACAAGTTCAGGATGACCTTAAGCTTTTGTAGTTTGATAAAACAGCTAGATTTCTAAGTTGCTTTGCTACTTTAAAATGACTTAGGAGAATCATGGGAATACTCCAAATCTTAAGCTGTTTTTAATAAGAACTATAATCGACGGTCTACAGACTCACCAAGAGACTGCTTCACTTCGTTCGCAGTGACCTCTGTTTATTGTTGATTGCTCATTGTTTATTATTCTTCCCCAGCATCCTTTTAATCTCATTCAATTTCATCAAAGCTTCTACCGGAGTTAAGGTATCTATATCTATTCCAAGTAATTCCTGCTTCAAATCTTCCAGTAAAGGATCGTCAAGGTTAAAGAAACTCAGCTGCATTTCGTCTTCCGCAGATCTCTTCATTATTTCGCCGGAATCTTCCATGGAGTGAGATGCTTCAAGTTTTGCCAGTATCTTATTGGCCCTATGCAAAACCATTTGGGGCATTCCGGCCATTTTCGCCACATGGATCCCAAAACTATGCTCACTACCTCCCGGTACCAGTTTCCGCAGAAAAAGCACATTGTCTTTTAATTCTTTTACGGAAACGTTGAAATTTTTGATCCTTTCAAAGGTTTCGCACATTTCATTAAGCTCATGATAATGTGTGGCGAACAGGGTTTTAGGTTTTGAAGGATGCTCATGCAAATATTCACTGATAGCCCAGGCGATGGAAATCCCGTCATAAGTACTGGTTCCACGACCAATTTCATCAAGCAATACCAGGCTTCGATCAGAAATATTGTTCAGAATACTGGCCGTTTCATTCATCTCTACCATAAAAGTCGACTCCCCCATAGAAATATTATCGCTGGCTCCTACCCTGGTAAAAATTTTATCTACTAAACCTATCTCGGCAGACTTAGCAGGAACAAAACTTCCCATTTGAGCCATTAAAACGATCAAAGCTGTTTGTCTTAAGATGGCTGACTTACCACTCATATTCGGACCGGTGATCATAATGATCTGCTGCTCTTCCCTGTCCAGATGGACGTTATTGGTTACGTAAACCTCTCCCGGTGGCAATTGTTTTTCTATTACGGGATGACGGCCTTCCTCAATATCTAAAGCAAAAGAATCCAGTATCTCGGGTCTGGAATAATTTTCTGTCTGCGCCTGCTGAGCAAAAGAACAAAGGCAGTCTAATCTTGCGATCAATTTTGCATTTTGTTGTACAGGATCTATATATTCTCCCATCCAGGAGATTAGTTTAGCGAACAATTCCTGCTCTAAATGCAGGATCTTTTCTTCGGCGCCAAGGATTTTCGATTCATATTCTTTAAGCTCTTCTGTAATATAACGTTCAGCATTCACCAGAGTTTGCTTGCGTGTCCAGTTTGCAGGCACCTTATCTTTATGGGTATTACGAACCTCAATATAATAACCGTAGACATTATTACTACCTATTTTAAGCGAAGAAATACCTGTAGCTTCCGTTTCTCTCTGGATCATGGTGTCCAGGTAATCTTTTCCTGAAAAAGCTATATTTCTAAGATCATCCAGTTCTTTGGAAAATCCGCTGGCGATCACATTTCCCTTCTGGATATTTACCGGCGCCTCTTCACTAATGCTTTCTGAAATCTTTTCGCGAAGCAGGTCACAGGAATGTAAATTATCACCGATGATCTTTAACGCTTCGTTCTTCGACTTTAATGCCAGCTCTTTTACCGGGATGATCGCATTCAACGAATGTTTTAGCTGATTTACTTCTCTTGGACTAATCCTTTGAGTGGCCACCTTTGAAATAAGTCGCTCCAAATCACTTATTTCCCGAATCTGATCCTGGATATTGGTATGAATTTCCGGGTTTCTAATCAAAAAATCTACTACCTCCAGCCTTTTATTGATCATTTCAGCATCTTTAAGAGGTAAGGCGAGCCAGCGTTTTAATAAGCGGCCACCCATAGGCGAAATGGTCTTATCTATCACGTCTAAAAGCGTAACTGCATTCGCTGCGGTAGAATGATATAATTCCAAATTTCTAATGGTAAACCGGTCCATCCACACATACTGCTCTTCTGCGATCCGGTTTATGGAGGATATATGCTGAAGCCGGTGATGTCTCGTTTCAGCTAGGTAATAAAGAACTGCTCCGGAAGCAATAATTCCTTCTTCCAGGTGATCTATTCCAAAACCTTTTAGTGACTTGGTTTGAAAATGAGTATTCAAAGTCTCTTCAGCATAATCAATTTTAAAGATCCAGTCATCCAGGTAAAAGCAATGATGATCTTTTCCGAAACTCTCGCTGAACTCTTTCTTATTTTTTTTCTGAACCAGAATTTCACTCGGCCCGAAATTCTGAAGTAATTTGTCTATATATTCCCGGTTTCCCTGTGCGCACAAGAATTCTCCCGTAGAAACATCTAAAAAAGAAACTCCCAGATTCTTTTTTCCGAAGTGAACTGCACAAAGAAAATTATTGGATTTGCTTTGAAGTATATCATCATTCATCGCAACACCGGGAGTCACCAGTTCGGTGACACCACGTTTCACAATGGTCTTGGTCATTTTAGGATCTTCCAGCTGATCACAGATGGCCACCCGCTGCCCTGCTTTTACCAGTTTTGGCAAATAGGTGTTCAAAGAATGATGTGGAAAGCCAGCAAGTTCGGTTCGTTCCCCTCCATTATTACGATTGGTAAGAACGATATTCAGGATTCTTGCAGCCTTTACTGCGTCTTCTCCAAAAGTCTCGTAAAAATCGCCTACCCTAAATAATAACATCGCATCAGGATATTTTAGCTTGATGGTGTTATACTGCTGCATTAACGGGGTAACCTTCTGTGATTTTTTTGCTGCCAACTTGCGGGAATTTTCTTGATCGCTAAAGTAAGTAATCTATTGCTTTCTGCTAAAATGCAGGAATTACTATTTTCTCACAAGTTATAAAGAACAACAGATATATTATTGGTAACCGGCCGCCTGGAGATTAAAAAGTTCCGCATACAACTTATCATTTTGCATGAGTTCTTTGTGTGTCCCAATTTCTAATACAGCTCCATCTTTTAAAACCATAATCCTATCGGCAATTCTCACGGTACTGAACCTATGCGAAATGATCACAGCGGTTTTCCCCTGGGTTAACTGGATAAATCTTTGAAAAGCTTCCGTTTCTGCCCGCGCATCTAAAGCTGAAGTAGGTTCATCCAGGACTAAAACCTCAGCATCTTTCATATAAGACCTGGCGATGGCGATCTTTTGCCACTGTCCGCCGGAAAGATCCTTTCCGTGTTTAAAACGTTTTCCCAGGGGCTGACTATATCCCAGCGGAAGATCTGAAACCACTTCCCGGGCCAGACTTTTTTCGGCGGCGCTATCAATTCGTTCCTGGTTCTCTATTTCCTGAATTTCTCCCATCGCGATATTCTCGCGAAGCGTTAATTCAAACTTCACGAAATCCTGGAAGATAACTCCAAAATATTGCCTGTAAGCCGACTGGTCATATTTTTTAATCGGAATACCATCCAGCAGGATCTCTCCCTCTGTTGGCTCGTAAAACTGAAGCAAGAGTTTGATCAGAGTAGTTTTACCGGCTCCGTTTTCTCCAACGAATGCAAGTTTCTCTCCGGCCTTCAGTTCAAAATTAATATTTCTAACTACCCAATTTTCAGATTTAGGATATTTGAAGCCAACGTTCTTAAATTCAAAGCCTTTTTCAATTTTTTGAGGTAGATCCAATTTTCCATCGGTAGCACTTTCAGCATAAGAAAGATCCAGAAATTCAAAATAATCCTGCAGGTAAAGGGCACTTTCTGTAATTGCCGTAAAGCGAGTAAAAAACCCCTGTAGTTTCGATCTCAACCGGTTGAAAGATCCGGAAAGGAATGTAAGATCACCAAGACTAAATATTCCGGCCACGGTTCGGAAAATGATAAAAATATAGGCACCATAATAAGCAGCCGTTCCAATTACGTTAAATACAGACCCCCAACCGGCACGTTGCTTCGCCAGACGCTTGCTTTGCAAGTAATACTTATCTGAAAGCCCCTTAAATCGATCTGCCAGGTAATTGGATAATCCGAATAATTTAACTTCTTTGGCCGTCACATCACTGGCGCCGGCATATCGTAAATAATCCAATTCCCGTCGTTCCTGGGTCCAGCTTCGTGCCAGCGAATAACTGGTACCGCTGAATTTAATTTCGTTAATGATCGTAGGAATAATGGAAACTACCAGCAAAATTATAAGCCATGGTTCAAAAGCAACCACTCCCGCGAGTAGGGAAATAATAACGATCACGTCTTCTCCCTGCGCTAGAATATTCGACATTAATCCTACTCTTCCCGTAGTTTGCTGCCTGGCTCTTTCTAACTTATCATAGAATTCTGAATCTTCTAACTGATCAAGATTTAATTCTGAAGTCTTTTTAATGATCTTAACTGAAGTATCTATGGAATATTGATCTCCCAGCAAAGCATCGCTAAGACTGATCCCACGACTTAAAAGATCTGAAATAATGGCAAGGCCAAATTCTGCTGCTACCAGAAGCCAAAGAAGATCAAGATCTTTTGTTTCCGCAGCAATTTGGATTACTACCTCATCAATGATCAGTTTCCCCAACCATAACATGACCACGGGAAGTATTGCATTCAAGATTCGGCCGAAGACATTTAAATAAAAAAGTACAGGATTCACCTTTTTTATCTCCTTGAAAAAACGGGGCACAAACTTCAGAGAGGCAAAACTCTCTTTAAAATTAATATTATTGGTTTCAAATGATTTTTTGGGTCGGGGCAAGCTTTCTGAATTTTAGTTTGGTATAAAATAAATGAATTCCCTCAGTCGGTTCCTACCTCTGAAAATTTCATTCAAATTTATAAATCTAATCCAAAGTAAAGTCTGTAAAAGTATGATTAAAAACACGCATTATAGGAAGGTTGCAACCACGTAAAAGATCACAATAATCAAAAGAAATATAAACTGAATGGCAAGAAATTTAAGCGCCCGCTGCACATTCCTGAACTTCAAATTGGCGATTTTGGCATTGATAAAGATTTGCTGCCCTAACTGGTCAAATAACTGGTTCTCATCCACGCTTATAGAGAAAAAGGTTTTTGAAAATTCTTTAATATCGCCGAATTTCGAGATCACATCGCCAAAAAAGAAAATATTCCTTTCGTATTTAGATTCAATCCTGGGCATAAAACAACGTATGCTATAATAAATGGAAATTACAACGCAGGAAAACCAAATTGTAAGCAGAATATAAATTGGCAGATTATTTTGAAATTGAGCAAGCACCATTCCAATATTCTGATACACAAAATTGAGCAATATTCCGTAGAAAGAGAGAATAAGACCGGCTTTTAACTCTGAAGCTTTGATAAGGCTGGACACATAGCTTATACTCCCCCAATAATGATCAATAAGATCATCTGTATGCTTATTTTTTAAATGGACTGAAGGTTTGATTTCTGAATTTTTCATAGGCAGATCCTCTTATCCTTAATTTCTGAAAAATGATACTCTAAGCCCATTCAATTCTCTTTTAATAAAGAATATTATCTAAAATCTTATCCAGCGTATTCTCCATTCTGGTATATTTTTTATCGGAAAAGAATACTTCAAACATTTCCTTTCTTAGCCTTACAAGTTCTTTATGGGAATACTCATGCAACACCAGGTTATCCTGTATTTTTTCCAGGCTCTCTTCTTCTGTATCACTGGAAAATTCACGATAAATCGTTTCAAAAGTGTCTTTATCTGTTTTGAGCTTTATTAATTCCAACTCCTCGTTGGTCACATTGGAGTCTGCATTTGCACAAAGCATTAAAATGTAGGTTTGAAGTTCAGATTTGTTCCAGTGTTTTTGTTTACTATTCATAAGGTTATTTTTTTTTTGGTTTTAAATTCTTATATCACCAGAGACCATAATAAGATGAGATTTACTTCCCAACCTTTTTTACTTTTTCTAAATTTTAATCTTTTCTAGCCAGGGCATTATCCCAGGTCTCCACATAAGACATAAATTCCTCTAATTTCGCCATCGCTTTTTCCTGTCCCCCAGCGATCTTTGCCATAGACGTCATCCACTCAACATCTTCAGGTGTCATTTTATAATTAAGTGTTTCAACACCTTCTTCCATTTTCCAAATTACCATCATATCATATTTCCCAAATGCAAAGTGATAGCTAGTGGGAGCATCTATCCCGGCATCTTCATCTGCTTTCATAAAAAAATTCTCCACGATGCTCATCGCTGGATCTTTCTTCATAGGCTTAAACTTGATATAGGCAATATTTACCCATTCCGGGTTTTCATATTTTTCAGCTTGCATTTCCTGAGCGAAGCTAAAATTTCCGGCAATTAAGAAAAGTATGACTGCCATTGTGGTGAGCTTAAAAATTTTCATAATAATTGGTTTTAATTAGTAATAAAACCATAACAAAAAATGGTTACCAGATAAGATTGGAGGAAATATGAATTCTAATTTAGTGAAAAAATTATAATGTTTTGAATTACAGATGATTATATAACGTAAAATAATACTTCAAATTTTTATTTTTGCGCTATGGAAAAGAGAAAATTGCGAAACAGCGAACTCGATAGAAAAAGTGTAGATCAATTTAAGGAAGCTAAAAAAACCCCTATTATTGTGATCCTGGACAATGTAAGAAGCCTGAATAATATTGGGTCCGTTTTTCGAACTGCCGATGCTTTTTTAATTCAAAAAATATATCTCTGCGGGATTACGGCCAAACCGCCACATAAGGATATTCAAAAAACTGCATTAGGCGCTACCGAAACAGTTGCCTGGGAATATATGGAAGACAGCCTGGAAATAGTTAACAGGCTAAAGGCAGATGGTATAAAAGTTTTCTCTATCGAGCAGGCGGAAGGCGCTGTAATGCTAAATGATTTTCAACCTGAGCCGGGAAAAACCTGCGCATTGGTGTTTGGCAATGAAGTTAAAGGCGTTCAGCAACAAGTTGTTTCTTCCAGTGATGCGGTTATTGAAATACCACAACTGGGAAGCAAGCATTCCTTGAATATTTCAGTAAGTACTGGAGTGGTGCTTTGGGATCTCTTTGCTAAAATGAAGCTTTCAAATTAATTCACTGCCTTATCAATTTCTGAAAGCAGCCACAAATAGTCTTTTCTATTAGATACAAAATCGAGCCCCGAAATATCTATGATCTGAACTTTCATATTACTCTGCGATTTAATGAAATTGAGATAACTCTTATTTATGTCCATTAAATATTCCGGCTGGATATTTTGTTCGTAATCACGGCCTCTTTTTTTAATATTTTCCAGTAAACGCTCCGTATTTTGATACAAATAAATATATAATTCTGGCTTTACCAGTTCTTTATACATCAAGTGAAAAAGTTTGTGGTACAAAGAATATTCATCGTCATGAAGCGTAATTTTTGCAAAGATCAGGGATTTAAAAACATCATAATCTGAGATCACAAAGTCCTTGAAAAGATCATACTGGGCCAGATCATCTGAAAGCTGCTGGTAACGATCTGCCAGGAAAGACATTTCCAGAGGAAAAGCATAACGTTCCTTATTTTCGTAGAATTTTGGCAGAAATGGGTTATCCTTGAATCTTTCCAGAATTAATTTCGCGTTGAAATCTTCTGAAACCATGGTAGAAAAACTGGTTTTCCCGGCACCAATATTCCCTTCCACCGCAATATAATTAAAGGCTGGAAAATGAAATTTCATTTCCGACTTCGTAAGTTTTTCAGAAGAAACCGAAATTTCAGAAGTATCTGTAGTTTCTTTTAGTATTTGACTCATCTTTTTTCCTGAAACCGGGTGTTTATCTGAACCTGCAATATCATTGAGGGGCTGTAATACAAAACTCCGGTTTGGAATTCCCGGATGCGGAATTTTTAAAGTTTCGGTCTCAATTACCTCATTTTCAAGGAGAAGTATATCCAAATCTATCGTTCTATTCTGATAATTCTCAGCATCAGTTCGCTCTCTTCCTAACTCATTTTCAATATTTAAAAGTTCGATAAGAACTTCTTCAGATTCCAGTCTCGTAGAAACAGAAATGCATGCGTTCAAAAAAGAATTCCCTTTAAATCCCCAGGCCGGAGTTTCATATATTCTCGAAACTTCCAAGATCCAACCAATATTTTCATGTATCTTTTCAAGGGCTTGCTGCATAAAACCTCGGCGGTCACCAAGGTTGCTTCCCAATGCTAGTATTACTGTTTTAGGGGATTTCAAGACGAATTAAGAAAATTTTAAGAGGTAGCGCTACATAATTTCACAGCAAATTAAGCAAAACAAAAGCACATACTCTTAATTTTGACAAAAGACTTAATAACAAAATTTGGTAAAACATTATCTGAAAGAAAAGCTTAGGGCTCAACAAATTTATATGATCTTAAGCGCTCTTTTTATAGCTTCACTGGTTGTATCTAACCTTATCTTTCAAAAGTTTTTCTACTGGGATTTTTTCGGACTTTATACTTTTGAGATTTCAGTTGGAATACTGCCGTATCCGGTGACTTTTCTAATTACAGATATTATTAGCGAGGTCTACGGAAAAAAGAAAGCTAACCAGGTAGTAACCACAGGTATTTTTGCATCGTTCTTTTCCTTATTGATCGTTTTTGTAGCAGATGGGGTTCCTGCTACCGCATGGTCTCCAATAGGCAATTCTCTATTTGAGAAAGTTTTCGGCGCAACAGCAGTCGCTGTATTTGCGTCTATGGTTGCATATTTACTGGCACAATATATAGATATACAACTATTCCATTTTTGGAAAAAACTCACCAAAGGAAGGCATTTATGGTTAAGAAATAATTTTTCGACCTTCCTTTCGCAATTTGTAGACACCTTTTCGGTCTTATTTTTGCTCTGTAGTTTTGGAAAAATAGACTGGGATTTATTTGGCGGGCTGTTAATTAGCGGGTTTCTCTTTAAAGTTTTGATTGCCGTGTTAGACACGCCGTTCTTATATATCGCGGTATATGGTTTACGAAGATTATTTCATTTAAAAAATGCGGAAGAAATAGAAATGGCATAAAAATTAGTGTTTATATATACATGTTGAAAAATGAATTATGCAGTATTAGCTTTCCGATAACGAGGAAACTAGTATTGGCCTATTCCACATAAAATCACACTCATGAAAAAGGCTTTAAAAATAGTTGGATTTATAATACTTACCGTGATCATCTTAATGATCGTGGCGCCCTTTATTTTTGAATCACAACTCAAAGATCTGGTGAAGAAAACATTAAACGATAATTTAAATGCTCAGGTAGATTTTAAGGATATCGATCTAAGCATGTTTCGTAGTTTTCCCCAGGCAACCCTGGTGATAGAAGACCTTAGCATTATTAACAACGAACCTTTCCAGGGAGATACTTTGGCTCTTGGAGAAGAAGTAACGCTGGAAATGTCCATAAAAGAGCTTTTTAAAAGCAGCGATGAGGCTAAAAAGATAGATCAATTAACCTTGAACAATGCCTATATCAATATCAAAGTAGATTCCCTTGGTAATGCCAATTATGATATTGCTATAGAAGACACTACCACTGCCACCTCCACTTCCAACGGTACTCCTTTTAGCCTTGATCTAAAACATTACGAGATCAATAATTCGCGGGTTAAATATGACGATAAATCCTCAAAAGTCAGTTTAGATGTGGAAAATCTGAATCATGAAGGAAATGGTGATTTTTCATTAGACCAGTCTGAACTCGAAACTTATTCTGAAGCATTGGTTTCTTTAGATTACGATGGCGTAAATTATCTGAATCAGAACACATTGATCCTCGATGCTGTTTTTCAGATGGATCTCGAGAATATGAAATATACTTTCCTTGAAAATGAAGCGAAAATCAATCAGTTGCCACTCACATTTGATGGATATGTCCAGGTAAATGAGGACAATACTGAAATGGATATCAGCTTTAAAACGCCTTCATCAGATTTTAAAAATTTCCTGGCGGTTATTCCTGAAATCTATGCGAAGAATATTGAAAATGTAGATACCAATGGTGATTTTGTGGTAAACGGAAGAATCTTTGGAAAAGCTGATGACACTTATATCCCGAAAATGGATATTAAAGTCACTTCAAATAATGCGTCATTTAAATATCCAGATCTACCAAAGAGTGTTCAGGATATTAATTTAGACATGGAAGTTCTGAATGATACCGGGCTTGCCGAAGAAACCTACATAAATATTAATAATGCCACTTTCAGGATTGATCAGGATCAATTTTCTGCAAATGGAAATATCAGCAATATTACCGAAAATATGCTGATAGACCTTGCCTTAAAGGGCACGGTAAATCTTGCCAATATCAGCCAGGCCTATCCTTTTGAAATGGAACAGGATCTTAACGGAATTCTTACGGCAGATATCAAGACGAGCTTTGATATGAACTCTATTGAAAAGGAGCAATATCAAAATGTAAAAAGCAGCGGAAAGGCCTCTATTAAGAATTTCAGGTATTCCTCTCCCGAAATTCCAAATGAGGTACAGATCGCTAATGCCGACCTCACATTTAATCAAGGAAATGTAAGTGTCCCTAATTTAAAACTTACTACAGGAAAATCTGATCTTACTGCCTCCGGTTCACTCCAAAATCTTATAGGATTCCTGCTAACAGATGAACAACTGAAAGGTAATTTCCAGGTTCAATCCAATATGTTTTCAGTAAATGATTTTATGGTAGCTGAAACTGAAGAGATCACTACTACCGATGGAAACGGAAATGAAAAAACAGTAGCTAAAACTACCGGGAAAGAAGCGGTTAAAGTTCCTTCTTTTCTTGATATGGAGCTGAGATTCACTGCAAATACGGTACTTTACGATAATCTGGAACTTAAAAACGCAAAAGGACTTCTTATCATAAGAGATGAAACGGCCAGATTACAGGATATTTCTACCAATATTTTCAATGGTAGTATTGGAATGAATGGAATGGTTTCCACTAAGAATCCTACTCCGGTTTTTGAAATGGATCTAAACCTGAATTCTTTGGATATTGCATCTTCCTTTAACGGATTAGAATTAATGCAAAATCTCGCTCCCCTGGCACAGGCTATTGAAGGTAAGCTTCAATCTACCCTGAACCTTAAAGGTAATTTGAATGAAGATTTAACCCCGCAATTGTCAAGCCTGGTAGGGAATGCCCTCGCTGAATTATTAACTGCAGAAATAAATCCTGAAAAAGCAGCATTATTGGCTAAACTTGATAATCAGCTTAATTTTATTGATTTCAATGATATTGACCTAAGCAAGCTTAAAACCAAACTTACATTCAATGATGGGATGGTGCAAATCGCTCCCATGAATTTCAATATTAAAGGAATAGATTTTCAGGTTTCAGGTAGTCATGGTTTCGATATGAACCTGAACTATGACCTAAAACTTGATGTTCCGGCAAAATACCTTGGTTCTGAAGTGAGTGGTACTTTAGGAAAATTAAGCGGCGAAACAATTGCAAACACAACGATAGCTCTACCTATTGGGATTACTGGTAATTTTCAGAGTCCGCAGATTAAATTAGATATGCAGCAGGCGGTGAATAATCTTACTCAAAAAGTTGTGGCTCAGCAAAAGAAAAATCTTGAAAATAAAGCTGTAGATGCCATTAATGACATTTTGCAGGGAAAGAGAGATCCTAATAGGCCTTTTACTAAAAACGACACCACTGCGGTAAATAGAGATTCTACTGCAGCTAATACACCTGTTACCAAAAGAGACTCGATAAACCAGTCGCAACAAAAACAGGTTCAGGATGCGGCAAAGAATATCCTGGGAGGAATTCTTAATAGTTCAAAAAAGAAAAAGGATACTACCAAGCAGAATTAATTGCCCTTCCACAGGCTCTCAGTGCGTAACACTGAACATGTTTCAGGGTCATACTTAAGATGCTTAAACGAGTTCAGCATGACGAAAACAAACATATTAAAAGTCACTGCGAAAAAAGGGAAGCAGTCTCAAAGTGAGATTCCTGCACTCCGTTGGGAATGACATTGGTTATAATTTTAGGTTTTCTAATGTGTCATCTCGATCAAAGGGAGAGATCTCAATAAACTTAAAATAAATGAACTGATTTCTTTTTCGTGATGCTTTGCGGAAAACGAATACTCATTATTATTTGCGCTTCAACAGGCTCAGTGCAGCCGTTCTATACATGAAATTCCTTCACTTTGCTCGAAATAACCTGGCTAACGTTACTGCGAGTGGAACGAAGCAGTCTCAAGTTGGAAGGTTATGAATGTCCTTGAAATATTTATTAAGCCAATACTTTCAATTCCACAACCAAACCTTCATTCCCACGGACATTGAAAACAGTTCCATCTTTAAAAATAAGATACTGACCTTTGATACCGGAAAGTTCTCCTTCGAAAAAAGGATTTTTTACAAGGTTCAGTGATTTTACCTTTTCGGGGAATTCCTTAACCGGGAATTTTATTTCCGTTTCTTTATTATTTGCGATATAATATTCTTTGGCTTCAGCTGGAATAAAATCTCTCAATTTTTCCCGTTCTTCTTCGAGATTCAGATCTAAAACATCATTCGTTAGCATTCTTCTCCAGTTAGTTTTATCTGAAACATGATCTTTTAAGGCAACTTCGGTAATTCCGGCAAGATAACGATTAGGAACCTCCACAATTTCAATCGCTTCATGTGCTCCCTGATCTATCCACCTGGTTGGAATCTGATTTCTTCTGGTAACCCCAACTTTTACATCGCTGGAATTTGCCAGATAAACTACATGTGGTTGTAACTGTGCCCTTTTTTCGAATTCCAGGTCGCGATCTTCCTCTCCCAAATGCGCTTTACTCTTTTCAGGACTTATCACCCAGTCTCCCGCTTGCGGAATTGCCCCAAAACAATCATAACAAAAACCCTGTCTGTAGATCTTCTTTTCCAGTTCGCAGTTAAGGCATTGATATCGAAGAAAATTGATGCTCAATTTCTTTCCCAGCATCTGGTTCATATTAATAAAATCATTTTCCCAAACCAGGTAATACTGAACCACATCAGTAATTTCTGTTCTCATTTTAGTTAATACACCTTCGTATCGCATCTAAATTTTTGTTTTAAGACTGAATGAATTTTTTGCAGGCTTCAAAGTTTCGTTTATTTTTAACGAAATAACCCGACGCCCTTTAAATATAAGCGTTAAAGATAAGAAGAATAATGCCAATTCCATTAGTCAACTCGATAGCTTCATGGTTTCTTAAAAAGAGAATTCATCAAATGGAATTGTTCATAAAATATCCACATGAGGTTCAGAATGAACTGCTTAAAGGCCTTCTTTCAAAAGCTAAAAATACTGAATTTGGCAGGCGATATTATTTTTCTGAAATCAATTCTTATGAAACATTCAGGCAGCGTGTACCTATTCAAAATTATGAGGATTATCAGGAGGTTATAGAAAGAAGCCGTCAAGGTGAATCTAATATTTTCTGGCCAACTGGCATTAGATGGTTTGCAAAATCCAGCGGTACTACCAGCGCGAAAAGTAAATTTATTCCTGTAAGTCAGGATTCACTGGAAGATTGCCATTATGCGGCCGGGAAAGATCTATTATGCATTTATCTGAATAACAATCCACAGTCACAAATGTTTACTGGAAAGAGTTTACGGCTTGGCGGAAGTAAAGAGTTATACCAGGAAAATGGCACTTCTTACGGAGATCTTTCCGCAATATTAATAGATAATATGCCTTTTTGGGCAGAATTTAGCAGTACTCCAAGCAATGAAGTTTCTTTAATGCACGACTGGGAATATAAAATGCAGGCCATTGTTGATGAAACCATAAGGGAGAAAGTTACCAGCCTGGCCGGTGTACCCAGCTGGATGCTGGTTTTATTGAATAATGTTTTGGAAACTACCGGTAAAGAAAGCCTATTTGAAGTATGGCCTCATTTAGAAGCCTATTTTCACGGCGGGGTTAGCTTTGAACCTTATGCTTCTCAATATCAAAAAATACTACCGAAAGAAGATTTCAGGTTTTATGAGATCTATAATGCTTCTGAAGGATTTTTTGCCTGTCAGGACCATAATGACACTAAAGATCTGCTTTTAATGCTTGATTATGGTATTTTCTATGAATTCATTCCGATGGACGAATACGGCACCGATGAGGAAATGGCCATCCCATTAAGTGAGGTTGAAATTGGGAAAAATTATGCGGTAGTTATCACTACCAACGCCGGACTCTGGCGATATAAGATTGGAGATACCGTAAGATTTACAGATCTTAATCCTTACAGGATCAAAGTTTCAGGAAGAACAAAACATCATATTAATGTTTTTGGTGAGGAATTGATCATTGAGAATGCGGAAGCAGCCTTAAAAAAAGTTTGCCTGGTCACCAACTGTGAAATTATAGATTATACCGTCGCACCCATTTTTATGGAAGGAAAAGAAAAGGGAGCTCACGAATGGATCGTGGAATTCAAAACTCCGCCTAGGGACTTTAAGAATTTTATTGAACAACTCGATCTTGCTTTGCAGGAAGTGAATAGCGATTATGAAGCCAAACGTTATAATAATATGACGTTGAATATGCCCAAAATCCATCAGGCGAGAAAAGATCTTTTCTACGATTGGCTAAAAAAACATAACAAAGTTGGCGGTCAACATAAAGTTCCAAGACTTTCTAATTCGCGGTGTTACCTCGAGGAATTGTTAGATATGCAATAAATTAATCTCTACTAAGATGGCTTCGGAAAAAGAAAAAATGCTTACTCAACAGCCATATTTAGCTTCAGATAAAGAACTATCACAGGAACGCCTCTTTGCTCAAAAGACCTGTTTTGAAGTCAATTCACTGTCTCCCGAATTACTGAAAGAACGAAATACTATTCTGAAAAAACTGTTAGGGTCGACAAAAGATAAACTCTATATAGAACCACCTTTCCATTGCGATTATGGCTATAATATCACACTTGGAGAAAATTTCTATTCAAATTATAACCTTATAATTCTTGATTGCGCCGAAGTCAAAATTGGTGATAATGTCATGCTTGCCCCTAACGTAAGTATTTTTACCGCTGGCCATCCCATTGATGCTGAAAAAAGAAACCAGGGATGGGAATACGCAATCCCTGTTACCATTGGAAATAATGTTTGGATTGGCGGAAATACGGTAATTAACCCGGGTATCACAATTGGGGATAATACCGTAATAGGATCAGGTAGTGTACTGACCAGGGATATTCCTGCTAATGTGATCGCTGCTGGAAATCCGTGTAAAGTGATCAGGGAGATCACTGAGGACGATAGACAGTTTTATTTCAGGAAGAGAAAATTCTAAAATAAGAGAGGCCAATATTATTATATTGCCGGTCAGGATTTGAGTTATATTAAATCTAATCATAGCTCATAAAAAAAATGTAATGATTGCCACTAATGCACTAAATCTATCTTAACATTCCTGAAAATCATTAGTGAATTAGTGGCAACTAACTGGCATAAAACCCATGAAAATTAAAAAGTCCTGGCAACCTTATCTACCGCTTCAATCGTATTATCCAAATCTTCATAGGAAAGGGCATCACTAATAAACCAGGTTTCGTAAGCACTTGGTGCGATATAAATTCCGTTTTCCAGCATTCCGTGGAAAAATTTATTGAAAAAGCCCAGATTCGCAGATTTAGCTGCGGAAGCAAAATCGTTTACCGGTTCTTTCCCAAAATGAACCGAGATCATCGATCCAATTCTATTGATCGTAAAATCAATATTATTCGCTTGTAGAACTTCTTCCATTCCTTTATGGAGGTATTCAGTCTTTTTCTCAAGGCTTTCAAAGATCTCTCTTTTACTATCCAGCTCGGTAAGCATGGCTAATCCTGCCGCCATCGCCAACGGGTTCCCACTTAATGTTCCGGCCTGATAAACTGGCCCAACCGGCGCCAGGTAATCCATAATCTCATTACGTGCCGCAAAAGCACCAACGGGCAGTCCGCCTCCGATCACTTTTCCGAAGCAAACAATATCTGCCTTTACTCCTACTCTTTCCTGAACTCCTCCGGGTGCAAGTCTAAATCCGGTCATGACCTCATCAAAAACGAGTAAAATTCCGGTTTCGTCACATATCTTTCTCAATCCTTCCAGAAAACCTTCAGCAGGTGGGATGCATCCCATATTTCCGGCAACCGGCTCCAAAATGATACAGGCGATTTCATTCTTATTAGCTTCAACCAGTTTTTTTACATTTTCGAGATCATTATAGGTAGCTAACAAAGTATCTTTTGCAGTTCCCTGGGTAACACCGGGACTATTAGGAGTTCCAAAAGTCACCGCCCCACTTCCGGCCTGGATAAGGAAAGAATCACTATGCCCGTGATAACAACCGGCGAATTTGATGATCTTTTCTTTTCCGGTAAATCCACGAGCAAGACGAACAGCGCTCATACAGGCCTCAGTCCCTGAATTCACCATTCTTATCTTATCAATATTCGGAACCATTTTTACCGCTAGTTCAGCAATCTTAGTTTCAATTTCTGTAGGCGTTCCGAAAGAAGTGCCTTTTTTGGCCTTTTCAACTACCGCATCTATAACAGGTCTATGCGCATGGCCCAAAATTAGCGGCCCCCAGGAATTGATATAATCGATTAATTTATTTCCGTCTTCATCATAAAAATAAGCACCTTCAGCTCTTTCAACAAAAATCGGCTCTCCGCCAACGGCTTTAAAGGCTCTCACCGGAGAATTCACTCCACCCGGAATTACTTTTTGCGCTTCTGCGAATAACTGACTGCTTCTTTTATAAATCATTGATTAATTATTTTTTAAGAAACCATGTAGGTTTTTTTTACTTAATACTTAATATCTGGCCAATCGAAATATTATTATTCCTTAAGCCATTCATTTTTTTGATCTCTTCAACCGAGGTATTATATTTTTTTGAAATGGAATATAGGGTATCACCTTTCTGCACCTCATGAATTTCCAATCCTTTTTCTGGTTGCGCGGTGTATCTTGGTGTGGGACGCTTCGTCACATCACCATCAAATTTATAAAGTTCATATCTCTCGATAAGATCTATTAATTTATCAGGATATCTGCGATCTGTAGCATATCCTGCCTTTCTTAAACCCTTGGCCCAGCCTTTGTAATCATCTGCATCCAATTCAAATAATTCAGCATATCTACCTCTTCCAGATAGAAATAAGGAATGATCACGGTAAGAATATCTGGCGTGCTTATATTTTCTAAAGCACTCTCCGCGACGATCATCATCATGATATACCTTTTCACCATTCCAATCGTGGCATTTGATCCCAAAATGATTATTCGCCCTTCTGGTAAGTTCCCCGTTTCCTGCTCCAGATTCAAGTATTCCCTGCGCCAGGGTAATACTGGCCGGAATCTTATATAATCGCATCTCTTCCTGGGCTATAGCCGAATAATCCCGAATATAATCTTCTACCCGGTAATGATAAGAATTGCGCGGCATTTCTTCTTTTACATCATCTACAACCTCAGCAGGCGTTTCCCGGTTTTCTTCTCCCCTATTACCCATCTCAACATCATCTTTTTTGGTTACCACCTTTTTTTTACTTCCACAGGAAGCTGCTAAAACCAGAATTAGTAAAATTGATAAAATGCGTATAATCTTCATATTAATGCACAATTTGAGGCAGGCCTTTTTTCTTTAAAAGCCGGTTCATTCCTTCAATCCCCTGTAATCCTCCGGTATGAATTACCAGAATCTTTGAATTTTCAGGAAAATGGCCTTTTTTTATGAGGTCAAAAATACCAAAAACTAATTTTCCAGTATAAACAGGATCCAAAATGATTTTATATTTTTTACTAAAATCATTTATGAATTCAATAAGTTCCTTATTCACCCTGGCATAACCTTCAAAATGATAATCTAGTATAAGTTCCCAATTTTCTCTATTTGTCATTTTAGAAATCTCATCTTTTAGGTAATCTGATTTTAAGGCTGAAAAACCTATTACTTTTTGTAGAGCTGAAGATGAATTTATAATACCAGCTAAAGTTCCACCGGTTCCTACTGAAGTACATATAAAATCAAATTGTTTATCTGAAATATTTATAATTTCCTCGCAGCCTTGTATCGCAAGATCGTTAGTTCCGCCTTCAGGCACGAGATAAAAGTTTCCAAATTTCCTCTTTAACTTTTCGATATATTCTTCTGAATCTTTTTTTCGGTATTCTTCTCGGCTTACAAATAAAAGATTCATTCCGCAGGACCTGGCATATTTAAGTGTGGGACTCCATTTTTCTACAGCACTTTCTAATTCCTCACCGCGAATAATTCCTATAGTTTTAAAATTAAATAATTTTCCCGCAGCGGCTGTTGCGGCTATATGGTTGGAATGAGCGCCACCAAAAGTTAGCAAGCTTTGAAAATTCCTTCTTTTGGCTTCAAGCAAATTATACTTTAGTTTCCTGAATTTATTGCCCGAAACTTCAGGATGCAGCAAATCTTCCCTTTTTATCCATAGCTGAATTCCTTTATTAAATTCAGCAATAACCTGATTTGGTACATTTTGAGAATTAGCGCCTTCAAAAAAATCCTGCATATTGCAAAACTACCTATAGAAATTCAGAATGAGTAATATCAAGTCGAAATAAGTTACCCCGAACTTGTTTCAGGATCTAATAGAATCTGAATCAAGTCATTGACATATTTCAGAAATTAGTAATCATAAAGTTAAATGCTTAATTTTAAAAGACTCTATTCCCCCGGCCTATCGAAAATTCATCGTGAAATTTGAAGTGTAAGCACCGTGAAATTTTAGGCTGTTTGAGCTAAACAAATTTTCTATAAAAACACATCTGAATGGCGAGTTCTTAAAATTTAGGTGCTGAACGATAAATTTAGATAGAGTTTCGTAAACCTGGATTTTGAATGCATCCGACGACCAAAGGGA
>NZ_JAPYPC010000068.1 GCF_029937855.1 Christiangramia sp.
TTCTTTCTTTATGAATTGCTTTCAGCAGGATTAACATGAAAAACCGAATATGTGGAATCTTTTAAAATGCTGTTTTTACTTAACTTACCGTACGTTATAAAAGATCAGCATAGGAACCACGCACAAGGTTATGGCAGATATGGGGCGCATTATACGCTACTACTTTTATTTCAACTATCTTCAAGTTATTCCAATTTGGTGATAAGCTCATGATATTCCATTACTTGGAATATTTTTTTTAGAATAAAACCGGTTTTTCCACGCAACTATTCTAAATATCCTGTATCTAATAAATACTAACCCATTAGACATGAAAAATTTAAAACACCTTCTCATTTTTTTAGCCTTAGTACAATTTTCCTGTGAAACAGATCAACCAGGTGAAAGTATTAATACTGATAACCAAACTGGTTCACCAGCCGGAGAATACGACCCAGGGGTTATTGCACTCCCAGGGGATTCCTATAACGAATATGAGGAAAATCAATTTATTTATACCGAAGAAGAACCAATTTCAACTTTTTCAATAGATGCCGATGGAGCTTCTTATGCCAACATTAGGAGATTCATCATGCAGGAAAATCAGCTACCACCTAAAGGAGCGATTCGTACTGAGGAACTGATTAACTATTTCAATCTTAACTACGATTATAATGATAGTTCACACCCAATTGCCCTTAATGGAGAAGTTAGTCGGAGCCCATGGAATAATGCAAATAAATTGGTGCGGATAGGAATAAAAGGTAAACCTATAGAAAAGGCAGATTTACCACCTTCAAACTTCGTTTTTCTTATCGATGTTTCTGGTTCTATGGCAAGTGAAGATAAACTGGAATTGCTAAAAAATGGCTTTAAATATTTTGTGGATGAATTAAGCGATCAGGATAAAGTAGCCATTGTGACTTATGCTGGATCTGCAGGGGTTCTTTTAGAATCTACTCCAGGGAACGAAAAACAGAAAATTAAAAATGCTATAGACCAATTAGGCGCCGGGGGTAGTACCGCTGGTGCCGAAGGTATTGTGACTGCTTATGAAATAGCCCAGGAAAATTTTATCGACAATGGTAATAACCGGGTTGTTATTGGTACTGATGGAGATTTTAATGTAGGCATATCAAATCAGGATGAACTTGTTGAATTAATTGAAGAAAAAAGGGAATCAGGTATTTTTATAACTGTCCTTGGTGTGGGTCGGGGGAATTTAAACGATGCCGCACTAGAACAGATTGCCAATAACGGGAATGGAACTTATGAATATATAGATAACCTGGAACAGTTACGCAAGGTATTTATTTACGACTATAATAAATTTTATACCGTAGCGAAGGATGTGAAAATTCAGGTAGAATTTAATCCGAAAAATGTGGAAGCATATCGTCTTATTGGTTATGAAAATAGGATTTTAGAGGAAGAAGATTTTGAAGATGATGAAAAAGATGCCGGGGAGATTGGTGCGGATCAAAATATAACTGCTCTTTATGAAATTATTCCTGCCAGTAGTCCAGACTTTAGCCTTCCTGCTTTTGCTATAGATTTCAGATATAAACAACCAAACGATGATACTAGCGTGCCTATGGAATTGGAAATTTTCGACGAAGGAAACTCTTTCGAACAATCATCAGTTTATATGAAGTTTACGGCCGGTGTGGCTTCGTTTTCTATGTTAATAAGGGATTCACAGTTTAAAGGAACCAGCAGTTTTGATAAAGTACTCATGTG
Organism: Christiangramia sp.; assembly: GCF_029937855.1. Lineage (GTDB taxonomy): Bacteria > Bacteroidota > Bacteroidia > Flavobacteriales > Flavobacteriaceae > Christiangramia. Next base: position 1,720 of record NZ_JAPYPC010000068.1, read on the forward strand.
GTTAAATTCTGTAAACCTGGCAGATGAGTATGGTTTTAAGATGGAATTCAAGCAATTGGTTGAGAAGGCGAAAGGTCTTTAATTTAAATTTATTTTTAACTAGGATTCACAGGCTAAAGAGTTCCCTAACTGCCCCCCGGATAGTTGTGAATTGCTTTCAGAATTGTATTTTTAACTAGGATTCACAAGACTAATGACTACATATATCAAAAAAATAAAATTTAAAAAATTTGTTCTCAATTAATCGAATTTGAAGTTTTGAGAAGTTAAAACTTGGTTAAAGGTGTCCAATTCGGGGACACTCCAAAATAGACTATCTGAAAAGCCCAATAGAACCGGCCTGAACGAATTTTCAGGCACTCCCGCCTCGAGTACTTTTAACATATCAAATTACATCAAAACCCCATAAACTTCACTGTTTATGGGGTTTTTTATTTTTCCTGACATCATATAATATTTATTGAATACATCTAAAAGGGATCAAGTTTAATTGTTGTGTTTATGCAATAATTGTAGTTAATCTATAAAGGAATAATTCTACATTTTTCACTCCTCTAAACTGACTTCTAAAGACTTTAATTTTTGCATTAAAGGATTCTGCCTATGCGTTTGTGCTCCTGTTGATAAAATAATTCCGTATAGACCTGTAGTTAAAGGTTATGGTATTTGCAAGGGTATTGAAGGCTTTGAATCCCGTGTCTTCTACATCTTTGTACCAGTGTGCGAGTTTTGTATAGGCTGCTTCCACTTATTTTGCCTTCTTGAATATATCTCTGAGTCTTTGCAAGAAATTAAAGGCCAACTTTATATCTGGATATTGCTCGAAGAGTAATTTCCTTAGCTCGTCCACGTTTTGAAGCTGGTATCTTAAGCAGTTGTGCGATTATGGGCTCTACCAGGGTTCCCGAAAAAATAGCTACGATACTTACCTTTTTTCTCTTTGCTATTTTATTGGTGATGATGGTATAAAGTTCTCCTTGGGAGAGTGCGGTTTCATCTATAGAGAGCTTTGAGCTTATGTTCTGAGGAAAGATGAGCCATCCTTTGGAAGGGGATTTTTGATCCCACTGTATAAAATCGTTTAAATAATCTTTATACCGGCGTTGGAGCTTCTGACCGTTTCTACCCCATAAAATCCACCGATGGTATGACAGTCGGAGGCTTTATTACTGACTAAGTACTTTTAAAAAAGCAGCGAACTAGACGGTCATATGGATCCCCTGTGCTACTAAATTCCAGTCACGCTGAACAACCTGTTGATTTTGTTTGTTGAGCCAGCGGCGGCGTTTTATATGCAGGAATACCTTTTTACCACGCACAGGAAATCTGAAGCCTCAGTATTAATATAGTTTCACATAATCGCCAGTTTTTAAACTCACAAATCCATTTTCTTAGGTCTAAAAGGTAAAGCTATGGAAACACCATTCTTGGAATGATGGCTTTTTTATAGTCAAATGTTAGATATGAAAAATGAATCAAACGGTATTAAAATAAAAAAGTTAGCTGCTTATGTCCCATATATGGTTTAGTTACTTTTTTGATTTTAATTATAAGATTCCATATAAATCTCTTATTTCAAACAATTTAAAATATCTAAGTTCAATATATAAATGCAACTCAAATTAAATCATTGGGGGCTAGCC
>NZ_JAPYPC010000016.1 GCF_029937855.1 Christiangramia sp.
AGGCGCTGCAATCCTCTTTTTCGGTTGTGCTCATCTTTTGCCGCTCGATTGTTCGAATAGGTAAAAATCAGACGGGTTTTTTCAGCCTTTGGTATTTTGATCATTTGGCCATCAGTAAGCTTTTTTGCCAGTATCTGTTTCTTTATTTTTTTGGTTCGTTGTGTGCTGTGAGTGAGGGCAACTTAAAAGCATTAAAAAACACCAGTTTTGTATTTAACAGTTGAGCTAATGATGCTGAATACAGAACAGCATTGTCTGATGTTTTAGAAAAATTTGTCGCAACTAGGATTGAGCACATAGTTTTGATTAAAAAGGTTTATTAAGTATTTAATATTATCTCCATCCGCCGCGCAGCGCTTCATATTAGTCTACAAGCGAAACTAATTGTTGTAACTTTCTTCAACTTCATTTTTTCTAAACTCGAATTTTTTAGTTTCAGATTCAAAGGTAAACAACGCATTAGATACTTCACTCCCGGCAATCAACAGGGTCTTCTTAAACTCAAGTAAGGCTTGCTGTTGCTGTGCAAATGCAACTTCTTTTTGAGTCTTGGCTTTACTTGTGCCACATTGATAAGTGCTTTGCGGCTGCAGCACCTTGACTCAACGGCTGTGTCTCAAACTTATATAACACTTCGCATTTTCGTAATTTTTTGCCCTTCGTCCACCAATACTTTTTGAATGTAACCAGATGTTTTAGCTCTAACATCACTGTTTATTATGCCCTCACTGGCTGCCGGCTATTCTGTAAATCCTGTAACTGTTTTAGGTTGCAGTTGTGTTACTGGAAAAGGTACAGGTGGCCTTTGAGAAACTTGTGGGTTTTCTTGTTTATCACTACAACTTACAATGACTAAGCATACACTTAGTGACTAGATGGTTATCAGTTTATTGGATTTCATTTTTAATCTGACTTTAAATATTAAACTGGTTCTCTCTTAATTGTTTTATTGACATACTTGCTTCATCTAAAAATTTGATATAGTCATTATGAAAATTTAAATCGAATTTTTCTTCTTCATTTATAATTTTTTGTGTGTTAATCGTCTCTTTATATTTCTTTATTTCTAAATGTAACGCTTTAACTTCTTGCCATTCATTTATCATAGCATCGATGTACTGAACAATCAAATCCTTATTTATAATGAAATATCTTTTGCGATCTCCAGTTTTTGTGATATACACTATTTTTTTTAAATCCTGTAAATGATTGAGGTGTGTAGAAATAGTACTCTTACTTGCGCGAAGGATTGTCACCATATCGTCAAATGTGGTACCTATTTTACCTGTAAGAATGATATAAGCTAAAATACGTGCCGCAAATGGAGCTAACTGTTCTCTATTCTCTAAATGCACACCTAGTTTTTCAACTAAGTCCATTTTTTCTCTGCATATTTTTTCTTTCATTTCGAATTGTTTTTTCTCCTCATTGTCGATAATTATTAACTCACCCACAGTAAAATCCAGGCAAAAATAGTTATGGTTTCGAACAAACCGAACTATTCGAAATTAAATTTTTATTGATTATTGTTTATATATGATTTTACAACGTTTTTAGCTCAGTTTATAAATATGTGGTGTTGTGAAAATCCTTCATAAAATTTCAATAAGAATCCTGAAACTAAAGCTTCAGTTGAGTCTCTCCAGGATTTGCTCCCACAGAACTTGAATTTCCTTACAAGGGATAACCACCCCCATTTTACATTACTTGCAGTTATTATTTCGTTTTCAGGTTTTGTGTGGTTTATTGTTGGTTTTTCCGGCTTTATAGAGTAGGCACCTACTTCGTGCGATTAGTTGTTTTCTAGTATCTCCATTTTCAAAGATTAGTCACTGGAAGGTTTTTGTTTTTTAAGAGGGCTTGTTTGATTTGTTCATTCTCTAGGTCTATGGCATATCTTGTAAGGCTTCTAATGTAAGTTTTTGTACCTGGAAGTATTTTAAGTAGTTGTTCTATGATGGGTCCTACTTGGAGCCAATTCGAAGTATAAACTCAATATTAGCTCAATGCCTTATTTTACTAATATTATTTAATGACTGTATTTTATGCAACATTTTAGTAGTTATTTTAAGATGTTAGAAATGGTTTTGTACCTGGATTACACCTCATTTTTAGCTAAGCCCAGCAAAATTAGGAGTTGAAAACTTCTGTATTGGAAAATAAACAGCAGGTATTATTCACCTTTTTGATGTAAGATAAAATCAAAATCTTATTAATAAAGCTTTAGCTAATCCGGATTCTGAATAGGGTAAATTGAGATCTCTTGTTTTTAATAATCAAAAAACTGAATAAATTTAATCTTTAACATCACTTTTTACCACTCCTACCATACTATCAGCAGTTCCGTAATATAGATACCAGGCACCATTAAAATAAACCAGGCCTTCAATAAACGTAGTACCATCTTTGTATTGTCCTGATTTCTCGAAAGGCAGTTCCGGCTTAATAAATGGTTTATCAGACCTGTCTAATAACTTCCAGGGTTCTTCAGCATCATATAGCGCCTGCCCACCTGTATAAATTCTATTTCCCAATTCCTCTACTCCTATATTTTTAGAGTTTCCGGCGTTATAAAGCATTACTATACCATCTTTGGTCAAAACCGGTGGTGGTCCCGCTTCTACTAACCAGGAATCAAAATAACCCGGGCGAGGATTGAGTACCGGAACCAAATTCCCTTCATAATTTTCCACCGGCTCCCAGGTAATCAAATCGTCTGAGCTGGCCAGCCAAATATGAGGCACTCCGTAATACATCCAGTATTTACCGTTAATTTTTGCCGCTACCAGTTTACCATCTTTAAGCTGAGTAACAATAGCTCCAGATTTTGTTTCGGTATTATGATATTTTCCATCCTTCCATTCCCGAAAAACCGGCCCTTGTTTTTCCCAGTTTCTAAGATCTTTGGAAGTAGCCACCGCTAACCTTGGATATTCCCTGTTCCATTGGGTATAGGTCAATACATAGGTTCCTTCTTCAGTCTCTACGATACGAGGATCTTCAGTTCCTCCTGTCCATTCAAATTCTTTCTGATTATCCTTAGTTGGATAAAAAACAGGTTCTTCCTCTCTTATATACTCCTTTCCATCTACCGAGGTGGCTAAACCAATCCTGGAAGTATGCCCCCCAATTTCTTTTTCACCTAATTTCTCTTCAGCCCTGTATAAAACGTGAATCTTATTATCTTTAACGATGGCCGCAGGATTAAATGTCGCCATTGACTCCCAGTGAATAATCTTACCGGTCATGGGATCCTTAAACTCGCTCAGCGAATCTTTTTGAATGATTGGTTTTGGATTTTCAAACCTTTCAAATGGCCCCAGCATCCAATCCCTTTCCAGTTGTTCCTGGGCATATCCAAAACCACTAATGAATAATAGTACCATCACCGAAATATAAAACCTGTATATTTTCATCTAAATTTATTGTTTATGCAGGGTCTCCCGCTCTATAAACTTCCTAAATCCTTTTCCGAAGTTATATAAACCAAAATAAGGTTTATTTTGCAAAGAAAGTTCAAGTAAAGACTCCTAATCTAAAAAAAAGAAGTCATTCTGAAACTGAATCAATCCCGAAAGTTATCGGGACAGCTTCAGGAAAAACAATAGCAACGTCCCTGCGAGTTGCGTAAAATAAAGAAGAAACAATGATCGTAAATCAGAAAAACGAAGGTTGGGAACTATTCTCACATTCAAGTCACGGCCTTCTGGCCGGGAAGATTGCGCATGAAATTAAGGAACAGTACAAAAATAAGAACTGGGTGGCCACCCTCGCGGCCATTATTGAACATGACGACCGTCAACTGGATTTTAACGAAAAGAACTATTTAACCGAGATTGGCACTCCCCGGGATTTTACGCTGGAAGACAGAAATGTTCATGAAATAGTAAAACGCTCTAAAAGGTTGCTCTCCCAGTCCATAGAAAAATCCTTATTCATTGCCGCACTTATTGCGCACCATCTACAATTTATTTATAAGGAAATGGCGGAGGAGAGAAAGACCATTGCTAAATTCCTGAAGGAACTGGAACAAACCGAAAAGGCTTATATCAAAAACCTGGATCTAAGCAGCAAAGAAATAGACGAAATGTATCAAATCATGGTATTCGCAGACAGATGTTCTTTAATTCTATGCCAGGATTTGATTCCTGAAAAAAACAGGAGCCTGGAAATAAATACCAGTATTGCAGGTAAAACTTTCTGGATAAAGCAAAAGGAATCTGGTAATATTCAGATAGAGCCCTGGATATTTGAAAAAGAGAACTTTATTCTGGAGGCTGAATATAAATTAATTACGCAAAGTTCTTTTTCAAGCAATAAAGAGTTTGAAAAAATTGTAAACGAAAATCCTGTTAAAATTAAGCGCTGGGAGTTACAAAAATAAATTCCACAGTAAATTAATTTGTTTGCCTGTATCATCCTAAACCTAAAATGACATCAGTCTAAAGATGTTTTAGACTTTTCCAAAAGGTAATATTGAGACCCCTGGATCAAAGATTAGACAAAGTCAAAATAAATCCTGAGGGAGGAAAGAATTTTTAGGACATAAAAGGGATATGCTTTAAATTTAAAAGGAATTAGCTCCCCCTAAAAATCGCGTGAAAATGGAAATTGATATCTGGGAATTTATTTTAAAGATTGGAGCCGCGGCCCTTGCCGGCGCATGTATGGGATTTGAAAGAGAATTCAAAGGCAAACCGGCCGGCTTAAAAACCTATTCACTGGTAGCGGTTGGTGCCGCCACTTTTATTATTATTTCCTTATTGTTCAAAGATGCAGATAGCACAGATATGACCCGTATCGTGGGCCAGGTCGTGGTGGGCGTCGGTTTTTTGGGTGCCGGGGTTATACTTCATGATAAAAACTCAAAACATGTAACGGGCCTGGCCACCTCAGCGGCTATCTGGTGTAGTGCCGCTGCCGGTTGTCTTGCAGGCTTCGGACTATATATTCCCCTCCTGGCCTTAACTGTTGTGGTAATATTGATAAATCTTGTCTTTGGTTTCCTCAATGGGAGAGTAGCAAAATATTTTAACAATAGGAAGTAGGTTGGAAGTTAGAAATTTATTTTTTTTTATAATCGATTAGCAAATTTCTTTGTTTCTAAGAATTTTTAGATTTTTGCAGGCAATTAATCAGAAAGCGTGCGAAAACTACTTAAGGCATTCCCTATATTCTTATTTCTCGTTTTGCATTTTGTTTTTCTGCTGCTGCTATTCCTTGAAAATCGAAACGCCCCTCGAATCCTGATATTTTTAGCTGGCATCACTGTCTTACTTGGAATTTTCTACTCCAAAAAGTTTAAAGCAGATACGTCGAGCTTTAAAACAACCGACCTTTTATTGGTTATTTTTTCCATACTGGGAGCAGTGACAACCTACTGGCTCAATTCTCAATTCCAAGTAGGGGCAGTAATGGCTGCAGGCCTTGTTGGTTTTGTCAGTTCTTTTGTGCCTTTTCTAAAGAGAAGATCAGATCTTCTTCGGGAATTTCCTGCCGCCATGTACTGTGGCTCGTTTGTGGGCATGACGGCACCTTTTATAGCCAACGGCTACCTTTTTGTATGCTTTGCAGGACTCATCAGCGGAATCATACTTATCCTCTCAAAATCCACCCTCCACGGTTTTGGTGGTAAACTTGGGACTATTGCCTTTGGAGGGGTTTCCATTACGGTCTTCCTCCTTTTTTTAATGTCTTTGTTATGGAAATAAGCTTCCTTTTAATCGCCGGGACTATCGCTGCACTGGCAACCTATTTGCTGAATAATTGGCTGCAAATGGGTGGTGTAATGGCTTCCGCAGGAATATCGCTGTTAGGAAGTGTAGTTTTCTATCTATTTCCGGATCTCATTTCGCCTAATCTTACCGAAAATCTTCCTTTTATAATCATGGGTGCTTCTTTTATTGGCATGGCTTCCTCCAGGATCATTAGGAAATATTGGATAATCGGGATTTCAGGTTTTGTATTCTCCCTAATTTATCTCGTAACAGGGTCTTTTTTTGAAGGCTTTGGAGGCAGTTTGGGAACTACGGCAGCTATTTCCCTTGCTTCAGTTTACGCCATCCAACAACTGAAAAAGCGCATTCCCTCTTTCGAAAGGAAATTTCAAGAGTCTAATGAGTAATTTGGCACGTCTTCCCTGAAGGTAAGTCTGTTATTACTATAAAAAAAGCTGTCCTAAAAATCAGGTTATCAAATATGTAATTATGGTTTTATCACTTCGGCAGAATTTATCTCCTCTAAAAAAACCCATCCTTGCAAATTGTGATATCTATCTTTAAGACAGCTTCTTTACAATTTAAATCTGAATTATTTCAGCTTTAAGCCGGAATTGCTTTTGCGGCTTCTTCCCTTTTCCAGTTACGGTGTTTTGCTATAGCCTTGATAAATGCCGAAGCATCTTTATTGATAAAAACTGCTTCATCATCTTTAAAATCCTTTCCGTAGGTGGCATTAAACAGCTCCTCTCCTTCAGAATCTATAGCGATGGCTTTACAATGTTTTAAAGCTTCATTGATGAACTTTTTAGCTTTTGCCTGTTTCATCAACATATCGATGCTTTTCTTTCCTCCAGGAACATACACCGCATCAAAAAGCACACTTTCGGTAGTCATTAAAGCGGCATCAACCTTATGCTTCTTATCTTTATCGCAAGTAACTTCGCCTCCATGTGTAGCTACGATTGCTGCTACCGCTCCTTTGGCTTCCAGGGCCTTTTTCATATTTCCGTATGCTTCCCCACTAAAGCCGTCACTTACCAGAATTGCTATTTTTCTCGCCTCGATACTTTCAGATTTCAGGTAGGTTTGGCTCAGCGCCTCAGATTGATCCAGGTAATTTTTCTTTTTTCCCGGCTGGTGCTTCTCTACATCAGCATCTGCTCCAATGGCCTGGTTAATGGGCCTTTCAATATCTTCCGGAACCTTCATTCCAAGATTTTCAGAAACTTTTTTAGCCAGGTTTTCATCAATCTGATTGATAATCCACAACATCCTGGATTTTATATGTTCCATGGTGCACTTCCCTAATTCAAAGGAATAAGCTTCCGCAACATGCTCTTTTTCAAAATCTTTCAGACTGCGATAAAATAAAGCGGGCTGTGAAAAATGATCACTGAAACTCTCACTACGGCCACGGATCTTCCTGGCATCGATTCGTTCTTCAGCGGTGGTGAATCCACCCTCGGCCATCTTCGCAAGATGAGGACAACCACCTCCTATAGAATTCGGAAAATATGCCGTCTTCCCCTTATTTATTGTCATGCGCATATGGGCATCCCGCTGATTGTTATGAACTTCATTTACCGGGCGGTTAATAGGAATTTCAGGGAAATTAGGGCTTCCAAGTCTGGAAAGCTGAGTATCGGTATAGCTGAATAATCGTCCCTGTAATAAAGGATCGTTAGTGAAATCTATTCCTGGAACCACATGTCCCGGATGAAAAGCTACCTGTTCGGTTTCAGCAAAGAAATTATCTGGATTTCGGTTTAAAACCATTTTCCCTATACGTTTTACCGGCACCATTTCTTCCGGAATCAGTTTGGTTGGATCCAAAAGATCAAAATCGAATTTATGCTCATCTTCTTCTGGCACTACCTGTACTCCCAATTCCCATTCAGGATAATTTCCAGATTCGATCGCATCCCAAAGATCCCTTCGGTGAAAATCTGAATCGGCACCGTGAATTTTTACGGCCTCATCCCATGTAACCGATTGTACGCCTAATTTTGGCTTCCAGTGGAATTTTACAAAACTCACCTTTCCTTCTTTGTTCACCAGTTTAAATGTATGGATCCCAAAACCTTCCATCATTCTAAAACTACGTGGAATGGCGCGGTCACTCATCAGCCAGATTTGATTGTGCAGGGTTTCTGTAGCCCGGGAAACAAAATCATAAAAAGTATCATGGGCAGAAGCTGCCTGCGGAATTTCGCGGTCTGGTTCGGGCTTAACCGAGTGGATGAGATCTGGAAATTTCATCGCATCCTGGATAAAAAATATTGGCATATTATTCCCTACCAGATCAAATATTCCTTCTTCAGTATAAAATTTTACAGCAAATCCCCGTACATCCCGGGCAAGATCTGCCGAACCTTTAGAACCGGCTACAGTAGAAAACCTGACAAAGACCGGAGTTTTCCTGGAAGTATCGGTAAAAATCCCAGCTTTGGTGATTTCTTCCTGGCTCTCGTATAATTCAAAATAACCATGCGCACCACTTCCCCTGGCGTGAACAATACGCTCGGGAATCCTTTCATGATCAAAATGAGTGATCTTCTCCCTAAGTATAAAATCTTCTAAAAGCGTGGCTCCGCGTTCACCTGCTTTTAGGGAATTATTAGTGTCGTTCACCTTAAGGCCCTGGTTCGTTGTCATGGTTTTTCCCTCTGCAGTAGAGGTGTTTTTGGCCATATCTTCTGATTTTTTAGAAGATGGTTTTTTTTCTTCTCCTTCTTTCATAATATTTTTTTGATTAGTTCCCTTCTAAAATTAGAAAATCCCAATCGCTAATGAATCAATGATATGTTAAACAAAAAATGGAAAATCATAAAGTTTTTTTGTACTACAAAATGCCGAAGATCTCTGCTCGTGGTTCCTCTTCAGTTTCTCGGCCTATCGCAAATTTATCGTGGAATTTGGAGTGTAGGCAACGTGAAATTTTAGGTTGTTGGTTATTTCATCAATGAAGAAAATGAACAAGTATCTTAATAAAACATTGTTCCTGTCCGCTTTTAGATATTAGACGTTAAGCTTAATCTCACTTAATGCGGTCTTTCTTCCTGAATCACGTCCTCTAAAACCTCCCAAACATTTTCAGCCAGGATTTTTTGTGCTTTCGCATTAGGATGAATTCCATCCTGTTGGTTTAGTTCAGGGATTCCTGCTACGTCTTTCAATAAAAAAGGGATCAGGTAAACATCATTCTTTTCTGCCAGTTCGGGAAAGATGCTTTTAAATTCAGCAGTATATTCCTGTCCCATATTTGGCGGGATCTGCATCCCGGTAAGGATAATTTTAATATCAGGATTTTCAGCCCTCACATAATCTATGATCTCCTGAAGGTTATTTCTGGTTTCCTGTAACGGAATTCCGCGCAAACCGTCGTTTGCCCCGAGCTCCAGCACAAAAACATCCACATTTTGGTTAAGCACCCAGTCTATCCTGTTTTTTCCGCCGAAAGTGGTTTCCCCACTCAAACCGGCATTTATCACCTTATAATCCAGGTTTAGGGAATCTATCTTTTGCTGAAGAATCGCCGGAAAGGCTTCCCCCTGCTCTAATCCGTAGCCCGCGGTTAAACTATCCCCGAAAAAAAGGATTACTTTGGATTCTTCTTTTTGAACCTCTTCATTTCCAGTTTCGGCGGAATCTTCCGTATTTTCTTTTTTTGTATTCTCACCACAGGCTATAAAAAGCAAAAAAGCCAATGCCGAAAAATACATTTTCAAGCTTCCTGTCAATCTAAGGGATTTAATCAAAATCATTTCTTTATTTTGTTTGTCCTGATAAAGTAACCTAAAACATAGAAGATGGCAAAAATTTTAAACATCCAAAATCTCAAAAAGACCTATGCAAGTGGATCCAGGCAATTAACGGTTTTGGAAGACATCAGTTTCGAGATTGAGGAAAAAGAAACCTTTGCCATTGTGGGTCCGTCTGGAAGCGGGAAGACCACTCTTTTAGGGCTTTGCGCCGGCCTGGATCAGCCTGATTCTGGAAAAATTGAACTTTGTGGCACTCTTATTAATGAACTTAGTGAAGATAAAAGGGCACTTCTAAGGAACCGGAAAGTAGGTTTTGTCTTCCAGGACTTTCAATTAATACCTACGCTCACAGCGCTGGAAAATGTAGCAGTACCACTGGAACTAAGAGGCGATAAAAACGCCACCAAAATTGGAAAAGAACTTTTGGAAAAGGTTGGTCTTGGCGACAGGTTTGATCATTATCCCTCCCAATTATCAGGTGGGGAACAGCAGCGGGTAGCTCTGGCGAGGGCTTTCAGTACCAAACCAGACATTCTTTTCGCCGATGAACCTACGGGAAATCTGGACGAGGAAACGGGACAAAAAGTGGTGGAGCTTCTTATTTCACTAAACCGCGAATCTGGCACCACGCTGGTAATTGTTACTCATGATATGGAACTGGCAAAAAAAACACAACGTATTTTGAAATTAAAGGGTGGAAGAATCCTTGAAACGCTTAAAGTATAAGCATGAAAGAAATAGATTCAAAAGCAGGTTTCAAATGGCTTTTAAAAATGGCCTTCAGGGATGGGAAAGCGAGTAAAAGGAAACTGGTTCTTTTTATGGCTTCCATTGTTTTAGGAATTGCTGCCGTGGTCTCTATTCAGTCTTTCAGCAATAATTTAAAGGAAAACATTGCGCTGCAGTCCAAATCTTTAATGGGCGCCGATTACATTATTGATAGTGATAAGATTCCCAATAAAAGAGTATCGTTTATCATGGATTCTCTGGGCGGACCTGAAGCCCGGGAAATTAATTTTGCATCTATGGCGGCATTTCCAGGAAATGAAGGTACCAAACTGGTGAGAGTGCGCGGAATAGAAGGTAATTTTCCTTTATATGGGGAACTTGAAACCGAACCTGCTTCCGCAGCAAAGGAATTTCAGCAGGAGGCTTCTGCCCTGGTAGATGCTACGCTTATGCTTCAATTAGGTATAAAGGTCGGTGATAAAATTAAAATAGGGAATTTAGTACTGCCTGTGGGCGGTGCATTGAAATCTGTTCCCGGTAGTGCGGCGATATTTAGTTCTATTGCCCCTCCGGTATTAGTTCCGCATAGATTAATAGAAAAAACCGGACTGGTACAGGTAGGAAGTAGAATTGGGTATAAATATTATTTCCTGGCCGATCCTAAACTCGACCTTGAAAAATTTGATGAAAAAATAGATCCCATTCTCGATGCCAACGATGCCGATCTAGACACCCATACGTCTACCAGTGAGCGAATGGGAAGACGTTATGAGAATTTTGGAAAATTTCTGAACCTGGTCGCATTTATCGCGCTGCTGCTGGGATGTATTGGGATTGCCAGTGCTATTCATATCTATATAAAAGAGAAATTAAGGTCGGTTGCCGTGCTTAAATGTTTAGGTGCCACCAAAAAACAAAGCTTTTTAATTTACCTCATCCAGATTGCCATTATTGGTTTGGTGGGAGGTATTTTTGGAACGGCACTGGGACTGGCTTTGCAACAGCTTTTTCCTTTTATCTTACAGGATATTTTACCGGTAGACGTCGCTATCGCATTTTATCCCCGTACTATTTTTATGGGTATCTTACTTGGTGTACTAATGTCGCTTCTTTTCGCGCTATATCCCCTTATGGCTACCTTATACGTGTCACCATTGCAAGCTCTTCGGGTGGATAATACTGAAAAATCTAAATCTGGAAGGGCGGCACTTCTTGTACTTGGAGGAATATTCTTATTTATCTTTCTTTTTGCCTTCTGGTTACTGGAGGACTGGAAGTATTCAATATTTTTTATCCTGGGAATTATCATTACGTTCTCCCTGTTGGCCGGAACTGCACATTTATTTATGAAAGCCATAAAAAAGAATTTTCCTTCCCGTTGGGGATTTGTGTCGAGACAAAGCCTTTTAAATTTATTCAGGCCCCAGAACCAGACCCTTATCCTGGTACTGGCGATTGGGATCGGAACTTTTTTAATAAGCACGCTTTATTTCACTAAAGATCTTTTATTAGCCCAGTCCTCGTTGGAAGCGCAGGCCAAAAGCCCGAATATGATCCTGCTGGATGTTCAAACAGAACAACAAAAAGCGGTTAGTAATACCATAAATTCTCAAAATCTACCGGTTCTCGAGAATATTCCCATCGTGACCATGAGTGTTGAAAATTTAAAAGGCAGGTCGGTGAACGAAATTAGGGAGGATACTACCTCGAAAGTAAATGGATGGATCCTGCAACATGAATTTAGGACTACCTATCGGGATTCTTTAATTTCTTCCGAAGAATTGGAAGAGGGAAAATGGATCGGGCAAAAGACAGAAGGGAACCTGATACCTATTTCTGTAAGTAAAAATTTTGCTGAAGATGCCGAAGTTCAGATAGGAGACCAAATAGACTTTAATGTGCAGGGGGTATTATTAAGTACAAAGGTTGGAAGTATCCGTATTGTCGACTGGAGCAGGATGCAACTTAATTTTTCAGTTGTGTTTCCCACCGGTGTTCTGGAAGAAGCTCCACAATTTCGAGTGCTTACCACTAAAGTTCCAGATGAGAACAGTTCAGCAGCACTGCAACAAAGCCTTGTAGAAAAATTTCCAAATGTCACCATCATAGATTTGAGACAGGTGCTCACACTTATTGAGCAAATATTGAGCAAGATCTCATGGTTAATTAATTTTATGGCGTTTTTTAGTATCCTTACCGGGATTATTGTTTTAATTGGAGCCGTGCGCACCAGTAAATATCAACGAATTAAAGAAAATGTGCTCCTTAGAACCCTTGGAGCCAGAAGCGACCAAATCTTAAAAATCCTGGCTCTGGAATATTTTTACCTCGGGTTGATTGGCGCGCTTACAGGAATTCTATTATCTCTTATTAGCAGCTTATTGTTGGGGTATTTTGTTTTTGAAACTGCCTTTATCCCTTCTTGGATCCCATTTTTTGTTCTACTGCCGGGAATAATTGTTTTGGTAATGGGCATTGGTTTGAGCAACAGTCTGAGCGTAATTAAAAGTCCGCCCCTGGTGGTGCTTCGAAAAGAGTCCAGGTAAAAAATGAACCTGAAACTCCTTTTTTCTTAGGTTTTATTAAAAATTTAACCTCTATTTTTATGTTAATTTTACGGGAGGCTGTAATTTTAAGAATTGACCAACAAAGACTTCAATCGATCAAACATGGAAAATTATCATTTAAAACTAAATGATGTTGACGATTTTATTCCCGAACTGGCGAGCAAATTAAAAGTTGATTTTTCGGAGCATTTAGGAGAATTTCAACTTAAAATCCCAAATAATATTGGGGAAGGCAGTATCTCGGGGATCAATTTCCCTAATGGCATAGGATTTTATACCTATCATTGTAAATTACAATCAGATCTCAGCCTTCGTATTTCGCAACCATTTATAAAACCGATTCGATTTATCTACTGCGTATCCGGAAAGGTTGAAAGCCGTTTTGATGATGATGAAAATTTAATAAAAATTTCAGATCATGAATTTTTAATCACAGCTCCAAAAAATAATGAAACCCATAGTATTATTTTTTCTAAAGAAAAGAATATAACTATGTGTTATTTGGAGATAGACAGGTTAAAATTTCAGCAATATTTCTCTTTTGATCTCCACGATCTTGAACCTGTTTTCTATAAAATTTTTAGTGATATCGACGGATTACAGCGTATTTCTGAAACCGGAAGTTTTAGTCTTAAAACTGCTGATAGCATCAAAGAAATCCAGCATTGCGAATTGAAAGGTTTTCCGCGGATAAATTTTATAGGTGCAAAAGCACTGGAAATCCTTAGTTATATGTTAGCCAGGTTTATGAAAGAAAATGATCGCTTCGGATCTAACGAGATAAAGGAAAAAGACCGTAAAGCGATTGAAGCAGCTGTAAAACATATAGAAACGAATATTTCAAAAACAGGAACGGTTGCAGATCTCGCTCAAATTGCCGGGGTTAATACTAATAAACTTCAAGAGGGTTTTAAGACCGTTTATGGCAAAACGGTAAACGAATATATAAGGGATATCAGGCTCACCAAATCTCTGAACATGCTCACCTCCGGAAATAAAAATGTTAGTGAAGTGGTATACGAATTAGGTCTTTCCAGCCGAAGTTACTTTTCTAAAATCTTTAAAGCAAAATATGGTATCTCCCCCAGAAAAGTACTTTCGGGTAACACCGAAAAAAAATAATAAACTTCATATAACCAACTACCGCTGATGCTGAGCCGCTGGGGAATTTTTAAGGTTAAAAGATACGTTTCTAAATTCTGATTAATGAATGCGAAAATAGGGGCTAAATCCCCTTTTGGAAAGACCCATAAATAAGTACCTTAAACAATCTTTTGATCAAAGAAATTTTAATGAAAATCTGATATTGTCAAAATGTTTAAGGGACTCATTCATCAATCAGTAGTTACATGGCGTAATATTTATATTTTATTGAACCATTCATTTAGAATATCAGATTTTCAATTTTTATTCCCTTCCTGGAGATTCACAACTTTTCCTAAGTAAGCCGCTTTTTAGAAATCCTTAAAATTAAACCATTCATTTTTCAAAATAACTTGGGATGCCGAAAAGGAGTTCAGTATGAACGGAGACTACTTTAAGATATATTTCCAATCAGTGGTGTCAGATAAAAATTTTAAAAAATTAACCTTAATCCAGTATTTTCAATAGTTCAAAGGCTTTTATTACTATCTATACCCTGCTTATACAAATTTTTGAATTGAGTCTTCCTGTGAAAAATATAATTTTAAATTTAATTATCTATCAGTTATTTAAGCTCAAGTCTAGCTTCTATTGTCTAAAAGCGAAGCGGTCTAGTTTCTTTAACCAGCCATGAGTGATTTCCAATATTCAAACTTATTTTCCCTTTCTTCAACATAAGCCGGCTCTTATAAAATTTTCATGTTAATAGCCTGCTCAAATTTTTCTAAATGTTTGTATATTCAGGCCTATTTTTTAAAGCAGACCAAACATGAATTCAAGATTAAAAAAAGGCCTGAGTATTTCTGCTCTGGTGTTTATTATTGGCTATTCCAATGGCCAGGAAAAAGAAAAACAAATGACGATTGATAACCCATTATTGGCAGAATGGAATGGCCCCTACCAGGGAGTTCCGGCATTCGATGAAATGAAGGTAGACCTTGTAAAACCAGCCATTAGAAAAGGCATGGAATTACATCTGGCTGATATTGATAAGATCACGAAAAACCCGGCTGCCCCCACTTTCGAAAATACGATCGTTCCGCTGGAAAAAGCAGGACAGGAACTGGATAGGGCTTTTATTTACTATGGAATTTACAGCAGTAATATGTCCAGCCCTGAATTTAGGGAAGTGCAGAAAGAACTGGCACCGGAAATTTCCGAATTTTCTTCTAAAATAAGTCAGAATGAAGAGCTTTTTAAACGTATTAAAACCATTTATGAAAAGTCTCAGAAACAACCCCTGGATTCAGCAGAACAACGGGTAGTAGATCTTATTTATGAAGATTTTGCCATGCAGGGAGCAGATCTTAACAAAGAAGATAAAGAACGCTATGCCGAAATAAATAAGGAACTATCAAGCCTTTACACGAAATTTTCCAGTAACGTTCTGGCAGATGAAGAGAATTATGTGATCTATCTGGAAGAAGATCAACTTGGAGGATTACCTGAATCTTATGTGAAATCTGCTGCACAGGCAGCTGCAGAACGTGGAAAAGAAGGTAAATACGCGGTGACGAATACACGCTCCTCCATGGATCCATTTTTAACCTACTCTACAGAACGGGAACTTCGTGAGAAAGTTTGGAATAATTACTATTCTCGTGGTGATAATGCAGATGAATACGACAATAACGAGATCGTAAAAGAGATCCTGAAATTAAGGGACGAGCGTGTAGAACTACTTGGTTTTGAAAATTATGCGCAGTGGCGCTTACAAAACAGAATGGCCAAGAATCCTGAAAATGCCATGGATCTTATGATGAAAGTATGGCCTGCGGCATTGGCAAGGGTTGAGGAAGAAGTAAAGGATATGCAGGAAGTAGCAGACGCTGAGGGTGCAGATATTACAATTAAACCCTGGGATTATAGATTCTATGCAGAAAAAGTTAGAAAAGAAAAATATGATCTCGATAGTGAGGAAGTAAAGCAATATCTAGAGCTTGGAAACCTTACCCAGGCGCTTTTCTTTACTGCCGGTGAGCTTTTTAATTTTGAATTTTCCCCGGTGGAAGAAGGTACGGTACCGGTTTTTCATGAAGATGTAAAAGTATGGGAAGTTACAGATAAAGATTCAGGAAATATTGTGGGGCTTTGGTATTTAGATCCTTATGCCAGGCAGGGGAAACGTTCCGGCGCTTGGGCTACCACTTACCGAAGCTCTACTGAGCTAATGGGAGAAAAACCGGTACTTGCATCTAATAATTCAAATTTCATAGAACCAGCACCCGGAGAGCCTGTGCTGGTCTCATGGGACGATGCCAACACTTTTTTCCATGAATTTGGACATGCGTTACATTTTCTTTCCGCAGACATTGAATACCCAACTCTTAACAGTGGCGTAAGGGATTATACTGAATTTCAGTCGCAATTACTGGAAAGATGGTTATCTACAGATAAAGTGATCAATCAATTCCTAAGGCATCACGAGACCAATGAAGTAATTCCAGATGAGTTGGTGAAAAAGATTAAAAAAGCATCTACTTTTAACCAGGGATTTGCCACTACAGAATTCCTCGCATCGGCCATAATGGATATGAAATATCATACAACAGATCCAGAAGAGATAGAGCCCGATACTTTTGAAAGAGAAACACTGAAAGAATTGAATATGCCTGAAGAAATTGTAATGCGCCATCGTACACCACATTTCGGACATGTATTTTCAGGTGAAGGTTATGCTACCGGTTACTATGGATATTTGTGGGCAGATGTGTTAACTTCAGATGCTGCAGAAGCTTTTGCGGAAGCTCCTGGAGGTTTTTATGATAAAGAGGTGGCTGCCAAATTGGTTAAATACCTATTTGCTCCCAGAAATGCCATGGATCCTGCGGAAGCTTATAAAAAATTTAGAGGAAGGGATGCCGAAATAGACGCTTTAATGCGCGACCGGGGATTCCCTGTTCCTGAAAAGGATAAAAATTAATTTCTTACCATACCATCCCGGGCACGCCCCGGGATGGTTTTTTTTTTAATTCAAATCTAACTCCGTAAATGAAGAATCTTTCCTTTTTCTTACTTATTTTTCTTATCTCCCTACACTATTCTTTTTCTCAAAAAATTGTGGGCGGCCCTTACGAACAGCTTATCATTCGCGGGGTAACATTAATAAATGGAAACCTGGCGCCTCCTATGGGCCCGGTAGATATAAGCATTGAAAACAATATCATTACTGCTATAGATAATGTAGGTTACCCAGGGGTGGAAATAGAAGAGTCCAAAAGGCCCAAACTCAAGGAAGGCGGAAGGGAACTTGATGCCAGCGGGATGTATCTCCTGCCCGGGTTTATTGATATGCACACCCATATTGGCGGGGAAGCCCAGGGTACCACTCCCGAATATGTTTTTAATCTGTGGCTTGCTCATGGAGTAACCACTGTGCGAGAAGTTGGCGGTCCTGGCATCGAATGGACAAAAGAGCTAAAAAAGAAAATCAAATCAGGAGAAATGGCCGGTCCCAGGATAGTTAGTTATTCTGTCTTTGGTTCAGGTAGAAAAGAGCCCATAACAAGCACAGGGGAAGCAAGAAAATGGGTGAGGGAAAATATTGAAAAAGGAGCAGACGGTATTAAATTTTTTGGTGCTTCGCCCGAAATCATGAAGGCTGCACTTGAAGAGAATACAAAATTGGGTAAAGGATCTGCCATGCACCATGCGCAGCTAAATGTGGGGAGATGGAATGTCCTGAATTCTGCAAAAGCAGGCCTAACTTCCATGGAACACTGGTATGGATTACCCGAAGCTCTTTTTGATGATAAAACAGTACAGCATTATCCTTTGGATTATAATTATCAAAATGAACAACATCGGTTTGCTGAAGCGGGAAAACTATGGAATCAGGCAACAAAACCCGGCACTGACCACTGGAATGAAACCATGGATAAGCTTCTGGAACTTGATTTTACTCTAGATCCAACCTTTAATATCTATGAAGCCAGCAGGGATCTTATGAGGGCAAGACGCGCAGAATGGCATGAAACCTATACCCTACCCTCCTTATGGAGATTTTATCAGCCCAGCAAAATAAGCCATGGTTCCTATTGGCATTACTGGGGAACTGAAGAAGAAGTTGCCTGGAAACAAAATTTCAGCACCTGGATGCAATTTGTGAATGAATATAAGAATCGCGGGGGTCGTGTGACCACAGGTTCGGATTCCGGTTTTATATTTCAGCTATATGGTTTTGCTTATATACGTGAAATGGAATTATTAAGGGAAGCCGGTTTTCATCCTTTAGAGGTTATCAGGGCTGCAACCCTCAACGGCGCAGAAGCTTTGAACATGGATGACAAAATCGGAACTATTGAGGTTGGAAAACTTGCAGATCTTGTACTCGTGGAAGAAAACCCTTTAGAAAATCTTAAAGTTCTCTATGGAACCGGCGCCATTAAACTAACCGACGATAATGAAGTAGTAAGAGTGGGAGGAGTAAAATATACCATAAAAGACGGAATAATCTATGACAGTAAAGCATTGCTTAAAAAAGTAGAGAAGATGGTAGATAAGGCTAAGAAAGATGAAGATTTCCAGATCAAACAGCCGGGAATGAAATAAAAAATTTCTTGAAACCGACTATCCCCAAGGTAAAATCTAGGGCTATTTCGCCGGTTTCATTTTGGCCTCCCCGGCCAAAAGCCGATTTTTTTATTTCCCCTCACCCGGAACTGCAAAAAAACAGTTCCGACCGGGCATTCCTCTCCCTGCGGTTGTCGGATGCAAGAGGAGAGGTGAAGCGGAAACCCCGTGGCAGAGCCATAGGGAAATTTGTAAGATAAAATTATAGTTGGTCTTTTACTTTTACTTTACATTTTCTGAAATGCATACACATTTTAAAATATATAAACCTTACGGATTTTTAAGTCAGTTTATCACTAACCAAAAAGCAGCAGGAAAGCCCAGGCTTTTAGGGGAATTATACGATTTTCCTGAAGGCACCATGGCAATTGGCAGACTTGATAAGGATTCTGAAGGCTTACTCCTTCTTACAACCAATGGAAAACTCAGCACAAAGATAACTGCTGGCAACAGCGAAAAAGAATATTACGTGCAGTTAGATGGCATTATAACCAATGAGGCAATCTCAGAATTAAAGAAAGGTGTAGAAATAAGTATTCATGGGAAACCTTATCAAACCCTTGAATGTGAAGTCAAAAAAATAGAACAAAGTCCAACTTTCCCGGAACGGGCCAAAAAGATCAGGGACGAGCGTCACGGCCCCACCAGCTGGATTAGCATTATTCTTACTGAAGGTAAGTTTCGCCAGGTGAAAAAAATGACGGCAGCTGTTGGATTTCCAACACTAAGGCTGGTACGAGTACGAATAGGAAACGAAACTATCGAAAATATGGATGCCGGTGAGGTTCTGGAACTAAACCAGGTTGATCTTTAATAACCTACCGCCTTTCCATCATAACTTCTGCTATCTGCAGCGCCTTCCAACATACCGGTTACGGGATCTATAAAAATTCCCATTGCCCTACCCTGACTATTTCTGGTTTCAATTTCATGCCCCATTTCCTTATAAATCCTTTGGGTATCTGGTGAAAAGCCCCATTCTTCGAAATAAGAAACATCGGGTAGCCATTGGTGATGAATTCTCGAGGATTCTATTGCCTTCGCTATATCCATCTTATAATCGATCATATTTATAATCACCTGTAGAACGGTATTGATAATGGTTCGTCCACCAGGAGAGCCAATCACAATTACAGGTTTCCCATCTTTTGCAACAATGGTGGGACTCATACTGGAAAGCATCCTTTTTTCAGGTTCGATCTGGTTGGGCCTGGTGCCAATCCTTCCTTTAGTATCGGTATAACCGGGTATGGCATTAAAATCACCCATTTCATTATTCAGTAAAAATCCTGCGCCTTCCACCACTATTTTTGAACCATAAGACTGCTCAAGAGTGTAGGTAAGTGATACGGCATTCCCTTCTTTATCCACTACGGAAATGTGGGTAGTTTGAGGACTTTCGTATAATAAATGTGCTTTATTGAAATTAGCAGAATCACTTTTGGAAGCTTTCTCATTTTCAATTCCCTCCCTTAATTTCCCGGCATATTCTTTAGAAGTTAATTCTTCTATAGGTACATATTCATTAAAATTAAGATCTCCCAGGAACTGTGCGCGATCTGCAAAGGCTCGTCGCATTGCTTCAGTAATAAAGTGAAGGCTTTCGGCTGAATTATGCCCCATTTCTTCTAGATCATAGGCTTCCAGGATATTCAGCATTTCAATAATTGCCACTCCTCCGGAACTCGGCGGGCGCATTCCTATAATTTCATAACCCCGATAATTACCAGTTATTGTCTGCATCTCTTCGGCTTCATATTTATTTAGGTCTTTTTTGGTAATAATTCCACCATGAGCTTTCATAAAATCTGCAACCAAACTGGCAGTTTTACCTTTATAAAATCCATCGGCTCCTTTATCCCTAATTCGCTTTAAAGTTTCTGCCAGATCCTTCTGAATAAGGATATCTCCATTTTCTAAAGGAGTTTGTCCATTTTTCAGGAATATAGCAGCTGTAGATTTATACTCATCCTTATTTTCAAAAACCCAATTTGAAAATCCTGCCAGGGGCGGGCTTACGGGAAAACCTTTTTCAGCAATATCTATAGCGGGCTGCACCAGTTTAGACCATGAGAGTTTACCGTATTTCTGATGTGCTTTGTATAAACCTGCAACTGTTCCCGGGACACCTACCGAGAGTAAACCTTCGTGATTTGAATTATCCTTTATATTGCCATCTTCATCCAGGTACATATCCCTGGTGGCGGCCAAAGGAGCTTTTTCCCTAAAATTGAAGCTTGTAGATTCTCCATTTGAACCCTGATAGACCAAAAAGCCGCCACCACCAATATTTCCGGCAGAAGGTAAGCTTACCGCTAAAGCAAATGCCGTGGCGATACTTGCATCTACCGCTGTTCCTCCCTGAACCAGAATATCCTTTCCAACTTCAGAAGCTAAATAATGGCTGCTCGCCACCATGCCATTCTTTGCTGGAACCGGAATTCTTCCACCCTGAGCTGTTAATTGAAGGTTGAAGAAAAGTATTATAAACGCACTAAGAATAAACTGAGTGAAATGACGCATTCGTTTGGATTTAGAAAACCTAAACCTAACTAAAAATCGCATCTAAAACAACCCGTGAAATAGGAATTTTAGGAATTTGAAAGCTCCAGGCCAAATGCCTGTTTGAAAAGTAAAAAAGTCTCTTTTGCCTTATTGCTGGCCGCCGTGATTTCCTGTTCTGAGAACTCACAGGATCGCAGATATTTTAGGTAGCTATTCCACCCTTGCATGCTACTCCTTTCGCCTGTGAAGAAAAGCTGGTTTGGAATAGAATTAAGTGAACCGCAACTTTTGAGCTCCTTTCCTATAAGCATCCCTCCCATTGCTGAGCCTTCAATAACATATGCCGCACCAATGGCTTCCGCTTTATTTTGACAATGAAAATCCAGGGTGGAATTGATATCTAAAAGGCCTAATCCCTTCAAATCCTGTTCAAGTTGATAAGTCTTACTGGCTTTATATTCCGGAATAAACTTTTCAACCTCAGCTTCAGCAGCCTTATAGGCCATATAATTTTGAAAAAGAAGAAGTTTATATTCTGTAAGGCTAATAGAATGATCTACTACTTTATTGGCGATATTGTCTTTTTCAATATCGCTGTGCAGTTGTTTGGTTGCTTCCCGTAATCTATTCAATATCTCTGCCATCTTCCAGGTTAAAACGTTCTATAGACTCCTTAATTTGATTTATATTGGCCCGTTGCTCAACATTATCTGAATTCATTTTATCCAGATAACTATATATTTGATTCACAGTAATTTTATTAGTCCTGATCCTCTCACGCAGTTCATCCCTGGACACCATATTTATTACCACTTTTTTGAGGAGTGGCTCTAATTTCTCACCCAGATTATTTATATGTTTTTTTAGAATATATCCCGAAGCCCCATTAAGAATAGTGTTAGCAGCAAGCTCTTCATCCTGGATGGTTCCAGTAATAAATATAAATTCGATATTCGGGTCAAAATCTTTTACCATATCCAAAATATCGAGACCGGTACATTTAGGTAAGTTATAATCTGAAAGTACCACATCTGGCGCAAAATTCACCAGCTGGTCTTTACAGCCCTCCAGGTTATCGGTCACTTCAATAACAGGATGGGAGATTATCTTATTAACCTGCCTTTTTATTAGAAAGACATCATTTTGATTATCCTCTACTAATAAGATGTTTAGTTTCCTGTTAATCATTCCCTTCGTGGATATTGGCGAAAATAATGCTAAAAGCCTAATTAAACAATAACTGAGAGTTAAACATGAAAGTAAAATGTAGAACCGGAATTTTCTGTGCTTTCGGCCCATATCTCTCCATCATGTTTTTCCAGAATTTTTTTTACAATGGCCAAACCTATACCCGTTCCCTGATAATGCTCTCCTGAATGTCTTGAAAATAGGTCGAAGATCGTTTCTTTATATTTTGGATCGAAGCCTATCCCATTGTCTTTCACATAATAAATAGTTTTTCTATCAAGCACTTCACTACCTATTATTATTTCAGGATTTTCACTTTTCTCGCTATATTTGAAAGCATTGGAAATAAGATTAGACCACACCTGGATAAGCATTCTTTTATCACCCACTATCTTTGGCAGGTTTTTTTCCACGATAATTTTGGTATTGGGATAATTCGATTTCGCATTAAAAGAAACCAGTATATCCTGAACCATATTATTGGTGGAGTTTATATTTTTATGGATGTCCAGATTTGAAACTCCGGCAAATGAAAGTATATTGTCAATAAGCTCTCGCATCTCTTCTACAGAGCTCAAAATTGTATCCACCGCCATTTGACCTTCCTTCTGAAGCTCTGCATAATGGTCTTCTTTTAGGATATGAGCATATCCATCAATACCCCGAAGCGGCGCTTTAAGATCATGTGATAATCCCTGGCTAAATAGTTCCAGCTCACTATGAGCTTCAGTTATCTGTTTGTGCAGGCTATCAATTTTCTTCTTTTGATTTTCCAGAATGACATAACCTACACTCTCTCCTAATTTTCTTGCTCCCCTTATTTCAAAATCTTTCCAGGCATTTGCCACACCCCTTACCTGTTCACTCCATTTTTCAAAAGATTTTCTCGGGCTAAGACGTTTCTTTTCTTCATCATAGGTAGCTTTATTGTCTGGATTTCCTCCCCATTCTACCGTTTGCAAAACTTCTGGTCTAAACCAAATAAGAAAATTTTGTCCGCTTTTTCCAAGACGAACGCTCAAAATACCAGATACTGCTTCTTTAAAACCTTCAGCTTCCGGATACACCTGTGAGAGATTTTTTGTAAAAAAAAGATGATCGCTCTTTGGGGCCAGGAATTCTCTAATTAATTTCCTGATGTATTTTTTCGGAAGGCTCTCCCCTACCAGCTTTATTTTTCCGTCTAAAACAATGGCAGCACCATTGCAATCAAAAAGATCGGTCACCTTTAAAGAGATTGAACTAAGTCCTTTTTTTATACTCTCTGCCTGCTGAATTTGATCCATAAGTTTCGCGTGAAAATCATCCACCTTATCAATACTTGCAAGAAAAGTATTAGAATCTTTCAGAGACAATTCATTTGAAAATATCTGGATTAGAAATTCACAGGTTTGGCGCTGATAATAATTAATAAACTTTGGTTTGTAATGATGGCAGGCCAGTAATCCCCATAGCTTTCCGTTACTAATAAGGGCAGCCGTTAGCGAAGCTCCTACCCCCATATTCTGAAGATATTCTATATGTATAGGCGAAACTCCCCTCAATTTTGAATTTGAAAGATCTAAAGCTTTCTGCGTCAAAGGTGAAAACTGAGGGATAATCTTAACAGGCGAATAATTGACATCTGAAATAGTACGAACCCTGTTTTTAAGAAATAACTGTCTCGCCTGTTTTGGGATATCACTGGCCGGATATTGTAAGCCCAGCCAGCTTTCCATACCCTCGTTTAATTCTTCTGCGATTACCTTCCCATTCCACTCCTCGTCAAACTTGTAAACCATCACCCTATCATATTCAAAGATCGATTTTGTGATCCTGGCAGCATCCCGGCAAAGCTTTTCTGCATTCTCTGAAGCACTTAAAGTGCTGAGTAAACTGCTGAGTTCCTTTTGAAAGTGAAAACTATCGGCTTTATTTTCCAGAGGTTCAATATCCAGGATAAGATGTTCTCTACTGATGTGGGGAATTAAAACGAAATTATTGGTATTAATTTTCACCTCTTCCACTATAAAAACACCTTCTTCATCACTAATGGAGAGCAGTTTTTCAACGAGTTCTTTTTCAATAATGGTCGTAAGCTGCTTATTCAACAGTTCTTCCGCAGAAATATTGAATAACTCCTTAGTGTTCTCACTAACCTGGGTTATTTTGCCTGTATTTTTATCACAGGCAATTAAAACCCCATGTGCCTGCGTAACTCCAATAATATGGATAGGTTCTTTTTCGCAACTTGAAAGATCTATATTTTTGGGATAGCCTATATGATTGTTCATTAAAATCTTAGGCTTTTAATTTAAAATAGAAGGTGCTTCCTACTCCTTCCTGTGAATCCACCCAAATAGTTCCTTCATGCAGAAGTACGATCTTTTCTACATGGGCAAGTCCAACCCCGGTCCCATCGGTATCATCATTCCCTGGAACCCGGTTAAAAATGGTGAAAATGTTGCGTTGATCTTCTTTAGAAATCCCTATACCGTTATCCATAATAGAGAAGACCCAATGTTTATCCTCTTTATAAGCTGAAATACGAATTTCTGGATTTCTATCTTTTGGCACATACTTAATGGCATTGCTAATAAGGTTTTGGAATAACAGTCGCAATTCCACTTCATACCCCTTTAACTGTGGTAAAGCCCCGGTATGTATTCTAGCATTTCTATCTTTAATGCTCTTGCCCAGGTCGTACTTTACAACCTCTACGATCTCTTTGGTATCTATATGGGACTTTTTACCATTCTTTCCAATTCTCGAATGTTCCAGAAGAGCACGTATTTGAGCCGAAAGTCTGTCTGAAGCGTCCTTAATATATTTTATATAATTCTCTCCTTTTTCATCCAATTGACTCGCATACATCTTGCCCAGAACATCACTACCAAATTTAATGGTCGCTAATGGTTCCTGGAGATCGTGGGAGCATATAGAAACAAATTGTTCCAGATCACGGTTAGCCCTTTCCAGATCATTTTTTTGTTCTCTTAACTGTTCCTGGGCCTTGTGCAATGCTGAAATATCCACACAGGTATATCGGATGGTTATGAGATTTTCATGTTCATCTTTTTCAGCAGTAGCATTGAGGATTACCGGTAAGCTTTTACCCTTTTTAGTAACCATGTACTGCTCTATATTAATAATCTCACCAGATTTTTTAATGCTGGATTTAAGCTTTTGAGTATTAAGTGGGTATTCCTGGTCAAATAATTCAGAAACGGGACGGCCTATTAGGTCTTCTTTAGATTTATAACCTAATTTTTGAATGACCTTCTTATTGCAATGCACAATAACTGAAGTTTTGGGATCTATACTTATATGTAATACCGGGTCCTCTTCATAGAAAGATTTGAAACGCCTTTCACTGGCCATTAATTTCTCCCTGGACTTCTGAATTGTTTCTATATCGATAAAAGTAATCACTACGCCACTAATCTCGCCCTTTGATTCTCTATAAGGTGAAATCCTCTGCAAATAATTCTTTCCCTCCCGGGAAACAATATGTTTTTCAAGTATTTTACCTGTTTCTAATACCTTCTGGCAACGATCCAGAAAACTTTGTTTTCGGCTTAAACCGAAACTATTTGTGAAATTATCTATGGGTCTGCCTATATCCCCATTTATAAGGCTGAAATGTTTTTTAATGGCAGGGGTGAATTTTCTGATCTTAAAATCTGAATCAAGGAAAATAACTCCAATATCAGTACTTTTCAGCAGGTTGTTCATATCTGCATTCAAAGCGGCGAGATCTTCCATCTTTTGAATATTCTCGGCATTCACCGTATTTATTTCCTCATTAACACTTTGGAGTTCTTCGTTTGTACTCTGTAATTCTTCATTAGACGCCAATAGTTCTTCATTAGCCGCCTGCAATTCTTCGTTACTTGTTTCAATTTCTTCCAAAGAGGCTTTAAGATCTTCTTTAGTTTGCTTCAGTTCATTTTCCAGTCTGGCTACATATTCCTTGGTTTGTTGTGATGGACTAATTTTGGCAACTTCTGTTATTTCTTCAAAATTGATTTCCTTTTCAATAAAAGTGATCACATAATTCGTTTCCCCTTCTAAACTATGGTCTTTAAAAGGTTTTACTATAATATTGGCACCTATTTTCTTACTACCCTGCCTGATCACTGCATCGCTATACACCACTTTCTTTTCTTCTTTAAAAGCTTTATTAAAAGTGGACTGAACTACAAATTTCAATTCGGTATCCAGCATATCCAGCAAATTGATAGAAAAACCACTAACCGGAAGATTAGCATACTTCCTAAATTCTCCAACAGCCTGTAAAATATTATATTCTGAATCTACGAAAACCGAAGCTCCCCCAAACTGATCCATGATCGCTTCATTTAATTCTCCCTGTAACTTTTGCCGAATGGGATTGGAATGTGTTTTGTAAAGTTTTCGCTCCTCATCAGGCTTGTTTTTTAAAAGCTCTTTGGTAATGCTAGCGGAAATATTTGCATGGCTTATTCCATTCTTTAGACGGGTACTCGGCTTTATATTTTTATAAATCTTCCACCTACGGTCAATTTCAACAAAATGTTCTTTATGCGTATGTACACTTTCACTTGTGCCCAATACAAGAATGCCATCTTTCTTTAGGGCATAGTGCAGCATATTTAGCGCTTTCTTCTGGATACTGTTTTGAAAATAGATCAAAAGGTTTCTACACACCACCATATCCATATTGCTGAAGGGTGGGTTCTTAATGAGGTTATGTCTGGAGAAAACAACAGATCTCCTAATTTTATCCGAGATCTGGTAGCTACTGGATTTACTAAGAAAATACTTTAGCAAAAAATCCTTTGGAACATCAGCTACAATACTTTCTGGATAGATTCCTTTACTTCCAATCTCCAGATGTGGTTGGGAAATATCTGTAGCGAAAATCTTTATTTCAATTCTTTTTCCCTGGATTTCCATTTCTTCGTGGAGGCACATTGCAAAGGAATATGCTTCCTCCCCGGTACTACAGGCAACATCCCAGACTTTTAAAATATCCCCATCTTCCTTTTCACTGATCATCTTTGGAAAGACTTCTTTTCTCAATACTTTCCATACCTCCTCATCACGGAAGAATTTCGTTACCCCTATCAGGAATTCCCTGTATAAGATCTCAACCTCTTTTTTTTCACTTACTAGAAACCTGTAGTAATCCTTAAGATTACTGCATTTACAAATATTTACCCTTCTAGCAACCCGTCTGGCCAGGGTAGCATACTTATATTCCCTAAAATCAAGCCCTACCTCATCGTTAATATAATTAAGGATTTTATTGAGTTCATTTTCATCATACTGGACATCGCCATCCTTAAAATGAAATATTGGCGGACTAGAGATAAAATCCTGTAATTCTGACCCCATTTTATCTGCGGGTAAAATATAATCTACAAGGCC
This sequence comes from Christiangramia sp., assembly GCF_029937855.1. Taxonomy (GTDB): domain Bacteria; phylum Bacteroidota; class Bacteroidia; order Flavobacteriales; family Flavobacteriaceae; genus Christiangramia. Next base: position 27,580 of record NZ_JAPYPC010000016.1, read on the forward strand.
TGTGTTAATGGCACTTTTAGGCATTCCATCGAACTTGGCCTCACCTGGATCCTGCACCATGACCATCCCATCATTTTCTTTTATAGCCCTGGCCCCTCTTGTACCATCACTACCTGTACCGCTTAATACCACACCAATCGCCCTTTCCTTAAGCTGTTTTGCCAGAGATTCAAAAAAGATATCTATAGGAAGGTTGAGAGTATGATTCTTAGGTTTATCGGTTAACCGAAGAATTTCATCTTCGAGGATAAGGTTATTTGCCGGCGGAATGAGATACACGTGACCAGGCTTCACCTCCATTTGATCTTTTATTTGCACAATAGGGAGACTGGTGCTTTTCTGAAGTAGTTCACCCATCATACTTTTATGATCTGGAGATAAATGCTGAATTATTACATACGCACTTTTATCACCAGCAGGAATATTTTTAAAGAACGTTTTTAACGCTTCAAGTCCTCCAGCGCTAGCTCCAACGGCAATAATTCTCGGTAATTCAATATTCTTCTCCCTTACAGATTCTACTGTAGAATTCTCTTTAACACTTTTCATTAATCTGAGTAGTAGTTTTTTAGGTAATAATCCAATTAATTATTACGAATCGATAATTATAGGGTAATTTTTCCAAATTCAGTAACACAATTCAAATATTTCTTGAGTCAAATGCTCAGTAATTACTGGCAGTTTCAGCTGAATACTCATTTTTCTGCTTTGAAAATTTATCCTAAAAGAGCATCTAATTATTATTTTGTACGGCTTCAGCCCTTAAACCTGACATTCTTGCAGCAATTTTGCCATTCCTGCAAAATTCTTCTTTTTTAAGAATTCGGAATTAGAAATAACATTTTTTTAAGAAGTTGTAGAGTTATCTCCAATCTCCAAAATTTATGTTTTACATATTTTTTAAAACGATGGCTATTTTTTTATATAAAAACATCGATTGCCACCATAAATTGCAAATTTCGCAACTTATATCCCCTAAAATTTAGGAAATCACATGAGAATTTAAGTTTTTATTAATGCCTACTTTCAGAAAATCAGGGTAAATTATCTGATTAAACCAATTATCAGCGCTAATAAGGGGATTGTCGCACGGTATTTGTCCAATTAGGCACAGATCTAATCAGCAGAAAGCTGATATATTGAACCAAAAATTTAAAAATGAAGACATTAGTTATTGGAGCAGGAAATATGGGATTAACTTATGCCGAAGGAATGGCACAATCTGCAATGCTTAACCGGAGAAATCTTATGATTTTCGATAAGTCGGCAGATGTGATTGCAAGATTAAGAGATCTTGATCATTTTGATGTATATGAATCCCTGGAAGAATGCCTGCCCAAAGCAGATATGGTATTTATAGCTGTGAAGCCGTATCACTGTGATGATCTTTTTGAAGAAATGCAACCTATGGTGAATCAGGAACAGATATTTGTTTCCCTGATGGCCGGTGTCACAATCGCAAAAATTCAGGAAGGACTTGCGGTTAAAAAAGTGGTACGTTCCATGCCTAATTTGCCTGCTCAGGTAGGAAAAGGTGTTACTTCTTATACAGAATCCAGCGAAGTATCCAGAGTAGAACTTCTAATGGTGCGGAACCTTTTAGATACTACAGGAAAGTCTATACACGTTGAAAGCGAAAATTATATAGATGCCTCTACAGGAATTTCAGGTAGTGGACCAGCTTATGTTTTCTACTTTATGAACTCCATGTTAGAAGCCGCCCTAAAAATGGGATTCTCTAAAAATGACTCTAAAGTCCTGGTAAGTCAAACTTTTGAAGGTGCTGTTGAACTTTTTAACCAAAACGATCTTTCCCCGGATACCTGGATGAATCGTGTAGCTTCTAAAGGAGGAACAACAAGGGCTGCTTTAGATTCCATGGATGATAATAATGTTAAAGAATTAATTAAAGATGCTGCCTATGCTGCTTTTGATCGTGCAGTAGAATTAGGAGAAGAGAAAAAATAATTCAAAACTTAACTAACGAAAGAAGTTAAAAATGGATAAAAAAAGAAGGATTGTTGTAAAAGTTGGAACCAATGTAATGACCAACAAAGACAATAGAATTTTAGGCCCGGTACTCAAAAGCCTGGTAAGACAAATTGCCACATTATATGAAGAAGACATCATGGTGGTCCTTGTTTCTTCAGGTTCTGCAATTGCGGGAAAAGAAATACTGGGAGAAATAAATATAAAAGATGCCAGTAAGCGTAGACAGGTATATTCTTCAGTAGGGCAACCGCGTATGATGCGCCATTATTACAGTATTTTTCATGATTATGGAATGCGTTGCGCACAGGTCCTGGCCACTAAAAGAGACTTTAGCCCCGGTATCCACAGGGAAAATATGATCAATTGCTATGAATCTTTACTTTCTGAAGGGATTATTCCTATTGCAAATGAAGATGATGCGGTATCTGTGACCATGTCTATGTTCTCTGATAATGATGAACTCGCAAGTCTTGTCGCCGAATTGATTGGTGCTGAAAAACTTATTATCTTAAGCGATACCGAAGGTTTATATACAGGACATCCGGAACATGATGATTCCGAAAAACTGAATAAAGTTCAGATTGATGAAAATGTTGAAAAATATGTTCAGGAATCTGATAAAGGTGAAGGTGAAGGTCGTGGCGGCATGGAATCTAAAATAAAGATTGCCAAAGGTACCGCTGCCAAAAATATTCCTACTTATATCGCCAACGGAAAACGTGATAATGTGATATTGGATATTATGGCCGGAAAACCCGTTGGCACCAAGTTTACCTCATAAAATAAAGTTTAACTAAACTAAAGAAACGAAGAAATGAAGTTGATAAAATCTGAAACCAAAAATAACGTACTTAAATCCATGATGAATATCCTGGATAAAAGACGTGCTGAAATAATTTCAGCAAACAAAAAAGATCTGGAAGCTTTTTCAAAAGACGATCAGGCTATGTATGACCGCCTTATCGTGGACGAAAAGAAAGTAGACGGAATGATACAATCTGTAAAGGAAGTGATGGATCAGGACGATCCGGTGGGACAGGTAATCGAACACCGTAAACTGGACACCGGTCTTGATATTACCAACAAAACTGCTCCTTTTGGAAACATTATGATCATTTATGAATCCAGGCCAGATGTAACCATTGAGGCTGCGGTGCTTGCTTTTAAAGCCAATAATAAGATCTATCTAAAAGGTGGTAAAGAAGCCATTAATAGTAACAAGATCCTTGAAGAGTGCTGGCATGAAGCGCTGGAAGAAAACGGACTTGGAAAAGAATGGATCAAATTGTTACACCTGGACAGAACTCAAACCCAGGAATTTCTAAAAAATCCGCCGGAGCAATTAGACCTTATCGTTCCTCGTGGTGGTGAAAGATTGATTGCCTTTGTGAAAGAACATGCTACCGGAGCTGTTTTAGTAAGTGGTAGAGGAAATAATTTCCTTTATGTTTCTGAAAATGCCGATTTTGAAGTAGCAAAAAAGGTGATGCTGAACGCCAAGATCGATAAGATCTCCGGATGCAATGCCCTTGACAAAGTACTGGTAGATAAGAATATTGAAGGTTTTGAGTCTAAACTGAAAGAGCTTCAGGAACTATTCAGAGATAATAAAGTGAATATTCTTGTAGACGAGGAAGTTTCAAAAGTACTGACCGATGAAGAGAAAGTCCCTTCTGAAGATACCTGGTATGAAGAATTCCTGGCCATGAAGATCGTTATTGGAGCTATTGATGGGATGGAAAATGCTATAGAGAAGATCAATAAATATTCAGGCGGACATTCTGCTTCTATTATCACCACTAATAAGGAAGACGCTATGAACTTTATGGAGCAGGTAGACAGTGCCGCTGTGTATCATAATGCCTCTACAAGATTCACCGATGGCGGACAAATGGGAGTTGGTGCTGAACTGGCAATTTCTACGGATAAACTTCATCACAGAGGTCCGTTAGGTCTTAAACAATTAGTAACTAACAAGTACTACGTTTTAGGTGAAGGCCATGTGAGAGCATAATCACTCTGGAATTTTACAAACATATAAAGCCCGGTGATTGCCGGGTTTTATATGTTTTAAAATAAATTATCCATGTCCGGTTAAAGAAATTAGACCGTTTCACTTTTAGGTATTTGAACTTAGACTTGTACTTAACTATCTGATAAATACAGTAAGTCTGAAATTGTATTTATCAAAGAAATGCCACAATTCAAAAATTTGTAAAAGCAGGATATAGATAATAGTAAAAGGCTTTCAACTATCGAAAATACTGAGTTAAGCTTCCTTCTTTAAAATTTTTATTGGACACCACTGAAAATAAATAAAAATTTATCAAGGTGAAGCAGCGCAATTTATGAAACTCAAGTTATAAATTTGATTTTAACTGTAACTATTGTATGCTTTTCCAGTCTTATTACTAAACTTTACAATACATGAAAAAAATAATTTTTGGAGTTATTACAGCCACTATGCTTTTCGCCTGTAAAACTCAAAATGTCGTTGAAACTCAACCTCAACAACCCACAGTTGCAAGTATAGATCTTGTAAATGTTGAGAATGATAAAGTTTGGGTAACGGTAGATCCTGACAGGTTCACTTCAGATACTACCACTTTTTATATTCCTAAAACCGTACCCGGTACATACTCCACCGACAATTACGGAAAATTTTCAGAAGCTTTTAAAGCGATAGATTATAAAGGAAAGGAAATGCCATTCAAGAAAATCGATGAAAACAGCTGGACCATTACAGATGCCAAAGTCCTTGATAAAGTAATGTACCAGGTGAACGATTCTTTTGACTGGGAAGATGAAGGAGGTGTATATTCCATGGCAGGAACAAATATTCTTAAAGATGAAAATTTCCTCCTGAACCTTCACGGTTTCGTAGGTTACTTTGAAGATACAAAGGAGAATAGATTCCGTCTCGAAATTAAGAGACCGGCAAATTTGATAGCCGGAACTGCACTTACTATAGATAAAACCATTGACGGTGAAACCATTGACTCTAAAACCGATATTTATAATCTGGATAGATATTTTGAGGTGATAGATAACCCTATTATGTATTCAAGTCCCGATACTACAAGCTTTATGGTGGAGGATATGAAGGTGTTGATCAATGTCTTTTCACCAAACGATAAATTTTCAGCGAAGAGCTTAAGACCAAACCTGGAGAAAACGATCCGAGCTCAAAAGAAATTCCTTGGAGATATAAACAGTACAGATAAATATGCAATCCTGGTATACCTTTCGGCTACTCCGGGTGAGAAAGATGCAGGTAATTTTGGAGCTCTGGAACACCATACTTCTACTGTGGTGGTTATGCCTGAAACCATGGAAGCCAAAGCTTTAGATGAAAGTATGACCGATATCGTTTCCCATGAATTCTTTCATATTATCACACCTTTAGGAATTCATTCTAAAGAAGTTCATTATTTCGATTATAATGATCCCAAAATGTCACAACATTTATGGCTGTACGAAGGGGTAACTGAATATTTCGCAAATCTGTTCCAGGTGAATCAGGGGCTTATCAGCAATCAGGAATTCTACGACAGGATGGTAGATAAAATCAATATTTCCAAAAGATTTGACGATACCGTTCCATTTACAGTGATGAGTAAAAATATCCTGACAGATGAGTATAAGGATAGTTATTACAATGTGTACCAAAAAGGAGCACTTATAGGTATGGCTTTGGATATTCGATTAAGAGAGCTTAGCGGTGGCAAAATGGGGATTCTAGACCTGATGAAAAAATTAAATGCCAAGTACGGAAAAGACAGGCCTTTTGATGACGACCAGTTAATTTCTGATATCGTAGAGCTGACTTATCCTGAGATTCAGGATTTCTTTGACACCTATATCACTGGTACTACTCCTATTCCTTATAATGAGTTCTTTGCAAAAGCCGGTTTGGAAGAAAAAGAAGTAATGAGTGAGGTAGGCTTTTTTCTAAAAGGTCAAACTCCGTATATTACCGCTAACCAGGCTACTATGCAGATCATGTTTAGAAAGGATATAGAATTGAATACCTTTCTTAAAGATCTGGGAGTTCAGGGTGGGGACACTCTAAAATCTGTTAACGGAACTGAGTATAACATTCAAAATGTGTATGAACTTATCACTGCATCGAATAGCTGGAAAGAAGGTGACGAGATTAGCATGATCGTGATAAGAGAAGGCGAGGAAATAAATCTGGAAGGAAAAATTACTAAACCAATGGATATGGAAATGAAGATGGTTGAAATTCAAAATCCAGATGGTGAACAAATGGAGTTAAGACATGCCTGGTTAAAAGGATAATGTAACATTTAAGTAATTTATAAGCGGCTGTCTAAAAAGTCCTTATTTCGTCAGGCTGAATTTGACTCAGCTTCTACTGATTATAATTTCAATTAGTTAAGATCCTGAAACAAATTCAGGATGGCGTGTTCGGGATTTTTTAGACAGCCTCTTTTTTTTTACTTCCTGTTCTTTATAACCATCTCAACTTATTATCTTTAATTTCTGAAAAAACCAACCAATCTATGGAAATTCCTATTCTTCAGGATATTGTTATTATTTTAGGATTATCCATTGTGATCATCCTTGTTTTTCAGCGTTTAAAACTTCCTGCAATTCTAGGTTTCCTTCTCGCAGGAATCATCGCGGGACCTCACGCATTTAACTTAATTAGCTCCCAGCATGAGGTGGAATTACTCTCAGAAATAGGTATTATCTTTCTTCTGTTTGTTATCGGGATCGAACTATCCTTAAAAGGACTTGCTTCTATAAAAAAGATCATTTTCGTGGGAGGAGGTCTACAGGTTGGGGGAACTATAGCCATCACCGCCGCTATTTCATATTTTATTGGTTTACCCTTAAACACCTCTATCTTTTTAGGTTTTCTTTTCAGTTTAAGCAGTACGGCCATCGTACTGAAATTACTTCAGGAAAAAGGGGAAATTTCTACGCCGCATGGTAAAATTGGCCTTGGAATTTTGATATTCCAGGATATAGTTGTGGTTCCTATGATGCTTTTTACCCCGTTATTGGCAGGAGAAACGCCCAACATCCTTTCTACGATCGTCATAATGGTTCTTAAAATATTATTGGTGCTGGTGATCGTTTATATACTCGCCCGTTTTGTGGCACCAAAAATCTTTGGTTGGGTGGTAAAGACAAAAAATCAGGAATTATTTATTTTAACGGTGGTCGTTTTTTGCTTTAGCGTAGCCTGGCTTACCTCAACCGTAGGACTTTCACTGGCTCTCGGCGCCTTTTTCGCCGGACTCATTATTTCTGAATCTGATTATAGCCATCAGGCTACTGCTAACGTACTTCCGTTTAGGGAAATCTTTATCAGCTTCTTCTTTATTTCCGTAGGAACCCTTTTAAATCTTGAATTCTTCTTTAGCAATCTGCTCAATATTCTATTACTGGTAATTGGGGTCATCCTGCTTAAGATGTTGGTGGTGGGAGTGACCGTACTTATTCTTAAATATCCGGTAAGAACTATTTTTCTCGCCTTATTCAGTTTATTTCAGGTTGGGGAATTCTCGTTATTACTTTCAGGAGTAGGAAAGGAAAATGCCATTATTCCTGAAAATATTTATCAATATTTCTTAGCGATCTCTATTATCACTATGGGAGTTACGCCGTTTTTAATTTCTGCGGCACCCAGAATGACTTATGCTATTTTAAAAGCTCCAATTCCTGCTGCAGTAAGAAAACGTCTGGAAAATATTAAAAAAAGTTCCAGTATGGAAGAAGAAGAATTTTCAGAAGAAAATCTTCACGATCATCTGGTGGTCATTGGATACGGCATTAATGGTACAAATATTTCGAAAGCTGCCAGAAAAGCGGAAATCCCTTATGTGATTCTGGATGCAAATCCTGAAACTTTTGAACAGGCTAAAAAAAATAATGAGCCCATCATCTTTGGAGATGCCACTAATCCAGTGATTCTAAAACATGCTCATATACAGGAAGCGAGAGTGATCGTCATTGCCATTTCAGATCCCGGAGCTACAAAAAAAATGCTTAGCAGTATCAGGCAGTTTACACAAACGGCTACTATTATTGTGCGCACCAAATATGTTAAGGAAATGGAAGATGTTATTAGACTTGGCGCAGATGAAGTGGTGCCCGAGGAATTTGAAACTTCCATTGAAATATTTACCCGAGTACTAAAAAAATACCTGGTCCCCTTTGACGAAATTCAGGAGTTTATCAATCAGATACGTTCTTCAGATTATGAGATGCTAACTTCCATGAAGAAGAGTCCGCATTCTCCTGCCTTACAACATCTCAATATTCCGAATAAAGAGATCGTGACTTTAAAAGTCCAGAGGGACTACCATCAAATCGTGGGGAAAAGCATACAGGAATCCGGGATTGGCAAGAATTATCATGTTACCTTACTCGCCATACAGCGAGACAGGAAATATCTTACAGAAATCTCCCCTAAAACCACTATTCATCAGGGTGATCTTCTCTATTTATTCGGTCATCCAAATAACATAAATCATTTAAACAATTTACTTTCTTTTTAATATGCCTTAATTTTATAAATTTAGGAGCTTAGAATTTCCGCCATATATGAGCAATACACCAGATAAAATTAAAAGATATTATAAGTTCATACGCTTTATGCTCAAATACTGGAACAGCGATCTGTTTCGCCAAACCAGTGCTGTTGCTCGTAACGAAGAACTTTTAGAAGAAGAGGACGAAGAACATAAGTTTGATCAGACCCCAGAAGAATTGGTGGAAGATTTAAAAGCTATGGGGCCCACTTATATAAAATTGGGCCAGTTGCTTTCTACAAGACCAGATTTGCTGCCGGAAGAATATCTTTCTGCACTGGCAAAACTGCAGGATAATGTATCTCCCGTTCCTTTTGAAGAAGTAAAAAAGATTATTGAAACAGAGCTAGGTACAAAAATATCCAAGGCTTTTAATGTTTTTGATGAAAAGCCACTGGCCAGCGCTTCTATAGGACAGGTACATCGTGCCGAACTACATTCCGGAAGGCCCGTTGCCGTAAAAGTGCAAAGACCAGGGATCTCTAAGCAATTTATGGACGACCTGGACACCCTGGATGAACTTACAGCCATGGCGGTGAAGCATCTGGAAAAAGCCAAAACTTATGCCCTTGATGAAGTTTTTGCTGAACTGAGACGAATTTTGGTAAATGAACTGGATTATAAAAAAGAAGCCCAAAATTTAAAAACCTTAAAGAAAAACCTTACTCAGTACGAACATCTAATTATTCCGGCGCCGGTAAACGATTATAGCTCTACACGGGTGCTTACTATGGAATTTGTAAGCGGAAAGAAGATCACCTCGCTTTCACCTTTACGCCAGATGGAAAATGATTTTTCTGAACTGGTGGAAGAACTTGTAGAAGCTTATCTCCAGCAGATCATTAACGACGGCTTCGCCCACGCAGACCCACATCCCGGTAATATTAAATTTACTGAAGACAATAAGATAGCACTGATAGACCTTGGTATGGTGGCCAGATTTACGCCTCAGCTTCAGGAGAATTTAATTGAACTTCTTTTAGCGATAAGCCAGAGTAACGGGGAAAAAACAGCGCACTCACTTTTAAAAATGAGTGAATTAACCGAAGAGTCTCAGAAAAAGGAATTCTCCAAAACGGTGAGTGATGTGATCATGGAAAGTGAGAACAGCCGGGCAAAAGATCTTCAAACAGGAAGGATCTTAATTCAGCTAAACAGGCTGGCGCTAGCCACACATATCAAGCTCCCCATCCAGATAAATATTCTGGGTAAGATTTTGCTGAACCTGGACCAAATCGTGGCAATGTTAGACCCGGAATTTGATCTTCGAGCGGCAATTCAGCGAAATGTACACGAGATTATGCGCAAGAAAATGCTGAGCGAATTAAAACCAGAGAATTTCTTTAGTACGCTTATAGAATCTAAACATTTTCTTGAAAAGATGCCGGAGAGAATGAACCAGATCTCCGAAAATCTTGCCAATAATGAGTTCAAAATTAAGATTGATGCCATAGATGAAAAACGTGTTACTGATGGTTTTCAGAAGGTAGCCAATAGAATTACCCTTGGCCTTATTATCGCCTCTATGGTCGTGGGTGCCTCTATGCTTATGCAGGTACCTTCAGATTTCACAATTTTTGGATACCCGGGGCTGGCTATTTTATTTTTCCTTTTAGCAGCGGTGGGTGCCATCGTGCTGAGCTATGTGATCATATTTCGTGACGAAAATCTCAATAATTAATACTAAATTTTAAACCCAGAACCTATATATGAACATGAAGAAGTTTTATTTATTACTGCTTTTAGCAATAATTTCTTTGAATGAAATTAACGCTCAGAAAATTGAAATACCCATTGATACTGCGGTAACTTCGCAACATTCAGTAAATATCAATGGAAAATCTATAGATTATACTGCTGAAACAGGGATGATGCCGCTATGGAATGAAGACAGAGAGCCTATTGCCAGTCTTTTTTATACCTATTATACGAAAAATGGTGTAAAAAATAATGAAAACAGGCCTTTGGTGATCTCTTTCAACGGAGGACCTGGTTCTGCTTCCGTTTGGATGCATATTGCTTATACAGGGCCACGTGTTCTAAAAATAGACGACGAAGGTTTTCCCGTTCAACCCTACGGAATTAAAGAAAATCCGCACTCGATTCTGGATGTTGCAGATATAGTATATGTAAACCCTGTAAATACAGGGTATTCCAGGCCTATTCCAGATGCTGAAGGAAAAGTGGATAGAAAAAAATTCTTCGGTGTGCAGGCAGATATTGAATATCTCGCAGAGTGGCTAAATACATTCGTGACCCGAAAGAACAGATGGTTGTCCCCAAAATATCTAATTGGGGAAAGTTATGGAACTACCCGGGTTTCCGGTTTAGCTCTCGAATTACAAAACAGCCAGTGGATGTATCTAAATGGGGTAATCCTGGTTTCGCCAACTGAAATTGGTTTAGATCGTGAAGGACCCGTAGAAATCGCTAACCGACTTCCCTATTTCGCAGCGGCAGCATGGTATCATAAAGTTCTACCTGCTGAATTGCAAAGCAAAGATCTTGATGAATTATTACCTGAAGTTGAAAATTATGCGATCAATGAATTGTTACCAGTGCTGGTAAAAGGAGGATTTAATGATTCCGCAGAAAAAGAGAAAGTAGCCGAAAAAATGGCCTATTATTCAGGAATTAAAAAAGAAGTGATCCTTCAGAATAATTTAGAGGTGCCTTTCAGGTATTTCTGGAAAGATCTGCTTCGAGAAAAAGAAGGTTACACAGTTGGACGTTTGGATTCCAGGTACCGCGGACTCGATGCCAGGGAGGCTGGTGATAATCCAGATTATAATTCAGAGCTTACTTCCTGGCTGCATTCTTTCACCCCGGCCATTAATTATTATCTAAGAGAAGAATTGAATTTTAAAACAGATCTCAAGTACTTTATGTTTGGTCCAGTTCATCCCTGGGATAGAAGTGGCAACAATACGGGTGAGAACCTAAGACAGGCCATGGCGCAAAATCCAAATCTTGATGTGATGATCCAATCGGGATATTTTGATGGTGCCACCACTTATTTTAATGCCAAATATTCTATGTGGCAGCTGGATCCCAGCGGAAAAATGAAAGACCGTCTTAGCTTTAAAGGTTATCGTAGTGGACACATGATGTACCTTAGAAGTGAAGATCTTGAAAAAGCCAATGACGATGTTCGGGAATTCATTCAAAATAGCCTTCCCGGAGAAGATCCTGCTAAATACTAAAATAATCAGCTTAATAAATATCCCTTCAGATCTTCGTAATTTTTGATTTGAAGGGATTTTTTTTGCTTATCCATCAAATCTTTTATGGAATCTGGAATTTCAACTTTGTTATTAATCGCCTTTTCTACCGTATCTAAAAATTTCACGGGATGTGCGGTCTCTAAGAAAATACCATAATAATCCGGATTATTGTCCATAAATTTCTTCAACCCCAGATATCCAACCGCTCCATGCGGGTCCGTCAAATAACCTGTTTCGGCATAAACTTCCTTCATCGCAGTTTTAGTTTTTTCATCATCAAAACTATAGGCGGAAAAATTTTGTTTTAAACTGGAATAATCTTCATTAAAAAGCTTCAGTATCCTTACAAAATTACTGGGATCACCAACATCCATGGCATTTGAAATAGTTTGCACACTGGGCTGTGGATCATAGTTTTCAGTCTCTAAATATTTGGTGACGGTAGCATTGGCATTATTGGAAGCCACAAAATTATCAATGGGCAATCCCATTTCCCGGGCTAATAAACCGGCACAAATATTTCCGAAATTTCCACTAGGCACTGAAAATACAAGCTGTTTATTTTTTTCCTGTAATTGTTTATAGGCAAAGAAATAATAGAACATCTGCGGTAGCCATCGAGCCACGTTAATAGAATTGGCAGAAGTTAATTTTCTTCTCTTCGTAACCTCGTGATCCAAAAATGCTCTTTTTACCATCGCCTGGCAGTCGTCAAAGTTTCCGTCTACCTCCAAAGCAGTGATATTCTTTCCTAAAGTGGTTAATTGCTTTTCCTGTATTCCGCTAACCTTTCCTTTGGGATATAAAATCACCACTTCTATTCCTTCCACGCCAAGAAAACCATTAGCCACGGCACCACCTGTATCTCCAGAAGTAGCCACCAAAACAGTGATCTTTTCAATATTGCCTTTCTTAATAAAATAGCCAAGACTTCCGGCCATAAATTTCGCCCCAACGTCTTTAAAGGCAAGCGTGGGACCATGAAACAGTTCTAAAGTCCCAATATTCTCCATGACCTCAACCACCGGAAAATCAAAATCTACGGTTTTATTTATAATATTAATAAGTTCAGAATTTGGGATTTCATCACCTACATAATTCTTAATCGCTTCAAAAGAAATTTCAATTTTATCTTTAGTACGAATATTCATGAAAAAAGAATTAGGAAGTTTCTGTACCTCCTCGGGAAAATATAAGCCTTTATCAGGAGCGAGTCCGCGAATTACCGCATTTTCAAAATTGCTGGTATGTGATTTATCATTTAAGCTGAAATACTTCATAATACTTTAATTCCCTGTTTATTAATTCCTGACAGATGAAGTTCAAAATCTATATTTTTATCTGAATAAAATGCGTGCATTGCCTTCTTTACCTTTAAGGCAATCTCTTCCCCTTTGCACAATGCGAAAACTGAAGGGCCAGATCCTGAAATACCGAAGCCAAGAGCTCCTTTTGCAGACACTATTTTTTTCAATTCCTGAAAGTAAGGAATTAGAATAGAGCGTACCGGTTCTACAATTTCATCCTGAAGGCTTCGACCCAAAAGCTCATAATCTTCCGTATAAAGTGCACTTACAAATGCACCCAGATTTCCCCATTGATTAATGGCCGATTTAAGGCTCACATTTTGTTTGATGATAGATCGGGAATCTCTGGTTTTAATTTCAATCATCGGGTGAAGCACCACTAGCCTCAATTCCGAAGGAACCGGTAAACTAAGAACTTCTAAAGGAAGGTAACTTCGCACCAGGCTAAACCCACCCAGTAAAGCAGGTGCTACATTATCTGCATGTGCATTACCACTTGCCAGGAGTTCACCCTGCATCGCAAAAGTGATAAGTTCACGTGCATTAAATGGTTCTCCCAGAATTTTGTTTACTGCAAACACCGCTCCTGCGGAACTCGCTGCACTGCTGCCAATACCACTTCCTGGTTTAATCTTCTTTGTAATTTCTATATCATAGCCTTGTTTGGAACCAAGTGTATTTAAAAGAGCTTTAACAGCCACACCCGCCACATTCTGATCTGCTTGCATAGGCAAATCCTGACCGGTGATCTTTACAATTCTCACCTCCTTAAGATCATTCTTTTTTACGAGCATTTCATCTCCAACAGCATCCAGGCAGCATCCAAGAACATCAAATCCGCAGGAAAGATTGGCCACCGTTGCCGGCGCAAAGATTTTTATTTGATCCATACTCTATTTCTTTCCTATTCTTATAATATCTGCAAAAATTCCTGAAGCTGTAACATCTGCCCCCGCTCCTGCTCCTTTAACGATTAGTGGTTGTTCAGGATAACGATCTGTAAAAAACAGCACAATATTATCACTTCCGCTAAGATTAGCAAACGGATGCTGGGCATCTACTTCCTGCAATCCCACTTTTGCCTTTCCATTTTCCAGCTGAGCGACGTATTTTAATTCAGCATCCTTATCTTTTGCATTTTTATAGAGCTTTTTAAAATCTTCTTCATCCTCCTTCAGCAATGTAAAAAACTGCTCGTTAGTTTCAGAATTCAGGCTTTCCTGAGACAGAAAATCATCTCTTTCGATATCTTCCAGTTCGAGTTGCAGCCCAGATTCCCTCGCCAGAATTAATATTTTTCTTGCTACGTCTACGCCGCTTAGGTCTATTTTAGGATCAGGTTCAGTAAAACCTTCTTTCATGGCAGTTTCCACCACTTTATAAAAAGCTTGGGAGCCATCATAATTATTAAATACAAAATTTAAACTACCGGAAAGTACCGCCTGGATCTTCCTAACTCTATCCCCGGAAGCCACTAAATTCTGCAACGTATCGATAATTGGAAGCCCTGCGCCTACATTCGTTTCATATAGAAATGAGGCTCCGTATTCCCGGGCCAGGTCCTGAAGATTCTGATAGTTTTCGAAATCATCTGCACAGGCTATCTTATTACAGGTTACCACAGAAATTGAGTTGGCCAGGTAATTTTTATACCAGCCGGAAATTTCAGGACTTGCGGTATTATCCACGAAAATACTGTTTCTATAATTCAGCTCTTTTACTTTCTCGAAGAATTTCTGTTTATCGGCTTTTTCAGCCTTATCTAAAGACTCTTTCCAGATTTCGAGATCTATTCCGTTTTCATTGAAAAGCATTTTTTTCGAATTAGAGAGACCCAAAACCCTAACTTTTAGCCTTAGTTTATCCAATAGATAAGATTCCTGCTTTTTAAGCTGATCCAAAAGTTTACCACCAACATTTCCCACTCCAGTAATAAATAAATTCAATTCTTTGGAGGGAACCTCAAAAAACTGTTCATGAAGTATATTCAAAGCTTTTACCACGTCATTCTTAGAAATTACAGCCGATATATTTCTTTCTGAAGAACCCTGGGCAATCGCTCTAATATTTATATTATTATTCCCAAGCGCACTAAACATCTTGCCGCTCAACCCATGATGGCTCTTCATCCTATCTCCAACCAGGGCAATTATAGAGACATTATCCTCAATTTGCACTGGCTTGATCTTTTTATAGCTGATCTCTACTTCAAAGGCTTCATCCAGAGCTTCTTTTGCCTTCTCAGCTTCATCATCTTTCACTGCAATACAAATACTATGTTCGGAAGATGCCTGTGTAATTAGCACTACATTTATATGCTCCTGATACAGGATTTCAAAGAAACGCTTGGAAAACCCAGGAATACCCACCATTCCGCTTCCTTCAATATTCAGCAATTTTATAGAATCTATATGGGTGATCCCAGTAACCCATCTAAAGTTCTTTTTGCTTGATTTGGAAATTACCGTTCCGTGATTTTCCGGTTCAAAAGTATTTTTGATATGAATCTGAATATTTTTATCCAGTAGCGGCTGTAAAGTTGGCGGGTATAAGACCTTAGCACCAAAATGCGAAAGTTCCATCGCCTCCTCGTAAGAAATATCTTTTAATGGATAGGCTTGTGGAACCAGGTTTGGATTGGCCGTAAACATTCCGTTCACATCGGTATAGATAAGCACTTTATCAACATCTAAAGCTCCCGCAATAATAGCAGCAGTAAAATCTGAACCTCCGCGACCTAAAGTACTTGGTACACCAAGATCATTTTTGGCCACAAAACCGGGAACTATAAAAAGCGCTGCTTTATTATTTTTGAAATATTCGGTAAGGTTTGAATTTGTTTTCTCATAATTCACCTGTACCTTTTCGTTCAGGTTTTTGCAAACGAGAAGTTCACTGGAATCAACCCATAAACTATCGATTTGCAAACTTTTGAAATATGCTGAAATTATGTGAGAGCTTAGAATTTCACCAAATCCCGAGATAACGTGTTTTGTTTTATCAGATAATTCATTCAAAAGAAAAACTCCTTCATACAGGGTTTCAAGTCTATTAAATTCATTTTTCACCTTGCTCAAAATGGCACTTTGAGAAGTGACGGGTATTAGCTCCTTTACAGCATCTAAATGTCTTTTTTCGTTATTTGCAAGAAGCGTTTTATAAGAATCATCTTCTTTGGCTGCCATTTCGGCCATTAATAAAAGATCATTAGTAACTCCACCAAATGCAGAGAAAACGCTAACTACAGTGTCTTCTTTAAGATGATTTTGAATGGTTTTCGAGACAATTTTTATTCTTTCAGGAGTGGCAAGGGACGAACCGCCAAATTTCAGGACATGCATAACTGAAATTGTTTTTAAATAATTAATAAGAGATTAAAATACAGGTGTACGGACGAAAGTTATATATCAAGGACCCCAAAAGGGGTAATACCGGTGATCGTAATATCAATAATGGGATTGCGGAAAGAGATTCTTCCTAACATAATATTGATATTTTTTAGAAGTTTTTTCATGGTTTTTCCTCGAAAACTTAATTAAAGGTATTCAATTAAATCTACGGGCAAAACTTTTTAAAGAAATAAGAGTGAGAATTATGAGATTGATAATTTATCCTTTTAAAAAAAACAATAATTTGAATTATCGGATTGATTTTTAATTATTTAAAAATTAAAATCGCAGCAAAAATCACCAAATAGAAATCATCTCAAATCCCTGGGGCCTAACATAAAATATTTTATTTAGGAATTTTATAAGGTGTTGACAGTAAAATCGGTGAAATCAGATAATATTAAATATGTGGTTGGTTCTCCATATGCTAAAAGTCGATCTATAAATTGCTAAAGATGGAATTGGTCTTTTAGTCCAATTTTCATAAACATATAAAGTGGCCCTGTAATTCTCTCTTTATTTGTCATTTTTTATCCTGGCTATTTTTCTTGGAAAAAAGTTTATTCAAAATTAAACGAGTTGCTTTTAAAAAATGTCATTCTGGGAGTGCTCGCAATGTTAGGTGTTTTATTACTTTTCTGAATTTCCAAAAATCAGGAAGTGGAAGTAGCTGAAGGTATCTCCATTTTTTTTCTGTTCAATTTAGAGACATAAAAACTACTAATAATAATTAGACTACCCCCGGCTAGAATATTCCAACTTAGTTTTTCATCTAAAATAAAATATCCAAGGATAATGGCACTTACTACCTCCAGGTACATCAATGTAGTCGCAGTAGCAGCAGTTAGTTCTTTAAGGCCGTAAAAAAATAGTTTAAATACCACAATTCCAATAAGCAATCCATACAAAATTCCAATTCCAATTTGGGATAATTCTACATCAGGCAATACAATTAGAAAAGGAACAAAGACCAGTGCTCCAATTATGTTTTGATAAAAAATCAGCTGATTTTTACTATAATTCGGGGTTTCAGATTTAAATAGAATTACGGTGACCGCGTAGCCTATAGAAGCCCCGATGGCCGATAACATTCCGATAAAATCGTTGGAGGCAAAACTAAATGGTTTTCCGGCGTAGGTTATTACAATACCTATAAATGCCAGGATTAAAAACCAGGTTTGGGCTTTTTGCAATTTCTGCCCGTAGAACAAGTATTCTATAGCTGTCACAAATAAAGGATAGGTATAAAAGAGTACCACCGCATTTCCTATAGAAGTATATATAAAGGCCAGGAGATACAAATACATTCTAATAGCATTGATAAAAGAAGCCAAAAACATTTTTCTTGTATTTCCCTTAAAATGTAATTCTCTGTCTTTTATTAATATCGGAATTAAAAATAACACGGGGACTGCCGTTCTAAACCAGGCGATACCGCCGGTGGACATACTGCTCATAGACTTAATTAACAAGCCATTATTGCCAGCAAGTATAGCACATACAACCACGGCATAGATCGGTTTTTTCTCCATATTCCGCCACTTTTTATTTAAGAATTCACAATTTATACTCTTTGAAACTCTATATCTTTCTTAGATTTCCTATATAGAAAGGAGTTATAAATGTTCCTTTTGGCAAATCGATTTTGTTTTGCAGAATTGATTAACCTGATATAAATTGCTTTGTTTACTCCGAAGTATTCGTAAGTCGTTCCGTCTAAAAAAGAGATTTCCAGAACATTCCCTTTATGCTGAAAGTCATAAATTACACTTTCAGAAATAGTTTTAGTATAGGCCTCTAAATTTTCCGTTTTTGTTTGTGGAGCAATGCTTACTAAAAAATGATAGCCATCAATTATTTCTTTGCTTTTAATTTCAGCCTGGATATAGCCTTCTTCTCCTTCCTGAAATTTATCAGGATGCCATCGTTTTACCAGGTTTCTATAATTAGTTTTTAATTGTTTAAGATCAATTTCATCTTCCACATTAAACAACTTCTTATATTTATTAATTCGCTTCATTTTCATTTTTTATAAGCCGCGAAATTACTCCTTTTTATCTGATAAAAATTGCTTTCTTTATTCTGAAAATAATTTGATTTTAGAAGATAAATTGATGGATGCTTATATTTTAAGATAAGATCCTTTTTGCAGCGTTCAATCCGCTATAAATGGCGCCTTCTAAATAACCTCCGTATACAGAAGAAGTTTCGGTTCCAGAAAAATAAAGTCTCCCATCAAGAAAAGTTTTTTCAAAGATTGGATTTCCATATTGCGGACTCATATATTCCGATTTTAAGGATTTCCCCGAGGTGTACTTTTCCTTAGACCAGTCTTTTTCAATATAGCTTTTATAATTTCCAGCTTCAGGTCCTAAATGCTTTTCTAGATAGGTTAAAATTCGTTCTTTTCTAGAGGCTTTAGTTTCTTCCCGCAGACCTTCATTTACAAAACCCATCAAGCTATATTTATTTTCTAATGCATTACAATGATCATATAATTCTATGACAGGTCCAATTTGCCCAATAATAGTTCCCGATAAGCCTTTCTTTTTCCAAAATGCTTCAGGATATGAAATTCCCACTTTTATTGCATTGCTCATCCAGGTATGCGTAGTTTGCATTACCTCTATCAAATTATCAGGTAGCGGTGGCGTGTATTCGATATTCTTAGCAATTTTAGGAGGTACACATATAATTACTTTTTCTGCGTGATAGTTTTGGTCACTTACCTTTACTTCTAAATAATGATCCAGCATTTTTATACTGGTTACAGGAGAATCCAGTTCAAGATTAGCCGTCACGGGTTTACTCAAAGCTTTTATTAAAGCTTCACTACTACCACAAATTCTTTTAGCACCCGGCGCATTAGGATCACTCTCAAATAAATGAGCCGGAGCCATACTGTTGTAAATCAGGACGCTTTTTCCTCGACTATATTGCTTAAAAGAATCAAGGTTATATTTCTTCAATAAATCATTAGTATAAATATGTTGTTCCTGAAACCAGGTTGCCCCAAGATCTATACCTTCTTTCGTAAAGATCCTTCCACCTGCTCTATTTCTTGCTTCCAGTATTATAAAATCTTCCTCTCCCTTTTCTAATAAAATATTGGCAGTTGTTAGGCCACTAAGTCCGCCACCTATGATAATAAATTTCACTTTTTTAACATTCATCTATATTGGTTCTTCAATTGTGATATAAAGGAAAAGCGCAATATATGATATCGCGCTTTTAATCTATTTATCCTTATGCCTATACTTTTTTAAGTAGTCTTACAATCCGCTGATATAATTTCCGTACAGATCTTTAAATTGTAGTCCTTTGGAAAATCGTTTTTTACTAAGTTTTTTATGTTCTACTAAAGCCCAAAGCAGGAACTCTTTCATAAAATATCTATCCTCTTCTTTAAGTTCTGGCTGATATTTCTCAATCAGTTTACTCAATGGTTCAATAGAATCTAATTTCTCTTTGTATTCAGCATCTGAAAGATCATCTGATAACTCAAAACCGGAGCTTTCAAAAAACCATTCAATAAGATCATCATAGGGAGTAGTGGCATCGGGTTTCTGAAGCTTCTCTATTTCGGGAAAATAATCAGGAAAAAGACTTTTTACTGCATCCCCAATTAATTGCTGGGCAACGAAGGCAGCACCCTCCTGCTCTCCTTCATAGACCAATTCAACTTTACCGGTGATGGAAGGTATTACGCCAAGAAAATCACTAAACCTCAACAAGGTTTTTTCCTCATTCTTTTTTAGTGCCCGATGTTCTGCAGTACTAAGAAGGTTTTCAAAAGCGGTAATGCTCATCCTCGCACTCACCCCGCTTTTATGATCTATAAACTCACTATCCCGCGCTTCAAAACTTATCTGCTCGAGCAGGTCTTTTGCAATTTCAGGAACATGAACAAGTTCCTGCTGCCTTTTATCTAATTGAGCTTCCTGAGCGGTAATCGTTTTTGCGGTTTGAATATCTTCTGGATAATGGGTTAGGATCTGTGAACCTATCCTATCCTTTAAAGGAGTAACAATGCTACCTCTATTGGTATAGTCTTCGGGGTTCGCAGTGAAGACAAATTGCATATCCAGCGGCAGCCTTAATTTAAATCCTCTAATCTGGATATCTCCTTCCTGCAATATATTGAACAGGGCCACCTGTATCCTTGCCTGCAAATCGGGTAATTCGTTAATTACAAAAATACTTCGGTTCGCCCGCGGGATCATTCCAAAATGTATCACCCTGTCATCAGCATAACTTAATTTAAGATTTGCAGCCTTAATGGGATCTACGTCTCCTATAAGATCTGCCACGGTAACATCTGGAGTCGCTAATTTTTCAAAAAACCGTTCTTCTCTATGCATCCAGGATACTGGTGTATTATCTCCTTTTTCGGCAATAAGTTCTTTGGCATACCTACTTATAGGATTTAATGGGTCGTCATTAATTTCTGAACCTTTCACAAATGGAATCCACTCATCCAATAGCTTTACCATAAGCCTGGCCAACCTTGTTTTTGCCTGTCCCCTTAGACCGAGTAAGTTAATATTATGCCTTGATAGGATGGCTCTTTCCAATTCAGGAATTACAGTATAATCATATCCGTGGATCCCTTCGAAGGCATTCTCTTTATTTTTTATTTTCTGCTTTAGATTATCGCGGAGTTCCGTCTTAATACTTTTACTTTCGTATCCTGCTTTTTTTAAATCTCCAAGATTCTTTATTTTATCTTTATCCATATACTTTTTCTTAGCCTCTAATTCTTTTTTTTCTGTTAATCTCATAATCCTCAAAAATCATTTCTCCCAGACCTTTTAAGCCTGTATAAAAAGCTTTACCCTGATTTGCCGCGGTAAATTCCTGTACGAACCTTGTAAGATAGGGATCCTGGGCAATCATGAAAGTGGTAATGGGTATCCTAAGCTTCCTGGCCTGTCTTGCCATATTATAGCATTTATCTACCACATAAGGATCAAGGCCCATACTATTCTTATAATAACTTCCGTCTCTTTCTCTGATACAGCTTGGTTTCCCGTCGGTGATCATGAAAATCTGCTTATTTGTATTTCTTTTACGGCGCAGTAAATCCATAGCCAGTTCCAGTCCGGCAACCGTATTGGTATGATAAGGCCCAACTTTTAAGTAGGGTAATTCCGCTATGGAAATAGGCCATGCATCATTTCCAAAAACGAGGATATCCAGAGTGTCTTTTGGATAACGGGTGGTAATAAGTTCAGAAAGAGCCATCGCTACTTTTTTTGCCGGGGTAATCCGGTCTTCACCATACAAAATCATACTGTGGCTTATATCAATCATAAGCACGGTACTCATTTGAGATTTATGGTGGGTTTCTTCTACCACAAGATCGTCTTCAGACATGGAAAATTCTCCTATCCCATGGCTAATCTGGGCATTTTTTAAACTTTCGGTCATGGAGATCCTGCTTAAGGAATCTCCAAACTGATACGCTCTAAAATCACCCGTATGTTCATCTCCCGTACCTATCCTATTTGTTCTATGGTTTCCAGCAGAACCTTTTTTCAGCTTACCAAAAATTTGCTCCAGGGCTTGTTGACGTATCGCCCGCTCGGTTTTGGCCGTGATCATCATCCCTCCACTACCATCCTGATCTATTTCTTCTTTGATATATCCTTTTTTCTTAAGATCTTCTACGAAATCATCCAGGGTATATTTATCATTGGTGAGCTGATACTCTTCGTCTAGTTGTTTAAGCCAATCCAAAGCTTCGTCCAGATCACCTGAAGTATGGGTAATGATTTCTTTGAAAATATCAAACAATTTTTCAAAAGGAGAAGTTTCCGGCGCATCATATTTATTAAATACGAAGCCCCTTATTTCCTTATCTCTATTCTTTTTCATATCCTTAAAATTAATCTTTTTTAAACAGAAATTGAAAACAAGCATTGTAAACACAAACTAAAATTTTGTTAAGAGAAACTTATCCTCCATAAAAGAAGCTGTTATACTTTTCTTAATTACTTCGCATATTTACTGGGATATAAGAGATTTGAAAAAAAGTCCCAATGAATAAATTGCTTGTAATATTATTTATTAGTTTATCTACATTTCAACTGAAGGCTCAGGAAAAAAGTTCACCTTATAAAACTGATTTCTGGAAAGATGGTGCATGGATCGCTGGATCTGTAGGTCTAAATGTAGTTGGAGTGTTTACTATTCAAAATAAACCTGATTTAACCGAAAAAAAATTATCCAATCTTGACGGTGATGATCTATGGGGAATTAATCGCGGCGCTGTAGGAAATTTTTCAGAAGAAGCTGATGAATTGAGCTATCTCCCGTTTTATACCTCATTTGCCACTCCTCTCTTATTTTTATTAGGAGAGGATGAGCGAAGTAATTTCGGGCAAATTTCAGTTATGTTTATAGAAACTATGGCAACCACCGGCGCCTTCTTTACCATCACTGCAGGAAGTGTGGAAAAAAGCCGCCCATTAGTTTACAACGAAGATTTACCTTTGGAAGAAAGATTGAACTCTGACGCTCAAAGATCATTTTTTGCAGGCCATACAGCGGCAACCGCTGCTGCTACTTTTTTTACTGCCAAAGTTTATAATGATTTTAATCCAGAATCTCCTGCAGTTCCCTTTGTTTGGGCTGGAGCCGTTGCCGTGCCCGCCTACGTAGGCTATTTACGGACTAAAGCTGGAAAACATTTTTTAACAGATAATATAATTGGTTTTGGAATTGGTGCCGCATGTGGTATCTTAGTTCCAGAAATTCACAAGATCGGGAATGAGAAATTGGATGTTTATCCTACAATGAATACAAATGTGATGGGAACCGGTATAAACTCTAAAGGTATAGGATTTAACTATACGTTTTAAAAACGGTTTGTTCCTATGGGAATTGGAGAAATAATACTGCTATTTTTTACCATACTTATGTGCATTCCCACCCTGGCCTCATTAACCAGATTTGATCAGTGGTGGATTCGAGGTTTTGATTTTCCCAGGATTCAGATAAGTTTCCTTATCATCTGTGTCATCGTAGTTTCACTTCTCTATTACAGCTTTGAAGACATCTGGCAGATCGTGGCATTGGCAACTTTAATATTAAGCCTTCTATATCAATTCAAAAAAATATATCCCTACACCTATATTTCAAGAAAACAGGTTTTAAAATATAAAGGCAATGATCCCAATGGTAGTATTTCTATATTAGTAAGTAATGTTCTTACCCCAAATAAAAGAAGCGATAAATTAATTGCGCTGGTGAATGAAAGACAGCCGGATATTCTATTAACACTGGAAACTGACAAAAGATGGGAAGAAGAACTTTCTGTCCTGGAAAAAGATTATAAGCATAACATAAAAATTCCAAAAGATAATCTCTATGGTATGCACCTTTTCTCAAAACTTGAATTAAAGGATGTAAAAGTCAGATACCTGGTTCAGGAAGATATACCTTCCATTCATGGTTATGTAGTTCTTAGAAATGGAAGAAAGGTAAGGCTCCACTGTCTTCATCCAATGCCTCCAAGTCCCACAGAAAGTGATACATCCACAAATCGTGACGCCGAATTATTAATGGTAGGACGTGATATTGATGTCGAAAAAGATTCGGTGCTCGTAATTGGGGACTTAAACGATGTGGCGTGGTCCAGAACTACACGCCTATTTCAGAAATTAAGCGGACTCATGGACCCTAGAATTGGAAGGGGATTTTTTAATACCTTTCATTCTCAATATTTTTTACTGAGATGGCCCCTGGATCATGTTTTTCATACTAAAGACTTTACCTTAATTGAAATTGCCAGGGAGCGCAATATTGGTTCAGACCATTTCCCTATGTATATCAATCTCAATTATGAACCCTCTGCCCAGGCAATTAACGAGGATACAGACCAGGCTGAAAAAGAAGAAAAAGAATGGGCTGAAGAAAAAATTAAAAATGCAGATCCTATCAGGCAGAAACTAGATTTTAACTTTCCTCAAAATAGGCTGACAACTTAGAGATCCCTTTCAATTTATTACAGTGTCTTGCTGAAACTGGTTTTTCTATAAAATCTACTACATGAGGATCTTCCGCAGCTATTCTTTTATCTTTTCGGTCTATGGACGAAGTGACCATAACCACAAAAAACCGTTCATTGTTACTTACAAATTTTAAGTTTTCAAGAAATTCCCAACCATTCATCATAGGCATATTTATATCCAGCATGATCAAATAATCTGTCTCGCTATCTGAATCGTTCTCAAGAAAATCCAGGGCTTTCCCCGCATTTTTAAAAACATAAGGATCTGAGTCTAATTCACATTTGGTCACTATCTTTCGCTGAAGAAAAATAACTATTTCGTCGTCATCTATAATTAAGGTTCGTAACATATGTAGGGTTTTTTGGGGTTCAACTTAGGATTTATTTTCGGTTTGAATAGCTATATTTCTAATGATTGTATCAAGTTCTTTTGCTGAAGTTAAAATATTATCTAATATTTCATCACTATTATCCAGGTCATCTTTATAATTGAGTAGTAAATCTACCAAACCCATCACTTTAGCAAGGGGTGCCCGTACTACATGAGATTGTGTCCAGGCAATCTCTTTCAACTTCCTGTTATGATTTTCAATATCGATTAGATGTTGTTTTCTTTGCGTGATATCCTGCATTGAACCAATTATACGCTTAGGATCTTTATTTTTATCTAATAGGAGATAACTTCTATCTAAAATATATTTGTAAGAACCATCTGCACATCTAAAACGATATTCAATGGTAAGATACTTCAAACCTTCCTTCTGCATTTTTTGAGCAAGGGATTTAACGTGGCCATAATCGTCTGGATGTATTTTACTGCTCCACCA
Source organism: Christiangramia sp. (assembly GCF_029937855.1). GTDB lineage: Bacteria > Bacteroidota > Bacteroidia > Flavobacteriales > Flavobacteriaceae > Christiangramia. The sequence continues at coordinate 52,899 of NZ_JAPYPC010000016.1, forward strand.
TTCTCCAGTGTAGATGCCTGTATCACTCGTATAACCAAACAATTCAGATGCTACCTCACTAACTTTCATTTCATCCTTCTGAATATCATAGTCGGTAATAAGGTCACTAGTAGCCTTAGCTACAATATCATAGCGCCGTAAACTATCCAATAGTTTTCTTTCCTGCTCCATAGATTGAGTGATATCCCGGGAATTCATCACGATACCTCCTACAGCCGTATCATCACTTAAATTTGTAATAATAGTCTCGATCCAACTCCATTGATTTCTAGCATTTTTAACCCTATAAGATGGTAATTGAATCCTTTTCTGCGTTTGTAGCTGTTCTAAATGAGGTTCTATAGCTTTAAAATCCTTTTCAGCAATATAATCTTTGAAATTGGTACCATTCATTTCAGCAGGTTCTAAACCAAAGACCGTTTTAGAAGCCGGGCTGTTATAAATATAATTATAATCTTTATCTACAATTGAAATAAGATCAGAACCTTCCTGAACAAGAGCTTTGAACCTTTTCTCACTATTCAATAATTTTTGCTCAGCATATATGCGTGCAGTCACATCCTTGATTAGGGATATTCTTGCCTGTTGCCCATCGAATATGATAGGGCTACTATTCACATTTACAAAAATGCGTCCCCCATCCTTTTTCTTATGTTCTACCTTAACCTGAAAGAAATTATTAAAGTTATTGGAAACTACTGCTTCAATTCTATCTGCCTGTTTAGGCGCCCACAAATCTCGAACGGTCATTTTTAGAAATTCCGCCTCTTTAAATCCATATAGCTCTATAGCTGCTTTATTGACTTTTAAGAACTTTAATTGCTGCCTGTCTAAAACCCACATGGGCAGAGGACTATCATCAAACAGGCTTTTATATTTCTGTTCAGAATCTTTCAGTTTTCTCTGAACTTCTTTTCTTTCAGTTATAATTCGAGATAAATCTTCGTGTACATTTTTAAGTGGAGTTATATCGGCACCGTAGATAAACACAACATTTTCTTCAGAAAAATACCTGGAGAAACGCCATGAAATCCAGAGATAATTACCATCTTTCGTTAAACATCTTAGTGCAAGGTCTGGAGTATCTATAGATAAATCCTTAATAGCTCTACCAACTCTTGCACGGTCTTTAGGATTGATAATCTCTGAAAAAGGTTTCGTTAATATTTCACATTCTGAAAAACCGAATTTATCTATAAACGAAGGATTTATTTTTTGAACAAATCCATCTTTCCCAATCACGGCAATTAGGTTTGGTGAATACTGAAAAAAATCATTTAATTGATCCTGGCTCCTTTTTCTCTCAATAGCTGAAGCAATTTGTAAGGTAATATCCCCTAACATAGCCTCTTCCAATTTTTTATTATTGCTAATAGAGCCTAAACAAAAAAGAGAAATTAATTTACCCTGAAAAATTATTGGAATTCCAACCGCAGATTTAATGGATTCCTTATCATTCAATACCATATTTTCTAGTAATCCGGTTCCGTCATTCTCCCTTAAAACCTCTACTTTTTCAGACTGCCATACTTTTCCCGGCAGGCCTTCGCCCTTCAAATAATAGTTTCCGGTATTTCTTTTATTTGATAGGTCTTCAGATAAAGGCCAAAAAGCCGTTCGAATTAATTTTTCACTATTTAAACTCACCTTATAGGCCTCTGCGTAGTCAAAACCCAGATCTTTGCAGAAAATTTTTAAAGTCTTGACCATTGCTTCCTCAAAAGTAGGTTTGCCTCCAAATGCCTTAATAATCTTTAAGATTAATTCCTGATTTTTATTCTGAAGATAGGTTTGGGTAATATCCCTGGCTATACCTACTAAACCAATAATTTCATCAGCATCGTTCTTTAAAGGCACTTTAGTAAGTAAAACCATTTCCTGCTTCCCATCAATATTCGTGATTAAATCTGGTCGGTTAATAACAGGTTTTCCGCTCTTCATAACCCGCTCATTATCTTCAATTATCTCACTGGCTCTAGTTGGCTCAAAATAATCCCGAGGGGAATAACCTTTTCTACTTTCATCAGTAGATTGACCTAACATTTGGATAGAAAACTTCTTGTTGGTCAAAATTGATTTATGCTCTTTATCTTTTACAAAGATATAATCTGGAATGTTATCAATAATTGCCCGAAGCATTTGACGTTCTTCAGCTACAGTATTCTCGGCCTGCTTTTGTTTGGTGATGTCTTTGGCAATTCCGTAAACTCCAATAATATCCCCATAATAAAAAATGGGAAAATTATTCACTTGCAGAAACCTTTTATTATTCCTGGTGCTGACAAAATTTGTGAAATAGGACTGAGGTTTTCCATTTACTGCATTAGAAAATTTTTCAAGTACCATGGAATGGTCTTCCCGCGGGATTAGTGGCAGAAAATGCATATCCAGTAATTCTTCAATAGATGTTTCGGCTAATTTGGCAGAAGCCGCATTGGCATTCACAAAATTACCTTCCAGATCAAATGAAAAAACAGCATCTGGATTGTTATAAAATAGGTTAGAGTAAATTTGCCTATTATACTCTAATTCATTTTCTATCTCTTTTGTAAGTGAAGATTTTTTTGTGGGTATTTCTTTAATAAAAATGGAAACCTTATTTATGTTTCCATCAGGATCCAGGACGGGCGAAAAATACCATTCTAGCTTAAGATTATCTTCATATTCTAAAACAAGTGATTGAAATTGAGCCTTTCGACATAAATCTAATTTTTCCTGAATTTCGGGATTCGGTAAGAAATCAGAAAACACTTTTCCGTAGCTCAACTGAATGTTGTACAGATTTTTGAAAAGGCTTTCAGCAGCTTTATTATAAGCTACTATTCCTTTGGCATAACATACTGTTATGAAAGCCTCCTGATGTATACTGGAAGTTTCCCTGTTCAAGTTTTAAATAAATAGATTTAGGCTTGTGGAAAGTACAAAAAAATAATTAGTCTACATCTAAAAAATGTTTTTGGAAAAATTAATGCCTATTCCAAAATTAGAGTTTTCATATGATTTAATATCAGCCCCTAACTGAGCTTTTAAAATATAATCAGTATTGATTAATTCCAATTCCAAAAGGGTAGAAAAAACCTCTCTGGTCTCAGCGAAAAAAGAATCTTTAACTCCATAATTCTTGCGGTAGCTCAAAAGAAAGCGATAGGGGAACTCATCGAAGGCTTTGCCCTTCAAACCTAAATGATGAACGGTTAGAATATTTGTGCCAATCCTAAATCTATTATCTTCATTCAACAAAATAAAAGGAACTCCAATTACCTGGTTTCTATAGGTCCATCCAGAACGATAGAGATTATTATTGAAATAATTATCTGCGCCATCTACCTCTGAACTTACACGACTTCGACTTTGATTTTTTGTGTAATAAAATTCGTACATTAAAGCTTTTAACCAGGAACTTCCCCAGAATGTATCTCGATTATCCTCAAAATATACCGCATATCGTCCATCAGGAAAGTTTCCTCCTTTCATTCCTGAAGCATCTTCAAATATGTGATTATAAAGAAATTGAAAATCAACATCCCTGATTTTGGTTTGTAATTTTATCTCATAACTACCAATTTGATTACCAAGGGCATTTGCTTCTTCTCCCCCTGCTATCTCATTTTCGCTGGCCATTCCTGTAAAAATTCTGGTATAAGCTTCAAAAGAACCTGGTAGTTCCCCAAACTCTTCAGAATAACCTGCCCATTGAACAAAATGCTGACCTCCTAAAGAAATTTGGAAATCATTTTTGCTTCTATACACTATATGACCGCTTTTATGGTGCAAACGAGTATCTTCAATAAATCGATCATCATCCATTATATATTCTTCCAGGCTGACCATGAAGCCTAAACCGTGGTCCCCTTTAATAAACAAAGGATCTGTAGTAAAAAACCTGATGCCAGGCAAGGGAGAAGCATTTAAACTCCACAAGATATTTTCATTGGATGCACTAAGGTTTTGGAATAAATCTTTGCGTTGCTTTTTTCCAAGAACGATACCTACTTTAGGAGATGAATAAGAGAAATAGGCTTCATCCAATTTGAATCCATCCTCGTAACCATCTTTAAAAAAACTTCCCAAACCAAATTCTGCCTTTCTTTCACCTTCAAAGTCTATCGTTGCTTTATATGAAAGCAATCCCGAAAAATGTGTTTTTTCATCGACCCGTCCACGACTATTAGTATGCATCCAAAAGGGAGATTCTTTACCAGAAAATAATTGCGCCTGACCTTCATAATTTAAATCATAAAAAACCTGACTAAAGCCATGTGTAAGACTTACAATATAAAAAATAAAGATTAGAATATAAATTCTCATGGGTTTGATCTAGGAACACTGCAAATATTACTAATAAGAATTAAAATTATGTAATTTTGAAAGGTAAAATAGGAAGGATGCTGTCAATATTTCGAAAGAATACATATTTAGTGGATTTACTAGAAGGTATAACAGATTTTCACAATCATATATTGCCTGGAATCGATGATGGAGCTAAAACTGTAGAGGAATCCCTAGAACTAATTAGAGAATTTGAGAATATAGGAATACAAGATTTTGTGTTTACCCCTCATGTTATGAACGACTACTATCCGAATACTCCCAGCTCCATCCAGGCCGCATTTGATAAATTGAAATCAAATATTCCAGAGTCCGTCAGCTTAAATTATTCTGCGGAGTATATGATGGATCAGTTCTTTATGGAAAATATAGAAAAAGGATCCTTATTACCCATTGTAAAAAATAAGGTCCTTGTTGAAATGTCTTATTTTCAACCTCCCATTAACCTAAATCAAATATTATTTAAACTGCAGAATAATTCCTTTTCACCAATTTTAGCTCATCCTGAAAGATATGTTTATTGGCATTCAAAAGATCTAGAAAAATTTAAAGATATACGATCCAGGGGTTGCAGTTTACAACTTAATATGCTCTCTCTTTCTTCACATTATGGATCTGGAATTCAAAAAATGGGGTTCCGCTTGATTGAAAACAACATGATAGATTATATATGCAGTGATGCACATAAATTTAACCATATAGAAAAATTAAGAACAATTAAAATTTCTAAAAAGCATCATGCTATGCTTAATCAAATTATTGAAAATAATATACAGTTATTTAAATAATCTTTTTTTTAGGCGATCCCACCTACTTTCTTCATCAGCTCCATAGCCATAGCCATAGCCATAAGAATAGCCGTATTGCGCTCCATAAGAAAACTTAGAATAATCCACATCATTTAATATTACTGCCAGACCTTTAAGTTTACCCTGCTTTTTCAAATCTTTTGGGAAATCTAAAAACTTTTTTTCTGTAAAATCAGCTCTGGTTACATATAACGTATAATCTGCCAGTTGACTTATTAATAAGGTATCGGTAACAATCATTGCTGGTGCAGTGTCTACGATTACGTAGTCATATTTCTTTCTAGACAGTTCTATTAATTCCTCCATCCGGTCGTTCATTAAGAGTTCGGCAGGATTTGGTGGGATTGGGCCAGAAAGTATTACGTCTACCTCTATTTCATTTTCTTTTGTAATGGAAGTCACATCGATAGCAGTGACATTATAATCATATAAATAGTCAGATAAACCTTTTTCTTTAGCTCCTGCAGTGGACTTTGTATATCTATGTAATTTCGGATTACGAATATCTGCACCTATTAATAGAACTTTCTTTCCTGAACTAGCAAGAGTTCGAGATAAGTTATAAGAAATAAATGTTTTTCCTTCACCTTTAACAGTAGAAGTAACAAAAATAACATCTCCTACATTTTTATCTTTATTTTGAATCAAATAAGCAAGATTAGTTCGTAATATCCTGAAAGATTCCGCTAAAGGTGATCTGTCGTTTAAATGAATTACATCATTTTGATCTGCTGTAATTCTTGGTACTTCTCCAATAAATGGAACAGTTTTTATAAGAATTTGCAAATCTCCTTTATGATGAATTTTAGTATCTAGCAGATTTTTAAGAAAAATAATTCCTATTGGAATAACCAATCCAATTATAAAACCAGCAATTAAAATAAGCCATGGTGCTGGATCTACAGGACGATCTAATGTAAAAGCAGAATCTACCACTCTGGCAACAGATGCTGTAGCCGCATAAGATATGGCAGCTTCTTCCCTACGTTGTAATAAAAACAGATAAAGTTGTTCTTTGATTTGCTGCTGGCGTTCAATACTCCTCATTCCTTTCTCAAGGCCCGGAAAATTCCGAAACCGTCCTTCTGCAACATTTTCACGCTGTCCCAATTCCCTTAATCTTACATTTAAAGACTCTCTGGTGCTGGCAATATTTTCGAAAAGATTCCCTCGTAAAGAATCCAGTTGGTCAGAAAGTGCTTCTACAATAGGATTTTTTTCAGTACCTCCTTTTAGATACAAATTTCTTTCCATGACAAGGGTGTTATAGGAATTGATCAATCCGGAAATACCTCCTTCATTTATTCCAACCTCAGGTAGAAAATCATATTTATTTTGTTGCTTTAGCAGATCCTCAATAGAACTTAGTAGCTGAAGTTGAGTTTCAAGATTAAATATTTCCTGTTCTGCTGCGGAAAATTTGGATTGAAATTCTGCAGCACCAGACTCCACATTCATGATACGATTTTCGCGTTTAAAATCTGCTATCCCCCCTTCAACCGAATCTAATTCAGTTGTGATCATTTCTAGTCTCTCCTGTATAAATGCTGTTGTATTTTCAGCAACCTCCTGCTTATCCTGCACACCTTCCTCATTAAAGCGATGCATCAATTTATTTAAGAAATCTTTCGATTTTCTACTGGATTCGTTAACGATATTTAATTCTAAAATATCCTTCGCCTTACCTTTAGGCGATATGGTTAAACTTGCTATAAGATTATTAGTTACTTCTTTAACGGGAGAAATTCTGATATTTACACTACTGGTCCTTTTGAAAGATCCTTCTTCGTTACCGGATCTGGGCAGAATTATAAATTCTAAATTCATTAGATTAACCACCTCTCCTATACTATGTTCCGCTGAATAGTTTAATTCTTTATTTTCCAGTATATAAGTAGTATCTGAGGTAGGTGTAACAAAAATATTTAAAGAGGAATCATCCACTAATGAATCTTTAGAAATAAATTCGATTAAAACAGGACTGGATTTATATGCTTCAACTGTAATAATATTACCTTCGATATAATATTCCACATTAAGATCCAGCTCTTCAACCACACTGGATACCAATTGCTTTGATTTTAACTTTTCAATTTGGCTTTGTAAGCCATCATTATCTAAAGATAAAATAGTACCGCTCCCAGATGGCAACGCACTCATTACGTTATTTTCTTTTTCGTCCACTACAATCATGGTTGCAGTTGTACGAAATTTGGAGATAGTGTATCTATTATATAGATATGCGATTAGCCCCCCTATCAAAAAACCCAACAGGATCCACCGCCAATAGGCTAAATATTTATATAATTCCGCTTTAAGATCAAAATTAGATTCATTCTGCTCTTCTGAAAAGTCATTGAGTTCTTCCATAAAATTAGAGACTATTAATAAGTAAGTAGAGACTTATAATGGTAGTACCAATGGAAATTATTCCCTGATAACTTGAAAAGAATCCCGCTGACTTTACTTTTCTGTAAGATGGTTCAACATATACAATATCATTTTGTTTCAGATAAAAAAAAGGACTCTTAAAGAAATCTGTATCCGTCATATCTATATAGCCAATTTTTTTAATACCATCCTCTTCCCTAATAATAGTAATATTCTCTCTTCTTCCATCATAGGTGATATCTCCAGACATAGCAAGTAATTCCGGCATTGCTATACGCCCGTCCAGTATTTCAACTCTTCCTGGGCTTCCAACCTCTCCTAAAACGGTTACCTTAAAATTCATAATTCGAACATCCACAATCGGATCTTTAACATAGGTTTCTATTTCTTTTTCTAATTTTTTTTGAATTTGAGTCCTTGTCAATCCTTCCACCTTTATTTCTCCTAAAATAGGAAAATTTATAATCCCATCAGGACGAACCAAATAACCGTTAAGCGATGGATTTTGATTAACCCCGCCGCCTGTCTGTTGCCCCTGACCTCTCATTTGGAAAGGTTCAACAATTTCTTCATTAATTGATGATGAAGATACGTTGATTCGAAGAACATCATTTTTCTCAATTTTAGGCTCGTATTCAAGAAGGTTTCTTTGCCCATTGAGAGATTCCTTTCCCTCATAGAAATAAACTATTTCGTCCTTTGTAGCACAACTATTCAAACTTAAAGCCAATAGCATTAAACAAATTACTCTATTCATAAACTCTTTTGTTCTTTCCTTAACTCAGTAACATTATCTAACCTTTCGTAAGAGGAATTATTACTTTTAAATTCTGGTATTAAATCTTTGAGTTTTGCAACCACTTTGTCGTTCTTCAACTTATTGGCAGATTTTATGATCTTTATAACCTTATCATTAATCATTTCATAATCTCGTACCACATCCTGACCAATCATTATTTTTTTATGATGAGTAGGTAGTGTTTTACATTCATCATTAAGCAATTCTTCATAAAGTTTCTCACCGGGTCTTAAACCTGTAATTCTAACTTTGATGTTTTTATTAGGTTGATAACCGGCGAGTTTAATCATTTTTATGGCCAAATCCATAATTTTTACGGGCTCCCCCATATCAAAAACAAAAATTTCTCCTCCTTTACCCATGGCTCCAGCTTCCAATACTAATTGGCAGGCTTCCGGGATAGTCATAAAATATCTTATAATATCCGGATGTGTAATAGTCACCGGTCCACCTGCTTCAATTTGCTTTTTAAAAAGCGGTACAACCGATCCATTTGAACCTAAAACATTTCCGAAACGGGTTGTGATGAATTTTGTGCTATTCGGGTTGGTCTTTATACTTTCATGATAAAGGGACTGCACATACATTTCAGCAGTCCGTTTTGAAGCACCCATTACATTACTGGGGTTTACGGCTTTATCTGTAGAAACCATTACAAAATGGCCCACATTATATTTAATCGCCAAATCTGCCAGATTCTTTGTTCCGTGAATATTGACGAAGATTGCCTCATGAGGATTGCTTTCCATCAAAGGCACATGCTTATATGCAGCCGCATGGTAAACTACATCAATAGACTGGTTTTGGAACATCAATTCTAATCTCTTTTGGTTGCCAACATCACATACAATCACCTTGAAATTTAAATCTGGAAATTTAGCCTCTACCTCCAGCTGAAGATTATGCAATGGAGTCTCTGCCTGATCTAAAATGATAAGTTTAGCAGGATTATACTCTGCAACCTGACGAACAATTTCGCTACCTATTGAACCTGCCGCCCCAGTCACTAATATCGTTTTTCCTGTTAACTGATCAATCTTGTTTTGTACTTCTAATTGAATCGGTTCACGTTCTAAAAGATCTTCTATCTGTAATGTTTTCACCTTTTTGGCAATAGGTTGGTTCTCATCCCATGACGAAACAAGTGGAGCATTATATACAGCTATATCATGTTCTAAACATTCCTCTACCAGTTTAAATTTTTCTTCAGGGGTTAAAGTATTTTCAGAAAAAATAATAGCATCTGCTCCTAATGATTTTACTTCTTGAGAAACTTTTTGAGTATGCCTTAAAACTGGTTTATCTAAAATCCTAAGGCTTTTATGAGAATCCTGTGTTAAAAACCCCACTATTTTGAATCTCTTGGGATGTTCTATATCCAAAGCTCCTGCAATTGAAATGGCATTTTCGTCAACTCCCAATATTACGGTCTTGATAAGCGATTCATTTTTATGAGCAATCTTGAAATATTCATAAACCTGTTTAACCCCAAGCCTAAATAAGAATAATAAGGAAAACGAGATCCAAAGGTTAATAAGGAGTCCGCCTACCAAAAATATCTTTTCTCCAATAAATAATAGACTTATATAATTTAAGGCTAAAAGGCTTGAAAAGGCACCGACTGTAGCGAGCAATAGTTTAAGTGCATCCACATTTGAAGAATACCTTATAATACCCGCATAGGTTTTAAAAACGTAAAAAAAGAACACATTTGTAGAAACTACTAAAAGCGTTTTTTCGAAGTACGAGAGTAAGGTGTATTGTAGTGGCGAAAGATCCAGTAGAATAAAAATCGTAAGGATCGTAGAGATAGTAACTAGCCCAATATCAATCAATAGAACCGCCCAACGTGGTAGATATTTTAAATTTCTAATATCCAGGGCGTTGTCGGGATCGGCAAGATTTTTTTTTAGGGCTCTATTTATGCTACCCATAATTTAGATTCTAATTTTTTAAACAATTTACAATTGCTAAGCTTATTCTATCTCTATCGTTATCGCTAAGATTAGATCCACTTGGCAAACATAAACCATTTTTGAACATCTCTTCGGCAATTCCCGTGCCGTAATACGGATCTTTACTGAAAACGGGCTGCATGTGCATTGGTTTCCATAATGGGCGGCTTTCAATATTTTCAGAATCCAAACACTTTCTCAGATCCTCCCTACTAACACCTCCTGTTATATTTTCATCAACGGTTATAACTGTTAGCCAGTGATTGCTGTAAAAAAGATCATTAGGCTCTTCAAATACTTTTATTCCGTCCATATCCCGGAATAAATTTACATAAAATTGAAACATATTACGTCTGCCCTGCACTCTTTTATCCAGAACTTCCATTTGCCCTCTACCAATTCCTGCTGAAATATTACTCAAACGATAATTATATCCAATTTGGCTATGTTGATAATGCGGAGCATCATCCCTAGCCTGGGTAGCCAGGAAAACAGCTTTATTCTTATGCTTAATATCTTTAGTAATCAATGCACCTCCCCCTGAAGTGGTGATAATTTTATTACCGTTAAATGAAAGAATGGAAAAATCCCCTAAGCTTCCACAATTTCTTCCTTTATAAGTACTGCCAAGCGCTTCTGCACTATCTTCTATTACCGGAGTTTCATATTTTTCTGCTATAGCATTAACCTCATCAACTTTGTATGGCATACCATAAAGATGCACCGCGATAATAGCTTTAGGTTTCTTCCCTTTGGAAATCCTGTCCTTAATGGCAATTTCCAACTGATTTGGACAAATATTAAGAGTATCTGCCTCACTATCAACAAAAACCGGAGTTGCGCCAAGATATGCAATTGGATTAGCCGATGCTGCAAAAGTCATACTTTGACAAATCACTTCATCACCTCTTCCAACGCCCAATAATATTAGTGCTAAATGTAAAGCAGCAGTACCGGAACTTAATGCAGCAACCTCAATATTCTCTGAATTCAAATATTGTTTAATTTCTTCTTCAAAGCCGGTCACATTTGGCCCAAGAGGAGCAATCCAATTTTCTTTAAAAGCCTCATTAATATATTTTAGCTCGTTCCCACCCATATGAGGGGAAGAAAGCCATATTTTATTTTTATTCATTTTCTATATTATTAAACTTAATGACTTTACCTGGATTACCAACAACTACTGAAAAGTCTGGAATATCATTTATTATTACCGCTCCCGCGCCAACAGTAACCCATTTCCCAACTTCAACTCCCGGTATTACAGTTGCTCCTGCCCCCACGTGAGTACCTTCTCCAATGGTTACATTACCGGTTATAGTTGCGGAAGGAGAAATGTGTACATAATCCTCTATTATAACATCATGTTCTACAATAGCACCAGTATTTATTATACAATGAGCACCAACCTTAGTAGATGAGTTAATTACTGCATTAGCCATGACCACGGAACCGTTATCTATTTTTACTTCCTCGGAAATCACTGCTGATCGGTGGATTAAAGCTTCGATAAATAAATTTTGAATTTTATCGGAAACTTTTTTTCTGGTTAAATTATTTCCAATGGCAATAACAGCTTTCTGGTTAAGCATCTCCTCAGTCCAATTATGATTCACCTTAAATTCATATAATGTCTTTATAGATTTATCATCATCGAAAATAAAAGTTACAGACTCCCCATCTTTAGAGTTTATTATATCTAAAATAACTTTAGCATGTCCGCTGCCACCGTATACTATCATTAATTTTTACCGTTAAAAGGTTCAGTAGTTGCCATGTTCTGGGTATTTATTCCTTCAGAAATCAAGACTTTTTTTATAGTTCTAAAAATTATTTTTAAATCTAATACAAATGAAACATTTTCGACATACCAAACATCAAATTCAAACTTCTGGGTCCAACTAATTGTATTTCGGCCATTTACCTGAGCCCAACCAGTGATCCCAGGCCTAACCCGATGCCTTTTGCTTTGCCTCTTTGAATATAAATTCAGGTATTCTGGCAATAAGGGCCTGGGACCCACGATGCTCATATCCCCGGCCAGCACATTAAACAATTGCGGAATTTCATCTATCGATGTTTTTCTTACAAATTTACCAATTGTGGTCAATCTCTCTGCATCCGGCAGCAGCTCCCCGTTTTCATCTTTAGCATCGGTCATTGTTTTAAATTTTACAATTCTAAAATTTTTTCCGAATTTTCCTGGCCTCTTCTGAAAAAAGAAAGGTTTGCCTTTATTAGCCATCGCCAAAAGTATGGTTATTACAATTAATAACGGACTAATTAGAATTAAGCCTAGAAGAGAAACGATAAAATCTAAAAATGGCTTAATAAGTTTAATATACATGAAGGTCTTATAAAAATTGAGCTAATTTCATCCGCGGCGGCGAATTTAATCATGATTATGCAGGGCTTCTAATTCTTTATATTCTTTTAACAAAATTTGCCAAAACTGGGTCCGTTCATATTTCATTTGTATTAATTTACGTGCGTTTTGAGTTAATTTAGATCGTAAAGAACTATCTTCAAGTAATTCTTTAATAGCGACTTTAAGTTCTGAAATACTTTTTGCCGAAACAATTTTCCCGTTAAGACCATCCTGTATAATCTCATTGCACCCATTAATGTTTGTGACAATTGCAGGCAGTCCCATAGCATTTGCCTGCATCACCACATTTGGGAAGCCTTCCCGATAACTGGGGAAAGTCAGGACATTGCCGATAGAAAAATATGGTCGTACATCTTCCTGATAACCAGTTGTGAAAATTTTTGGATGAGATTTTATTAATTGGAGGACCTCATCGCTTAATGGGTCTAGCTCCTGTTCAAAAGGTCCTACCAGTAATAAGGATATACTTGGATGTGTTTGATGAAGTTGGGAAAAAGCAGTCACCAACTCATTAATTCCTTTTTCTGAAACCAACCTACCCACAAATATGAAAACAAAATCCTCTTCAGGAATCCCTAGTTCTTCTTTAATCTTTAATTTTTCATCCTTCTCGAAAATTGAAGGATCAAAATAAGTAGTATCAATTCCATTTGAGCTTCCTTCCCCAAGTACTTTTAATTTGCTTTTTTTGGTATATCCTAATTTCAAAATGATCTTTTTCAGTTCATAAGAATTGGGATATACTTTTGTGGCAAGGCGATACGTAAAAGTTTCCACAGAATCCAGGACCTTTCTTTTTAGCCCCCTTGTTTCCATCAAAGGCAGACCGGCAACTGTGTGCAACCTAATAGGAACTCCGGCCAATTTAGCTGCTAACATTCCAATAATACCGGCTTTTGGAGTATGCGTATGTACAATAAGTGGTTGTTCCTCTTTGAGAAAATTGTATAATCTCATCAATGCTTTTAGATCCTGAAAAGGTGTAATAGCCCTTGTCATCTCAATCCAGAAAGTACGCACCTTATTTTTTAATCCATATCTCTCTAATCTTTCCTTTTCGGCAGCAATTGCTATTACCTCATAATGCTTATTCATAAAAGTTAATTGACCTTCTAAAAGTTTTTCTAAAGAAAGAGGAATCGTGGTAATTCGGACTAGCTTCTGCACTAATTGAAAATAATTTTTGTTGCAAATTTATGGTTTTAAGTTCGGATAGCTATCCATTCATAAAAATTAAAGATTAATATTTAAAAGTGTTTTTTGAGGATAATACACTAAACTTTTCCAGTCTAAATTTTACTTCGGCCGATTTTTCATAAGCTAAAAAATAGTAAATGACAAAAAACATAAAATACATAATCATGGTTTTTTGCCTAATCATAATTCCCAAATTAGACATGAAAAAAGTCATTGCGTAAGAGGTAAGGATAAATATCATCATGCAAGATTTAACGTGAGAAGGTGCTTTCTTCCAGAATTTGAAGAAATTTAGCTTTAGAATTTTTCCGAAGAGAAGCAAATAAATAAAATTCTCAATAGAAACAATCACTCCAAGAAATCCAGGTGCATCTAAAAACAAAGGCCTAAACCAAAAAGTGAAGATTTTTTCAGGTAAATTATAGCCAGCCATATTCACCCCTGAAGTTGCCGAACTCAAATCTTCTGATCTTTTAGATGAAAAAGCTAAAAAATCTGACCAGATATTACTGGAATTATTTAGGTTTACTACGGCCAATATCTTGTCCTGGATCAAAAATAAACCTGCCAGGACAAACACTCCCCCAATTATTTTATTTCCTTTAGAAATTAGGTTTTTACCAAAATAGAGTCCATATAACCCACCAGCATATAGAAGTAAGAACATATGAGGTCTTATTGCAAATACTAGTATTGAAGATATTATAAGGCCCCATTTTCGATTTGTAGGTTTGCTAAAAGAAAAAGCAAATAGCATCAATCCAAAAAAGATAAGCGCCCCCTTACCTAAAGATGCCGACCAAAAATGCATATTCGGAAAGAAAAGGATTAGAGTTAGTAAATCGATCTTTTTAAATACCATCACTTTTTGTTTGATATTCTCCTTGAAGAACAGAAAGCCGAATACAAAACCCCAGTAGCCTATCCAGGTAAATAGCAACATCATCATTTCGTAGGTAAAACCCAGGGTATTGATAAACGGGTAAGAGAGAAAATCTATAAAGGTGGTTTCGGTGCCAAATAGTTCGAACCAGGAGCCTTTAAAAGCATCTGTTCTGGAGTAATAAGCTTTACTATCTGACGGATTAAAAAAAGCATAGAAGTAATAAATCAGTCCGAAAGTCAGATGATAGAAAAAGAGAATATTCATCTTCATTTTGGAAAAAAATGAATGTCTTTTATTGATCTTTCCCAGTATATACTGATTTACTTCGTAGAGAAAGGGTATTAGCAATACCGCTTCAAGAATGTTTAATATAACTTTCAATTCCATAGCTTTCTTTATTCCAGCCAGGGAATAAGCAAAGCTTCTGCCAAACATAAGATATCCCGGTTAGAGAGGATATCAGGAACTAAAATCTTTCGTACAAAGCTTAAGGTGTCGATTATTTCCGCAATCATGTAGAATATCAACAGTCCTGAAAATAAAATAGCCGCCTTTAAGGCAGCTATTTTATAGTAAACTTTATCAACTATTAATCTTCAATTACACGTATAGTTAGTTCTACAGAATCGGAACACTGGCCATCTGTAATGGTATAGGTAGTCGTGTAGTCCCCTGCTGGATTATCAGTGGCATTAAAGGCATTTATAATATCCCATATACTAGGGTCAAAAGTACCATCTCTGGGTACACCAGTAGCCAGCAAACTCAAATACTCCTTTCTTACTTCATCCCAGCTTTCAAGAGCAGAAGCTTCGCTAATGGTCATGGTCTTCATATTATCGGGTCCAGCACTTAGTTCACAAACTGGATCACTAAAGTCAGCCACTACAGTAACAGTAAGTTCTAAAGAGTCTGTACATTCTCCGTTCGTGATGGTATAAGTTGTGGTATAATCTCCAAGGGGATCTTCACTATTATTGAAAGCATTTATGATATCCCATATACTTGGGTCGAAAGTACCATCTTTAGGAACACCAGAATCCAGTAAACTCAGATACAATTTTCTTACTTCGTCCCAACTCTCCAGAGCTTCGGCTTCAGATTTAGTGATTTCAGTGGAATTATCCTCTCCGGCAGTAAAATCTGTACAGGGATCTGCCAGAGGGTCAGCAATAACGCTTATTGTTAATACAACTGAATCGGAACATTCCCCGGTTAAACTATACAATGTTGAATAATCCCCAATACCCTTATTCTGAAATTCATTAATTATACCCCATATAGAAGGATCAAAAGTACCATCTTTTGAAACCCCGGCAGAAAGAAGACTGAGATAAAGCTTTCTCACTTCATCCCAACTCTCTATAGCCTGCGCCTCGGAGTAAGTAATGTTTTTAGAATTATCGGGGCCTGCACAACCATAATCTTCAACTTCAGAATTAAATTCTGTGATTTGATTTTGTTTCAGATCCTCTTCAATGGGATCTACAGAGCAACTGCTAAAAGCAGCGACAGTCAATAGAAATAAAAGTAATCTTGTTTTCATAGTATATTATAATTTAGAATGGAAGATTAAATTTAAGCTATCTGTAGACTGAATTTTAATAAATTCGATATGAGGAGAAATTACTTGTTAAAGTATCAGACTGTCAGAATTTTAAGGTTTTATTTGAAAGATTTAATGAAATTTTTGTAATAATTTGTTTACAAGCCGTTTTAAAGAATCAGTATTAATTTCTTTCTAATCAGGAATAACCCTTAAGGTTAGATTAACCGAGTCTGCGCAATCACCTTCTCCGAGAGTATAGGTGGTGGTATAGTCATCTATTTGCGATTCACGGTTAGGATCATTAAAGTTGTTTATCAGATCCCATATACTGGGATTATAGACACCATCAGTTTTATTAACTCCAGGGTTCAGCATATTTGCATATACTTTTCTAACCTCATCCCAGCTGGGTAACGCAGTTACTTCTGAAAGTGTCATCTCCCTAAGCTGGTCTGTCCCGGCATAGTTTGTAAATGGGGTAACTTCGTAATTAAAATACGACCATTTCCCGTTGGTAGAAGTTAGATCACCAGCAGAAATTTCTTCAGCTTTTTTACCAGTTCCAAACTGAGCTACCGCAGCTATTAGTAAATCATCTGAAGTCTGTATCCCCAGTTCCTCAAAGCTAAAAGTTAAATTAACTCCATAAGTATTCTGCTTCTCGCTGTAATACATCGTATAAATATTTAAATCCCCATTTCCTCTTGTAGGAAAGTCATTTAAATTTTCCGTAAAATGTAAACTTAACCAGCTTACTGGCTGTTGGTTAGTAGCTACCACATTAACTTCTATATAATCATAAAAGTTTCTCACTTCAATTTCGCCCTGTGTTCCAAAATCAAAATTGTAAATCTTGCAATCATCTACTTCATAAACCAGGTTTGCTTCCGTAATGGCTGAATCGACATCCTCAAGCTTTTCCACGCTGCAGGACAGAAATAGCATCATCATTCCCATGTAATAAAATTTGTTCATAATATCAATATTTTAATTTAGCCTACTAAAAATAGCAGCTATAACAGTTAGAATAAAGCGTTTTATTTGTTTTTCGATAAGCTGAATGATAAAGCAGACACAAAGCACAATTTCTTGTAAATTCTCACAAATTTTTCCAAATCCGGTCTATTAAAAATTTTACTGATATATTTGAACCTGGACAAAAAAGTATGAAAGCAAAATTGCTGATTTATGGAATTGGAAAGCTGGCGCAATACGTGCGGTATCTTTTTGAAAATGATACAGAATATGAAGTGGTTGCTTACTGCATAGAAGAAAAGCTTTTAAATTCAGATAGCTTTGACGGGCGCCCGTTAATTAATTTTGAAGGGATAGAGGAATTCTACCCTGCCGGTTCTTATAATATTTTTATCGCAGTGGGTAATAATAACATAAGAAGTCGTTTATATTTTGCTGCAGAACAGAAAGGCTATTCCTTAGCCAGTTATATTTCTACTAAAGCGCAGATCTGGCCGGATATTAAAACCGGATCGAATGTTTTTATTGGCGAAGGTTCGGTTATTCAACCATTTGTAGAGATAGGTAATAATAGTTTTTTAATATGTGCCAATATTGGCCATCATTCCAGTATAGGTGATCATGTCTTATTAAGCGTAACCACGCTAGGTGGAGATGTTAGAATTGGCAATCATAGCTTTTTAGGAATGAATTCTGCCGTAAGACATGGTACCCAGGTGGGTGAATATTCCCTAATTGGAATGAATGCCACTATTGAAAAAAATACAGCTCCGTACTCGGTCTATTCCAATAAGGGAACATCTTTAAGAAAAATTGATTCTTCAAAACTCATAGACCGGCTCTTACTCTGATGGACTTTAGGGAATTTCAAAATAAGTTCATGTTTAAACCTCCGGAGCATGTAAAGCATAAAGTTTCATCCCGGCCTTTGGTGAGTATATGTGTTCAGACCTATAAACATGTTAATTACATTGAACAATGTCTGGAGTCCATTCTGGAACAGAAGACCAATTTTGAATACGAAATTCTACTGGGAGAAGACAATTCGTCAGACGGCACCAGGGAAATCTGTGTAGAATATGTAAAAAAATACCCCAATAAAATCCGGCTCTTTCTGCATCATGATCAAAATAAAATTTCAGTAAACTCCATTAAAACAGGAAATTTTAATGCTTTCTACAATTTCTTTCAGGCCAGAGGAAAATTTATAGCATTCTGTGAAGGAGATGATTTCTGGACAGATCCGGAAAAACTTCAGATCCAGACCGATTTTCTACTTAAAAACAGCGATTACTCTCTCTGTTTTCACAGGTTTAAAGAAAAATTCCCTTGTGATTATCCTGGAAATAACCCTACTCTGAACCAGCCATTACAGGATATTTCTTCTCAAAGACTGGCGGAATTGAGGTTTCATCCTCTCTTATCTACAGTATGTTTTAAAGCACCATTATTAAGAGAGCTGCCGGAAGAAATGTTACAAGTCTTAAATGTAGATAGTTTTCTCCTGAGCATCTTAGGAACATTGGGGCCGGCAAAATTTCAGGAAAATATTGGTCCAACGATATATCGCAGACATGAAAAGGGTATTTGGTCTGGCAAAATGAAATCGGCTAAATTAAAAATCAAAATAAATACACTAATAAAATTGATTGCCTATCATAAAAAAAATAACAAATCTCACCTCGTTGATTCTTTCCAAAAAGATCTTAAGAATAAGTATCGCAGTTTATTTGTCCATTTTCTAAAAAAAGGAGATTTTATAAAAGCAATACCACTTTTTAGATATATTATTTAATCATTAGGCCCTTACCCGAAGCAAGGTTTTGAATGAGGAAGCCCCCTATTTCCTAAATAAAAAGATAAGGCGTTTTACCAGAGGCTTCCAGTAAAAAAATCTTATTTTAGAAGCCTTATGATAGAATTCAAGAGCCGACTTCTTATTGCCAAGTTTTTCATTAATAAAGCCTATCTGATAGATCAGTCTGGAATATGCAAATGAGTCTTTCAGATACAGCTGTTTATGTTTTTGCAGGAGATGCTTAAGAGAAGTAAGTTTATTTGTTAATTCTGAATAGTCTAAATCCTTCTTACTAACATAATAATACATAAAAAATTTAGGTATTATAAGAGTTTCATTATTTTCTCTCTGCGAGATTCGCATTCCGAGTTCGTAATTCTCACTAAAGTGAAGTTCTGGATCGAATCCTCCCACATCCTCAATTAGTTTTTTACGATAACAGACACTCCCAGATAAAAAACTCGCTTCAATCCCGTTATACATTTTTCCCAGTTTCGTGGCTTTCCAGGTTGAAGTTCGATCATTAAAAATTTTCTTTACATGCCAGAAAATCATGTCGTAATTATTATAATTACCAGCTTTCAGTTCTTCAAGTAAACTGGCATCTAATTTATCATCGGAATCCAGAAATATAAGGTAGTTGGCTGAGGCATGTTCTACACCCGTATTTCGAGCTGCTGACGCGCCTGCATGTTGCTGATAGATGTATTTAATTTCCTTTTTATTCAAATATCCATCAAGACTATCCCTGGTGCCATCTGTAGAACCATCATCTACTATTATCAGTTCCCAGTTATTGGTAGACTGGGCTAAAACGCTCTCTATTGCTCTTCCAATCCTGGAAGCTCTGTTATGTGTTGGGATAATTATACTGAATTCTGGCATGTTTAAGTGAAATTGTTAATTTCCGGAGAAAGGTAGAATACAGAAAACCTATCTACCATATTGATTTTTATACCATTTCTGAAAACAGTAAAATGCCCATACCTTAAAGGTATTATCCTGTCTCCCAGATAAATGTTTATCCACTAAATTTTGAATATAGGTCACTTTAAAGATTTGCTGTTTTTCAAGAAAATCAGTTTCAATATAAGATTTTAATTCAGCACTCAAATAATCCCTTAACCAGTCACCTACCGGAACCCCAAAGCCTTTTTTTGATTTATCCAGGAAATCTTTTGGGAAATACTCTTTAAAAGCTTCTTTTAGCAGGTGTTTTTTATCCCAGCCTTTCATTAAATATTCAGCAGGAACCTGGGAAGTGAAATCCCATAATTTCTTGTTCAAAAAAGGCGCCCTGGACTCCAGGGAGGTTAACATACTCGTACGGTCCACTTTTACCAGCATATCACCTTCCAGGCTAATATGCCTGTCGATATTTCTGAAGTCATTTAAGCCTGAAGCCCTGTAATTCACCTTCTTTTTATAAGGTTCAAATATTTCTGTCTTAAACCAGTGATCATTCAACATTTCCTGAAGTTCGTCCTGCTGATATGCCAGGGAGATAATATTATAATAAAAATCACCCTCGTAATTAACAGCATTTACCAATTTTTTCGCTTTAAAACGCAAACCACGTTTATCGTCTTTGGAGCTGAGGAGATTATTAACTACAGGTTTAAAAGTATTATGAAAAGATTCAGGCACAATAGAGGAATATTTCTCATTCATCTTTCCAATATAATATTTGTTATATCCTCCAAACACTTCATCCCCTCCGTCACCTGTAAGGGCCACTTTAACATGTTCCCTTGTTTTATGGGCTACCAGATAGGTAGGTAATGAGGAAGAGTCGGCAAAAGGTTCATCGAAATTCAGGAGTATACTATCCACCTGATTTTTAAGATCATCTATGCTAATAATAAACTCATGATGATTACTCTCTATTAAGTTTGCTACGGTCCTTGATTTGTCCGTTTCATCAAAAGATTTTTTCTCAAAGCCTATAGAAAAAGTATCTATTTTACCATTTACCTGTTTGGCCAGTGCCAAAGACACAATAGATGAATCTACACCCCCTGAAAGAAATGTCCCTAAAGGTACATCGGCTATAGATCTGCTTTTTACACTTTCGACGACTAGATCATGTGTAAGGTTTTTCGCTTCCTTAAAATCAATATTCGGATCTATTTCGAACTGCACCGGAGACTTTACAGGCTCTAGGCTTAGATTCATCGTTGCAGGATCAATTATGAGATAGTGGTTAGCTTCAAGTTTGTTTATATTACTGTATATCGTGTGAGGGGCCGGGATATAGGTTAATCTGAAAAATAAATTAAGCCCGGTTCTTGAAATTTCAGGTCTATAATCTAATTGATTAATGATAGATTTCAACTCTGATGCCCAAATTATCTGATCATTACTTCTTGTGTAATAAAGAGGTTTCTCTCCAAAATAATCCCTGGCAATAAAAATTTTGTTTTTTGTTTTATCATAAATGCTAAAGGCAAACATTCCGTCCAGCATTCCAAAGCTTTCTGTTCCCCACGCTTCATAAGCCTTTAAAATCACTTCAGTATCAGAGGTGGTTTTAAATGTATATCCTTTTTTAAGCAGAATATCTTTAAGTTCCAGATAATTATAAATCTCTCCATTAAAAAAGATAAGGATACTTCCGTCATCATTAAAAATAGGCTGTTCCCCATGTGCAAGATCAATAATGGAAAGCCTTCGCATAGACATTCCAATTGAATGGCTCTCGAGGGATTCACTAAAAAAACCATCCTGATCTGGCCCTCTGTGAAATATCTTTTGATTCATGGTCTCTAGCCGTCTCAAAATCTGATCTTCTTCGATATTTCGGCTACTTACAAAGCCGTTTATTCCGCACATAATTTATCTTTTTATTTCTTTCTAAATAGCTATGCCAGCTACTGTATGGTATAATTTCCAAGTTCTTTCATATTCAAAGACTGGTAGCCATATTTATTTTTAAGTTCACCATACTTGAGAAGTATTTGTCCTAAATCTGTCAAACTCTGATGAGGTTGTTCACCAAAATTATGAGGATGCCACCATAGATGGTAGATTAATCCTTTTTTTGCACTTTCTTCCATCTCACTAAAAACCCTCCTCAATTTTGTTTTATTAAGGATACTCTTGCTATTATAGGGTCTCAAAAACCGGCTTGCTTTCTGATGTGTTATCCCTTCCTTATTTTGTATCCCTCTTATGGAATAGGCCTTATCCAGCCTTCCGAAATAAGCATCTGAGGTTCTTGAGATTTTCTGTAGAAGTGAATCCCGTTGAGTATCTCTCCAGTACCAATTATCGGGATTAGTCCTGATATTTTTAATACCCAGTTCCTTACATACCGTTGAATAGCCGTTATTAAACTGATTTCTTGGAAACACCAGAGAGTGTAGCCTGCATTCAAATTTTTCAGCCAGCTCGATGGCTTTGGAAATATCCGATCTAAAATCTGTCATTTTCTGTCCTGACTCCAGGCAATAGTAATGAGAATAGGTATGCGTTGCTATTTCCTGACCCGGAGTTTCTTTTATTTGCTTTATTAGGCCTGGAGCAAAGCACAATTGTTCAGATTCTTTACTTTGAATAGAATTTCCATATTTATATGCCGAGAGTTTCTCATTGTCATATTCGGGCAGCATTTCGGGAATGTTCTGATTCCATTCATCCCAGTTATTATTAAATAACATTCCTACTGTTGCCCATGTACAACTAATCTCATTCTTTTGAAAAAGCTTCAGGATCTCTGGAATAACATTCCTTGTATTTATAAAATATTCTTCCTTTTCTTTCCAGTCCACTTTATCGAATACTCCCCAAAGCAGTTCAAAATCCAGGGATATTACCAAAGTTCCGTTATTGTTCATATTGTACTGTTAACCCGTGTTAACCGGGCAGATTTATTAATTTGTTATTTGTGACGAAGTGACGTAGGGACATTGTGATCATGTAACCGGTACTTTGTCGCTCCCTCAAAAAGTTACTTCTTCACAGCATCACTCCTTTACAAGATAATATTATATCGTTCCTGCTCTCTAAGACTTTCCTTCTCCAGGCCATTTATTTCCCCTGGTCTCCTTATCTCCCTGACTTCCTGTTCCGTTTTCGCTCTTCATCATTCTGGATCTTAGCACTTATACTCACTCCCTTACTTCATCACAGCATTACGGCATCACAGCCTCCGCCGCCATCTCCCTACTTTTACTCTTCCCCCTCAGCCTTTTAATCCTGAGCAACCTTTCATACTTCTTCTGTGCCAGATAGTAATAGATAACAAAGAATAGAAAATACATCACCATGGATTTCTGACGCATAATTATCCCCAGGTTAGACATTACAAATGTCATCGCAAAAGAAGTCGCAAAGAATATAACAAAACTCATCTTCACTACGGCAGGGGCTTTTTTAATAAAATTCACGAAATTCTTTTTCAATATTTTCAGGAATAAAAGAAGATAAAGCAGATTCTCGGCAGAAACTATCAGACCCAGAATATTTGGCGCATCAAAAAATAAAGGCCTGAACCAAAAGGTAAAAAGCTTTAATGGCAAAGGATAAGAGGACATATCCACCCCTGATCCTGCTCCGCTTAAATCTTCTGCGCGCTCTTCAGATACCGCCTGAAACTCATCTATAAGATTATCTGAAGCTTCCAGTCCCATCACTCCCAAAATTGTATCCTGCAGTAATATTAGCGCTGTGCCCATACTAAAAAAAACCAGTGCTTTTTGCCAGAAAGGAATTTTCTCCTTTCCGCTCATGTAACCTAGGGCCGTTCCCACCGCTACAAACATAAAGACATGAGGTCTAATCTGAAATATTAGTACAGAACTCAGAATTAACGCAAAAAGCCTGTCCTTAGGTTTTATTATGGCGTAGGTAAACATCATTAAACCCAAAAAGATAGGCGCTCCCTTTCCCAGAGAGGCGGTCCAGAAATGCATATTGGGAAAGAAAAGGATGAGACTTAACAAGTCTACTCCCATGAAATTATATTTTAACGGTATCTTTTCCCGGAAGAAAATATAGGCATATACAAAACCCAGGTATCCAAGCCAGGCGAACGAAAGCATAAGCATATCATAATTAAAACCTAATTGAAAAAAGGGAAAGCCCAGCCAGTGAATAAAGTTGGTATCTGTTCCAAAAAGTTCCCACCAGCCTCCCTGATGAGAACTTATTACCCTATAATAATTATGGGAATCTGACGGATTATTAGAGGCATACCAGGAATAAACCCCATAAAAAATAAGATGGTATAAATAAAGCAGGTTCATTTTCTTCTTTGAAAACCAGGAGAATTTTTTTGAGAATAACCCATAAATCAACTGATTTAAAATGAAGAAAAGAATTATTAAGAAAAAAACACCTGCCATTTTTAAAATAGTTCTAAATCACCTAAAGTATTATTCCACCTATTAATATCAGAAAAAAACAGCACATCCTCGCCGGAAAGGTTAAGATTATTAAGCGTTAATATAGGCCCAAAGAAGCCTTTTTTACCAGTTAGAGGTACTGTTTGCGGGGAGAAGCTTATCAAGTGACAACCAAACTTCCTTTCTATTTCCTTTATTTGCCGGGTAAGATCCCGGCGGCTTAAGTTTTTAAAGAGGCATTCTGATATCCTGAATTCTTTCAAACCTTTCCTTCTCTTCACGTAACCTGCCAGATAAAGCCCATCCTTATAGAATATCTCGTAAGACTGTAAGGGGTTTATATGGTATCGCCATTTCAGATATTCAGGGCTTTTAGGAGTGAATATATTTCCTGAGTCTTCCATTCTGTTATTCCAAAATTGGCAGAGATCTTCCAGGCCTTGTTCAGGACCCTCGATACATGTTGAGTAAGTTTTTTGATTAATTCGATTCAAAATAAAAGATAAAGAAGGCCTTAGGCCTACATTTATCTTTCCCACCGTTTTCCATCCCATCTTCAGATAACCAGGTCTGCTTTGTGCATTGGGGGTATTGAAAATAAAGTGATCGCCATCTTCTCTTACGAGCTCTACAGCCTTAAGAGTAAGTTTTTTAAAAATACCCTTACCCTGGTGTTCGGGATGAGTTGCTGTATCTACCGCCCTTAATGCCGAAAATTGTTTTGTACCCTGTTGCCATCTCCACCGCATAAATGCCCTTACACCTACTATTTCATTATTTTCCTCTGCCAGTAAGACCAGGGACTCCCCAAAGGGATTGTTTACGTGTTTATACTTCCATATTTCTTCTGAAAGAGCTAATTCATCTTCCCCCAGACTTGCTTTAAGGACCCGGACTATATTGGGAATATCCTGGTTAGTTGCTTCTCTTATCAGCATTGTTATAAATTTAATTGAGCTTTGAATTCAGAATATTATAATAATGCACTTCAAGATTTTGCACCATATTCAATAAACTAAAATCTTCAACAACCCTCTTCCGGGCATTCTCCTTAAAACACTGAAGTTCTTCTTTATTATTAAGCAGCCTTAATGAATTTTCAGCTAATGCTTCAACATCACCGATATCTACCAACAAGCCATCCTTATTATTTCTTACAGCTTCGGTGACCCCACCGGCCTTTGTAGAAACTACAGCACATTCCATACTCATTGCCTCTAATAATGCTACCGGAAGCCCTTCAAATTCTGAACTCATCATAAATATATCCATAGCTGAAAAATAAGGGATGGTATCTGTTTGTAAACCTGGTAACATAAGATTCTGAATATTTAAATCTTTAATTAAATCACGTATCTCCTCTTCCTGGGGTCCTGATCCTACCAGAAGGCCATAAACTCCGGGACGCCCGTCACTAATTAATCGGAACGCCTTAACCCATGTTCTTAAGTCCTTCTGCTTTCTGAATACAGCTACATTGCCTACTACCAGTGCGTTTTCTGGAATTTCATATAAGTCTCTTATCCTTTTGACTGCGTTCATATCACGCGAAAATTTCTGTGTATTCACTCCGTTCAAAAGAGTCTTTACAGGAATTTTCACATGGATATTCGAATTAATGGAATCACTCACATCTTTTGAGACACCCAACGCCATACTTTGCCAGTTAAAGCTAAGCCGGTTTAGAGCTTTGGTTAGCTTATGGTAACGTTCCTGAATATTATGTTCTGTATAAACCACGGGGATTTTAGTTCTCTTATGTACCAGCCTCGCCAGGAATCCAGACCAGGGAAGATGCGCATGAATCAAATTAATTTTATTTTTTTTAGAATAATCGACTACTTTATTTACCGATAACAAAAGTTCGATATTATTCTTTGCCGGGAAACACTTAACATATCCTCCTGCGTTTTCAATAGCTTCTACCATTTGATCCTTCCAGGGAAGGAAATATATATAATGAAATTCAAATTTATCCTTATTGTGAAGCTGCAGGGTTTCAGGCAGTAACATTTCTGCACCGCCTCTTCCAAGGGATTTTATAATGTGGAGGATTTTAGTTTTTGGCATTTTAGTAAATCTGGTCGCAAAGTTAAGCTAATTGAAAGGCCTATCAAGTAATTAAAAGAAATTTAAGACCTTATTCAGGACTCCTTAATATCATTTTAAGAAGGAATCATAAGCATTTTGATATTGATCTACAATATTCTTAATCTCAAACCTTTCAATGGCCTGAAACCTTGCATTCCTGCCCAGAAACTGAAAATCAGACCACTTCAGAAGGACTTCTTTAATTTGCGAGGCAAGTTCTTCTATATTTCCTTTTTCAAAAATAAGCGCGGAATGATCATTTACACATTCCAGGTTTTCCGGAATATTTGAGGCGATGATTATTTTACCTGCCATCATGGCTTCAATTAGTGCACCAGGAAGACCTTCAGAATAAGAAGGATAAACAAACAGATCAGCTTCATTTAAAACACCAGGAATATCATCAACCCTTCCTAAAAACTCAACATTATCCTGTAAAGATAACTTTATTACTTCCCGCTTTAACGTATGAAGATAGGAACCGTGACCGGCAAACCTTAATTTTATATCAGGTAACTCTCCTTTAATTAAAGCAATAGATTTCAACAGATCCATTTGGCCTTTCAGAGGTATTAATCTACTTACATTTAATAATTTTCGGGGCTTCTTATTTGCACTATTCTGATCTAATTCAAGTTGAAATTGTTTTATATCCCTTCCTCTATATATTACTTTAATTTTCTCCAATGGAATTTCTAAAGCATTGGCATTACGTTCCTTTATGGTTTGGGAATTAGATATAAAATAATCCACTCGCTTTACGCTTCGTTTATTTAGCAAGTGGAAATAATATAATTTTGCTTTGTAAAGGAAATTCTTATCTAAAAAGCGAGCTTTTGAGTAAGTATTGCTTACAAAGCTTCCCACGAGACATATTTGCGGGAATTTTCTTTTCAGGCTTCTAGCAACGATTTCAGATCGAAAAAGGGTTGCATGGACAATCGCCGGATTTTCATGTAGATAGATGGGAATGAGTTTTTTAACCGCCTCTCTGAAACCATATTTCGCATTGAGGTTTAGAAGATAGACCTTAATCCCTTTATCCTCTAATTTAGATCTTAGCATATCACCCTTGTATACCTGAACGAAAACCGGCTCTATATTAGTCAGATTTACAGCAATCTCGACGAGGCTTTTTTCAGCTCCGTAACCTTCCAGAGTATCTATAATGTACAATACTTTCATACAATGAATTTGAAAGGTCTATAAAGGATACTTTTGTTTAAATTCATCTCTCTGAAAGCTATCTCAATATTTCATAAGATTCAATAAAGCTTTTTGCAATAACTCTATTATCAAATTCTTTCGTTACTTTATCAAAAGCAGCGTTAATAATACATTGATTATCTTTCTTCAAAGAATTAACAATAGTATCTGTAAATAATTGTTCTTTGCCATATTTAATCAGATATCCCGTATTTTTATTCACAATTTCCGAAATTCCTCCCACTGCGTATGCAATGACTGGCGTCTTGCAATACATAGCTTCCAATAAAACACCTGGCAGGCCTTCTATTTTACTGGGCAGAACTAAAAGATCTGCAGAAGCAATATAATCAAGAGGATTATCCACAAAACCATGGAAATTTATATTTTCTGCAATTCCTGATTTCCTTATTTCATTCATTATTTCATTTTTCAAAGGTCCATCCCCTATTAAATGAAGTTGTGTGTTAGGACAAATATCCAGAACGCGTTTAAAGATGCTTATAAGGCCCTTGTGATTTTTTTCAAAGGAAAACCCTCCTACATGAACAATATGCTTATGAATAACCGGTTCATAAATAAATTCTTTAATAGGATTACCCATTTCCAAACCTACCGGGATCACTTCAACTTTATCCTTTAAAAACGGAAAATTAGAAAGAATATCATTCTTAGAAGCTTCAGATACTGAAATAACCCTGTCTACATTCTTATACAAAAATTTATTGAAAACTTTCTGCTTATAAGATTTAATATAACGCCCCACCTCACTGGCATTTCTAAAAACGACAGGAACCTTCCAACCAAATATTATTTTTGAAATAATTAAAAACTTTAGGGTGTCTCCCGAATTGGCCTGTATAATATCTGGATTAAAATGTTTAATAATTTTAGAAATTTTTCTCCAGGAACCAATATCCGTGAAGCCAGAGGCATTTAGATTTTCGATATTAGGAGAGAAAGGAAGGCGGGCCTCACCAGAATAAACAGCCACGATTTTTACTTCATGCCCAAGGTCCCTAAGATGGTAAGCAAGCTGGCAAGTAAATATTTCAGCACCCCTGTTTTGAATTTTATGGATTATATGTAGAATTTTCATACTTAAACTATCCCGTGAGCATTAACAACACAATGCTTAAATTATTTAATAAAAAAAATTAAAAAAAATTCTTCTTTTTTAGAAAGTTTTTCTCGAGGTTATTCCAAAATTTTAGTAGGACTTAATTTATTTTTTGCATTTATCCAATTTCCATAGCCATACTTTAGGTCTTCAATTTGAGTTGTTCAAAAGTGATCTTTAAATAGTTTAAAAATTTTTCCCATTGGATCTTGTTGCTCTTATTAAATTAGAAACAACTACTGGCGATTTTGATAAGGAATATATTTAAAAATTTTATATTGTTTAAGTAATAAATATATAATTATTGGTCTTAATTTCTTCCTACAGATAAAATTTCAGTTCAAAAATATTTTCTTTATTTTTTCATTGAAAAAAGAGAGTTAAAATCCAATATCATTCCCTTTTCTGGAAATCTTCTTTTAATTCTATTCCTTATACAGACATACCCTATTGGCGCCAATCTCCAGAGTTCTTGTTTCTGCATCACCTCTTTTAAAGGCACCAAATAAAAGATTGGCCATGTTATTTCGAATATTTTTGATATATTGAAGCTTCTTTTCATTTTTCACAAAACTTCAAAACCCGATTAAAGCATCCTTTTTAAAAATATCCTCGAAAACTTGAATCTCCTCTGAAATCAGAAAAGCCTTTTATTTGGATTTTTGGCAAATCCTCATAATCTCTGACCACTGAGTTTTAAATGAATTGCCTTTGCAGTCTCTTTATTGAGAAAATTAAATAATGTAAATAGTAAAATGGAATTTTTGTAAATAATTCTATCCGAAATTAATTTATTAAAATAATTATTCCCTTTTTTAATATTACCTTCATGGTAATTCAACCATTGAAGTTTATAGAAAAACTTTCTTTTAAGAGAACTACTCTTCATTATTTTCCCTCTATTTTTTTCAAATATAATTTCGTATGATTTCAGTAATTGGCCCCTATCTTTTCTAACCCTTTCTCCGCTGTGGATATTGACTGTAACTAAAATTTCATCTAGTATCGTCGGATAAAACTTATAATTATCTAATCGAATTAACCAATCCGTATCTACAGCAACCCTCAATCGTTCATCAAATAAGCCAACTTTCTCAAAAATATCATTTCTTACAAAAAGTCCGCAACCCGTTCCTATTTTAAGTTCTTCCAAAAAAGAAATACCTTTTCTGGGTTTCCAGAAAATTTTTCTTATCATTCCGGTTTTTTTTTCCCGAGTTTGGTAACCTCCAAAAGCAAACATGATTCGATCTTCCGTAGTAAGCCTTTCCTTAAAAGTTTTAAGTGTATTCGGCCACATTTCATCATCGCTATCCAAAAAAAAGATAAACTGCCCTCTCGATTGTTGAATTCCTTCATTACGAGCACCAGCATTCCCTTTGTTTTTTAGCAACTTGATAAACTTTATCCTTCTATCCCCATAATTTGAAACTACTTCCCCAATATTATCTGTAGAACAGTCATCCACTATGACCAATTCCCAATCTGATTCAGACTGCTGCAAAACACTATTTATAGCATTAGAAATTAAATTGGCTCGATTATATACAGGAATAATTACAGAAAATAAAGGGTCACCGGACATAATTAATATTTTAATTATTCTTATTAGTTTTAAAATTCTCTTTTTTAATCAAATTTTTTATAAGCTCATATTCTTTAGTTTTAAAAACAACAACAGGTATAAAATAGGTTAATCCCCCAATTAATATTAAAATTATCAAACTAATTAAAGGTTTAAATGAAAAATTAGATAAATAAATCTTACAAAGATATACTATTAACATCATGGAAATAGTTAGAAAAAATGAATTAGATAAATTCTTCAACATTTCTATAATACTTACTCCAATTAAACGCCCTGCAAAATAAAAATTAGGTATTGCTCCAATCACACCTATAATTGTATAAATTATAACTAACCCCATTAGACCTTCCCATTCAATTCCTATATAAAAACCAACGACATTCAATATTCCGAATATTAAAGATATCCAAAAAGCAATATGTGATTTCCCTAGCGAATTATAAATTACCCCATTAAGAGTTAGTATTGACTGAGAGGCTCCCAACATGGATAAGATCCTAACTAATGGAATCATTTCTTGCCAACCGTTCCCAAACGCCGTCAGAACAAATTCTCTTGAAACTACAGCAAGG
Source organism: Christiangramia sp. (assembly GCF_029937855.1). GTDB lineage: Bacteria > Bacteroidota > Bacteroidia > Flavobacteriales > Flavobacteriaceae > Christiangramia. The sequence goes on from NZ_JAPYPC010000016.1 coordinate 83,898, forward strand.
CCGCCCATCATTGGAAAGGTTAGAAAAGCAATTGTCTTTGTGGCATTAAGATAGATTCTTTTTATCTGATAAATATCATCCTGAATTAACGAAAAAGAAGGAAACATGACTTTTGCTATAACTCGGGAGAAGTTAGTAAGAGGTAAAAGCATTACAGCATAAGCCTTAGAATAAACTCCTAATGCACTACTATTCAACATCTTACCTATTAACAAATTATCAGCATTCCTACTCCAATAATTGATAATTGATTCTCCCGCAACATTTCTGCTCATTCCAAACATTGAATTAAATGAACCTTTATGAAAAATTGGTTTTTGCTTTACTGGATAAAATAAATAATATAAAATAGAGGTGAATAATTCCTGTGATAGGATTTTAATGAGAATACTCCAAACACCATATCCCATATAAGCCAAGAAAATAGCTAAACAAGAACTCAAAATTAGAGACGATAAAGATACTAATGCACTGAGCTTGAAGTCAAGGTTTTTTGCTATTAAAGCTTTATTTACTCCCGATATTGCGGTAATTATAAAAATTAGGGAGAGGACTTTCGTTAGGATATTTAATATTCTTTCATCATAAAACTTTGCTATCAAAGGAGATAAAAAAAAGAAGATAGCTGTTAGTATAATCCCAGAAATTATATTAAAGAAAAACACAGTATTTATATCTTGTTGGTAAACTTTCTTTTTCTGAATCAGTGCAGCACTAAAACCAAAATCAACGAATCGGATCGCAAATCCGGTAAATACTGTGACCATTGCAATGGTACCAAACTCGTTAGGGCTAACCAGCCTGGCTAAAATAAAGGTGATTAAAAGGTTCAATAATTGTGCTCCTCCTTGATTAATAAAGCTCCAAATTACTCCCTGCTTTGTTTTTGCTAAGTGATTAACCATTAATATATTTCCTTTAATACTGATACCCATTCTTCTGAAATTACTTCAGCTGAAAAATTTTTAGAAATAATTGATGTGTTTCTTCTTGTGAATTCATTCTTATTTTCGAGATATTCTTCTAATTTCATAAGTATTCCTTTTAATTCCTCAAAGTTTTTAAAGTCTAAATAAGAAATATTGAGATCTCGAAAAGTTTTATAAGGAAGCCAATCAGCTACAATCGCCAGATTATTAGTAAATAAAAATTCAGTTAAAAAAGCACTCAGCCCATCCGTAGTAGGACAATGAATATAAACATCAGAGACAATTTTAAGTTTTGCAAGGTCCTTCCAATCCAGAAAATTCTCAATAAATTGAAAAGATAAAGGGATCTCTTTAGAGATATTTTGCAGTTTTTCTAAATAACCTGGTTTATTATTCCCATAAGTGAATGGAAAAACCACATGGAACTTATTTAAAACAGAAGTAGGAAGGAACTTAATTGTTTGTAAAAATTGAAGATGATTATTTTCAGGGTGTCCATTATGACCCATTAAAATAATTATTTTATTTTGGGGTAGTTGAAATGATGTTTTAAAATCATGAACCCAACTTCGATCACACATTAAACCTTCTGCCAAGGTATAAAAGGTTCTATCGTGAATAAATCGAGCTCGTCTAATCTTATCATTATACTGAAAACCAAATCTCGAAAGTATAGAAAACTTCATTTCAGGTGTAGCGGCTGTTATTATCGTAGCTTTGCTAATTTGGGAATTTTGAATTTCGTGGTCTCTCCATCTATTAATTCGATAAATGTCTGAACCCCAATAGGTCCAAATCATTTTATACTCCTTTTTTAAATATTTTGTAAATAATGAAAAAATATGTGTTGGATAGTGTAAATGAATAAGCTGGGTATCGGTTTTATTATCTATAAAAAATGCATAATGGTAAGCATTCACATGCCTTAAAAATAACCTTAAGCCCTCATTTGAAAATATATTTCCCTTCTCGACAATGTGAATAGATACATCTTTCCAAAAATATCTATTAGTTAGAATCGGTAATAATGCGTTTAATAGAGTAAAAAAATTTTTTAATGTAGGTTTAACAAAATATATGTTGTTAAAAACTGTAGTTGCTCTATTTTCTATATCCTTATTTCCAAAATTTCTTAAATTAAGAACATTCAAATTGTATTGAGGAAGTTTTTTTCCAATTTCACTATATAATTGTAATATATAATTTGCCTGCCCTATCCCGGTGACAAGAACGTTTTCTTTCTTCAAAATCTACAGATTTATTCCGCCAAAACCCAATTTCTTTGAGGTCTTATTATACTCATCCCATTGACCAATATCCATCCAACTCCCTTCACTTACAGGGAAAATTCCCACTTTTCCATTCCTTTCCATTATCTTTTCAATAAGTGCAGTAATGTGGAAAAATTCATCTTCAGGAATCTCCTCCAGAAGGTGAGGTTCAAGGATATAATTTCTGCATCCAATGAATGATTAGATAGTATTGCTCTCTGGATATCACCAATAC
>NZ_JAPYPC010000045.1 GCF_029937855.1 Christiangramia sp.
CTACATAATCCCCGTTTGAGGTGCTGATGGATTTTATAAATCCGTCAAATGGAGCACGGATTTGCTTCCCGCCTGCTCCGTAATTGGAAGCAAGCGCACGGTAATTTGATTCGGCTACCCGAAAGTTGCTTTCTACCCTTTCAAATTCCGCTTTGGGGACAATCTTATCCTCATAAAGCTCCTTTTTCCGCTCATATTCAGCTTTCGCCTGATCATATCTGGCTTTGGCCTGGGCTATCTCCGCCTGAATATTATTGGACGAAAGGCCTTCGCTGCTCAAAGTCATCAACAGCTGACCTTTTTTCACCTCGGTACCTTCCGTTAAGTTATCTAAAGCAAAATTCACCATTCCATTAGCTCCTGCTGCAAGAGATTTATATGTTCCCGGAGCGGCCTGCCATATACCTGATGTATGCACAATGTCATAAACTTCACCATCTGTAACAGGTTCTGTTTGAAAATCGATTTTCCAGGCCTGCTCCTTTAAAAAGCTAATGCCGGAATCTTCTGCTTCCACTATATTTTCTGAAGCTTCTTCAGCCGAGGTATAAACCTGAACATCTTTTATCACAATTCTGTCTGAATACTCAGGAGTATTCAAATCAAAAACGAGATCATAAATTCCCGGTTCTTTAGGTTGTAAAGCGGGTGAAAAAATTCCCGGAGAGGAAGGTGAGTCTACCTTATGCCGAATTCCGCTATCTCCCTGAATAAGACTTACCGTAACCGAACCCTTTCGAATTGGCTGGTGTTTATCCAGAACAGTAAAATGGGCGGCAAATTTGCTGGTTTTCCCTTCCACTAAAGCCGGAAATTCAACGAAAAGCTCCGTCTGGTCTGTCCAGATGGTTTTGCTGATCGCAGGTACTTCTGAGCCTACGTGATTTCCTTCTGCATCATGCGCATGGTCTTCCTCCTCGTTATTTCCGCAGGAAAAAAGGAAAAGCGAGATACATACTATATAAATATATTTCATGTCTAATATTGATTTTTAATGATCCTCATGTTCCGTTCCGTCATCATGCGTATGGTGATCAGAATCCTCATGCATATCGAGTGAATCTTCACCAACTTTGAATTCTTCCTGTTCCATATGATTACCGTCTCCATCATGTGGATGACCATGCTCTTCTTCCTCGTGGGCGTGAGCTTCCGCTCCTTCTTCATGTTCATGGCCGTGGTCTTCTTTTGCTGTATCTCTACAAGCTGAAAAACCAAATAATAATATTGCTACGAAAATTAAATTCTTGAAATTCATATTATTTAATTTAAATTATAATTGATGTTTTAAAAGTGTTGCTCTAAGCTGAAGGAGTTCTTTTTCCATCTCCAGCATATTGTTATAAGCCTGCCGGTAGAACTCCACTTCCCGGTAATAATCCAGAAATGAATATTCCCCCAGTTCATAAGCTTTAAATAAAAGTTCTTCGGAATTCAGATCCTGAAAAGTCTTCTGGTATTCCTGATATTTTTTCTTTAATAATTGATATTGCTGATAGTCTTCCTGAAATCGGGTGTATAGTTCAGCCGTTTCAGCACCGGTATTTGCCTGAGTATAATCCAGATTCGCTTCGGCAGCTTTCACCTTATTCTTGCTGTTCCATAGCGGGATGGATAATCCGCCCAGAAATCCTGAATAATTGCTAGAATTCACTCCCTGGTAATTATACCCAATGCTTAGATCTGGAAGAATCTTATTCTTTTCCAGTTTTACCTGCTGCTGGGCAAGATTCTCTCGAGCTTTTAACTGCTGAATTTCGGCATCTTCGGAAAGCTTTTCTTCCCAAAGCGTTTTCAATGCAGCCAGTTCAGGATCTTCGAAAAGTTGGACTTGATTTACGTCAACAGCATTTCCTCCATTCAATTTCTGAAGAACCAAAAGAGTGTTCCTGATCCTGATCTTGACCTGATCCAGTTCAAACTGCTCCTGTAACCAGGCTACTTTGGCTTTATTCAGTTCCAGGATACCGATTTGTTCTGCGTCGAATAAACGTTGAATTTGATTATACACCTGTTTGGCCTGCTCTACTCTTTTTTCCTCCAGCTCTTTTCGTTTCTGCAGGGTCTGCAGTTCTAGAAGCTGCTTTTTGGCATTCAGTAATATTTCCTGACGTAGCGTCTCGTACTCCAGTTCCAGCAATTCCTTTTGCTTATCAATTCGCTTACTCCGCGCTCCATAAACTGTAGGAAACTCAAATTGCTGAGAAACCTGATATTCAGTATAATCACCGGTTTGATGCTCACCGAATGGAAGATAAAAGGCTGAAACCTGTGGATCCTGCAAATTATTCTCTGACTTATTACCTAGATTCTGACTTGCCATATACGACTGATATGCCTTGAGTTGCCTGTTATTCTGGCTTATCTGCTGCAAAATACCATCCATACCGGCATCCTGGGCGAATGAGCCCATAGAGATTAGTATTCCGCATACAGCGGAAACTATATTTATGTACATAAATTTTGATTTTAGTTTAATCTATATGAAAAGGTCGGCCAGCTAATATAAAAAGTGGCCTGACTAGTGGATCAAACTAATTCGGGCGGTCCCCGAAGTGAGAGTAAAGATAAATAGGGATTAAAATATTCGTTGGGAGGCTGATAAATTTCAAAATTTTCTGAATCCTGATCAGTTAAAACCCAACTCTCTGAATAGTATTTATTTGAAGCTTTCTTTTTATTCTCAGACTTTTGAACCCTGACATCCTCAGAATATTCCTTAATAACCGGAATTTCATTGGAAGTACTCATATGAGAATGAATGGCCAGCAGATAAGACAGGAATCCGCCTCGCTTATCTTCCTTTTTCTTTTCGTGGTGATGATCTTCACCGGAATGCTGGTGTGCAACCTCGTTCTTCTCCTCCTCATGTTCATGATGTGCATGAGGTATTACCTGATGAAAAGACATCAGCATGAATATACCTAGAAGGAATAAGGCTTTTATTTGATTTTGTATTTGCACTGATTACAAAAGTAATAATTTATCACAGAGATTTAGGGGAAAATAAAATAAACCATAAGAATCTTAGCTTCTATGGTTTATACTTCAACTAATTAACTTACTGGCTACTTAGAGCTCTATACTAAATTAACCGTTCTATTGCAGCTGAAAATTTTGAATCTGTCCTACCTGGAGGGTTAAAGTAATTAGTAATATCACTGCGGCCAGAGTTAACGTTACCCACCGGGTTTTATAGCCGATAAGTAGGCAAAATCCAACGTGATAATTTTCCCTCAAAAAATTATCACCAGAATATCGCTATATACAATTTTATGTACTTTTTGTTACACTTGAAAATTCCTCAATTTTATGTAACAATCGTTACGTTAAGAGTTTTTATATCTTCTTATCTTTATAAGGAATAAAAAAATATCAGTTATGGAATATTATTTTAACAAGACTATTACGGGAGAATTTGAAGAAGTAATTGAAAAAGTTACAGATGAACTGGAAAAAGAAGGTTTTGGGGTACTAACTGAAATAAATGTCACCGAAACCCTGAAGAAAAAACTGGATATCGATTTTAAAAAGTATCGTATTCTGGGAGCCTGCAATGCCCCTTATGCTCACAAAGCATTGAAAGCAGAAGATAAGATTGGCACCATGTTACCTTGTAATGTTATTGTCCAGGAAATGGGAAATGGAAAAATTGAAGTCGCTGCGGTAAATCCAATGGCATCTATGCAGGCGGTAAAAAACAAAGACTTGGAACAGGTCGCCACAGAAATTGGAGATAAGTTAAAGCAAGTAATAGCCAGGCTATAATTTTTCAATTATACAAAGATGGAGAGAAAAAATCCAGCCAAAAAGAAAGGAATTGAAAACCAGAATTATACTGAAAGCCAGCATACTGCTTATTGTATAAGCCAGCGGTATGGTTCCCAGCCATTTGCTGAAATTTTAGATAACGTAAAGGGAGCATTAAAAAGAAGGGAATTTGATATTCTTTTTGAATTAAACCTAAAAGATTATTTAAAAGACCACTTAAAAGATATGCCCTCACAGGTTATACTATCGGTTTGTAATCCGGAGACGGCTTCCAGTGCAATTTCAAAAGATCCACAAACCGGTATTTTTCTGCCTTGTTCTGTAACTGTAAAGGAGGTTGAACGAGGTATAGTTGAAGTTTCGATTGAAGATACCGGTATTACCTGGTCCCCGTCCAAAGAACTAACCCAAATTGCACAAAAAACTACTGAAACCTTAAAGGGTATTTTATCGGAAGTTGAACAGCCAGGAATGAAATTATGAACTATTATTCTTATGGTAAATTTATAGTATACTGATAGTTTAATTCAATTACTGTAATCAAAAACCTAATTTTCTAAAAGCTATAGCTTAGGATTAAAGCTACATGAAATAGGTCTATTTTATTCAAGTAAAAATTGGGGGTATTAGGAAAATCCCCAATTGAATTTAGATATAAACAAGAGTTCCGGTTTTAGGTTCTTCAATTGCTTAAATGACAAAAATAAATCAAAATTGATATGCGTATAATCTGGCACTACACACTTATTTAATTTTGGATTCAAAACTAAGGATTTTTCTATGGGTGTCCTACACTGAGTACTGTATTTATTTCTGACTCAGGCTCTCCCAATATAGACGTATCATCATAATACATAATTAAGGCATGATTATTTGCAGAGCCTTCACTCCGCTCCCTCTTCTGAAAACTGAATAAAAAATCTCTACCCCATTCTCGTGGAAAAATAAACTGAGTAAGGGAGTTTTTTGTCATTTTACTTTTACTCCAAGGATATTCGAGGAATTAGCTGGATTTCCGGTCCAGTCCCTGCCCACGGCATACGTACCTATACTTTCTCCAATACATAAAATTCCCCGTAGACCTAGGCGCCACCGCATTAAATATTCCTGTCCGGAAAAAGATGTTATCATCAGCTTCAAATTGATAACGTATTCCTTGGACTCGGAATCATTCTCCTTTCTTCAGAGTTTACCAATTGCCTTTATTAGAAATATTCATACGATAAGATCGTAATTGACCACTGAGTATACTACGGCTTTTTCTTCTTTAACTTCCTGGAAAATTAAAACTTGTGGTATAAGAAAGCTATTAGTTTTGAAGAAGAAATTATTATTGTCATTTGCTTTTTGTTATACCGTATTCCAATTTGTAATATTTAATAATAGTTGGAAAGGGTCCGTTTTTATGTTGATCTGCTGAAAAATCGTCTGCCCAAGGGCCGTACGGGGTTGAAACTGGTTTTAATTTTAAATCTGGATAATCCTTTTCCAGATTACTTTTTCGAGGGCGCTCAAAAATATTGATGTACCCAGCCAAATGGTAGGCCTCTTCATCGGTTAATTTTGGATTATCCCATGTTGCCTGTCCGAATGGCATATTCCCTTTGATAAATTGGGCGGCGGTAATTACCCGATGCATCCCTGCACCATTATTATAACTGTCTGCCCCCCAAAGAGGTGGATATTTATACCCCTTGGTAGAATCTGTAAAACGTTGCCCCTTTCCATTTTCACCATGGCAAACGGTACATTCTTTAGAAAATAATGCTTTTCCTTTTTCCAGATCAACCGCAACTTCAGGAATGGAAATTTTAGGAAAACCTTTAAATTCTTTTTCTCTTTCCTTTGGCAAACCTTCACCCAGCCATTCCATATAAGCTACAATCGATTTCATTTCCCTGGATAGAACACGGAGTTTATCCCCATCCATACTACGTTGCATGCAGCCGTTGATCCTGTCTTCAATGGTTCCTTCACTATTTGATCTTCCCCGGAATTGTGGAAAACGATCCGTAACTCCTATCCATGATGCTGATCCCACCTGTGTACCTGCTTTCAAATGGCAATTTACACAAGCCAGGTTATTTCCTGCATAACGCATATCAGGATCTTCGGCCATAGGCCCCATGTACTTCGGTGATTCTGCAATAAGTTGATAGCCATATTTTACATCCGAAGGCATAAAACCTGAGGCTAATTCTGCTTCTATATCTTTGGGTTTCCAGTCTTTCGCAGAAATTTCAGTTTTAACAAATAAAGAAGGATTAAATTCAAATAGTAATACGCCCGAGAACAATACAACTATAAGTACAATTAAGGAACAAAAAAAATAAGCAATGGATTTTATTAAAGATCTAAAATCCTTCATATTGAAATATTTAAATCACTCAATTTAAATTACTTTTGAGAATATTATGGTTTTCAAACATATAGTATACCATTAAAAACCTACGTAACAAATGTTGCATAAGTTTAGTCAAAGAGGTTTTATATTTGATAGTTTTAAGGAAATTTCAAATGAATAAAATGTCACAACTTAAGTTATCTGTTCTCCTATTAATATCATTTCCCCTTTTCTTTAATAGTTGTAAAACAACTAATGATACAAGTACGATGAATGCTGAAAAGCCGGATATAAACAAACGAGTTTCAGTATTGCACACTAATGATATACATGGCTCCTATATGCCTTTTCAAACAACTTTAGATAATGCTACCGCTCAAACCGGAGATTCCATTGATAACCCTATGAGGTTTAAAAAATTGGGCGAAATTGGAGGAATGGCGTGGATGGCAACAGCCGTCAAATCGATTAGACAGAAAAAAGGGACGGAAAATGTAATTCTGCTTGATGGCGGGGATACATTCAGTGATGACCAGTTAGGTAATTTGACTAAAGGAGAAGCGATGATTCGTATGATGAACGAATTAGATTATGACCTGATGGCTTTGGGAAACCATGATTTCGACTATAGCCTAAAAAGAACACGAGAGTTAGAAAAAATGGCTAATTTCCCTATGCGTGCAGCAAATATTATAGATCAGGAGACAGGTAAGCCTATTTTTAAAGAACCTTACATATTGTTCAAAAGAGATGGTTTGAAAATAGGTGTCCTTCCAGTAGGATATCGAAATACTCCTTTAACAGGTAACCCAAAGAATATTCAAGGTCTGAAATTCACCAGCGGCCTGGAAGCCATTGAAAAATATCTCCCCGAATTAAAATCAAAAGCCGATATTGTTATTTTACTTTCTCACGAAGGTATGGCTGTAGATAAAATTATTGCTGAAAAAATAAGTGGGATAGATTTAATTATTGGAGCTCACAGTCATGATATTATTGAACCACCTATAAAAATAAATCAGACTTATATAGTTCAGGCCTTATCTGATGCTGCTGTATTGGGAGAAACCGTGTTACTTGTTTCAAATAAAAAATTAACGGGTATCAATACACAATATCATTATTTATGGCATGACAAATATACCGCAGATCAGAATTTAGAACAACTAATCCAAAAACTACGAGCACCATATTTAACGAAGCTGGAAGAAAATATAACCCGAACTGATACGGTGATTGGAAGGCAATACAAATCTGAAAGCCCTTTTGACAAAGTTGTAACTATTATAATGAAAGAAGAGTACAACACAGACGTGGCTTTTCTTCCTGGAGTTGGATATGGTATTTCTTTGAAAGAAGACATAACAAGTGAAAACATCTACAAGCTTCTCCCTCACCCTGCGAAGATTGTTACTCTGGAAATGACTGGATCGCAGATTCGAAAAACTTTAGAACAAACTGCAGCTAATTTAAAGCCAGAGAATAAAATGGAGGTCGTTGGAGGCCTTATACAGTCATCGGGTATACATTATCATATAGACTTATCTAAAACAATAGGAGACCGGGTCTCGGAAATTAAAATTAAAAATCAGCCTATTGTAGATAGCGAGATATATAAGGTGTCCACACATTCTGGTATGCTCAGCGGGATTCATAATTATGTTGAATTTGCTAAGGGTACTAATATTCATAAAACTAAGGTTGTCCTTACTGAGTTTATTTTAGATGAATTCAGAGAAATGACAAAAATTGAATTTCCTCAAAACATGGGAGAAGTTACTGTGGTCAAATAATCACTCTTGTTAATGAAGATTTAGATGAAAAATATATTCATACTCCTAGTGGCGCTTACTATCAGTTTTCAATTGAATGCTCAAGAATGGCAAACACCTGCGATAGAAGGTTATGGACAAATCAAATATTATGAAAAGGTTGCCGAATTACCGGATACTTCCCTTACGTATAAAATGATTTTTAATATTGAAAATGAAAAGGAGAAAGAAGGTGTTAATGTAGGATTATGGAAAATCGCGCGAACCCTCAATTTATTAAAAGCAGGAAATGTAGCTCATAAAAAGATAGATATTGTTGGGGTTATACATGGAGAGGCGACTTATGCTATCCTATCCCATGAAGAATACAAAAAGAGATTTAAAACACAGAACCCTAATATGGAATTATTAAAGCTTTTAAAAGAAAACGGGGTAACAGTTTTTGTTTGTGGCCAGGCCATGGCTTCGAGAAAGATAAAAAAAGAAGATATGAATGCCTATACTGAAATGGCACTATCCGCTTTAACTGTATTGCCTCATTATCAATTGAAAGGTTATGCACTCATCCCTTAATTTCATAGAATCTTGACCAAGAAAGATTGTTAATATTTTTCCATTTATAAGGTGTATTTCAGAGTAGTCTCTAAAATATTATTAGATGTTTGAGAATCTTTTAGACTATCAAAACTATAACTGTATAAGTACCCGGAGGAGAACGTTAATTTTTCGGATATTTGAATATCATAACCCAGAAACAAACGATTTTCATCTATAGTTTTTGGAATAAAACTTTTATTGGTTTTCATCAGAATTTCTTCCTTAAATCGCAATGCTATATATTCAAATATTTTTTCGTTTCCCACAGGGATTTTAATTGTAAACCGATATCTAAGACGGTTTTTGTAATTATACCCCTTCACCAGATAACTTCCCCCATCTTCAATAATATTTTCCTTAAACCGTTCTTCCAACCTAAACCGGTGAAAAATCATAAAATTTTCGAATCCCTGCTTAAATAGGATTTGCTGCCATATATTTTTTTCTGAATTATCTATGGGAACATCTAATTCCAATGATTGATAATTTTTACTGTAGGTTACTCCCAACCCAAGCTGAATATCCGGCTTAATACTATATAATATTGCTGGCCGGATAAGAAATTGTTGCCAGGTTTCTATAAAATTCGTTCTACGAAATTTAATTTCGTTTTTTAGCGATAAATTCTTCTCTAGTTCTAGATTTATATTAATATTATTCCATGAACTGAAATGAACCTTATTTTCTTGTGCAGCTAAAAGGTTCGAGGATAAGCAGAACTTCAAAAAAATTAAAAGAGATATTGCTCTATTAAAAGTCGAGTTTTTGTAAAAGAAAAAAGAAAGGGTCATTGAAACACAATATTTAAACTTAAAAAGTTGTTTTACAGTGAATTATAAAAATACTTATGTAAATAAAATTAGTATTCTAAAGGTGTTTGAGGTTTGTTTTGATGTAACTATTGATTATACTAATCTGAAGCTTTCTTTATTACCTGGTGCAAAATTTGAATTTTCCTTTAGATAGTCCTTCATCGCCTCCACAGCATTTATATCGTACTTTTTTCGATTCTTACCATACTTACTAGCTACACCCTGAGTTGTAACGAAGCTGACCTTATAGGTTTTTTCAAAATCAATATGTCTTCCTTTATAGTATATTTCCTGTATACGATGTCCTTTAGGATTTTCAATTCGAAGATTTACTTGTAGCCCTAAACAACGTTTTACATATCCTCCCATTTGACCTAAGGGATTACAGGAAAAGCTACGTTCCAGATTTTCTTCTAACATCTCTTTTATTTCTACTCCTGTAAGTTCTACAGTTGAAACAGGAGGGTTCATTGGGGCAATATTATATAGGTGATCCTCAGTGATGTTTCCTTTTGGAATGGGTGCTCCGTAACGCCAGCCATTAGAAAATGCAATTTCAGTGTCTGTACTACTGGCAATTGCCCTGAGGAGTAATTCATCCATGGTAGAGTTTGTAGTGCTGTATCTATGTAAAATCTTGCTGGTAGTACCAATAGCAACTGTTCTCATCTTAGTGTATGGTTTCAAAATGTCCTGAACCATTGCATCCATCTCTGGATCTATTGGTAAAGAAGCATTAACCCTAACCAACTCATAATCATAATATTTAATTTCTTTATCCTCAACTTCGATGGTGAAATTACCTATAAATGCACCATGACATCCGCACTGTACTATTCTTGCACCATTGATCTCAATTGGTGTGTAAATTCTGTTATGGGTATGGGCACTCAAACAGATATCTATACCTTCCACTTTTTGCAATAGTTCCACATCCTGTGGAAATCCATTATGGGAAAGCAGGATAATCATATCAGATCCTTTGGCTTTTAAATCTTTTATATGTTCTGGTATTTCATCCAAACCAGAAGTAAACTTCAGGCCTTTACTCATCTCAGTTGGCATTACTTTATCTACAATCATTGAGCAAATACCAATCACCCCAATTTTGAGATTCTCTTTCTCAAACAAGGCTGTGGGTTGCATGAAATTTGAGCCATCTTCAGAAAATACATTACAGCCCAAGACAGGAAAATTTAACTGACTATCTATTTCTTTTAAGACATCTGGGCCATAGGCAAAGTCCCAATGTCCGACAAGCGCATCAAGTTTTAAAGCGTTTAAAATGGGAACCATCACTTTGCCGCCGGAATCTACCACTGGTTTTGTACCGTGTAGGGAATCTCCGCCATCAAAGAACAATGTATTTGGATTTTCCTTACGCACCTGCTCAACAAAGCCGGCAATATGGGCATAGCCTCCAGCAGTTTCTACAACCTCTCCGATTCATTATAAAACAGCTCAGGATGTGGAGCGATGTAACCATGTACATCGTTTATAAATAAAATATTTAATTTCATGTTATTCATTTTTTAAAGAATCCAATATTTACGGATAATAAGTTGTTCAATATTTAAGGTTCTATTCATTCTGTCTCTGGATTATCCCGGAAGAAGCCATACTATTTCCTTGTCTTCCCTGGAATTCCTGTATACCATTGTCCAAAAATTCAACAAAATTTTCAACATTCAGATCATAACCTTTTGGTGCGCTTAATAAAGATCCTTTACTATCTACCAGTGTATAATATGGTTGGGCATTGGCATTGAGCTTTTGGATCATAAAATCCAAATTTTGTTTACCAATTGTTTTTTTAACTTTTTGATCATGTGCAGATACATACCACTCAGATTCCGGTAATTCTGTTTTCTCATCTACATACAAGGCCACTACTACATAATCATTCTTTAACCGTTTTAGTACTCTGGGATCGCTCCAAACAGTGGCTTCCATTTCACGACAGTTCACGCAACCATGTCCTGTAAAATCAATAAATAAAGGTTTATTTTGTTTTTGAGCACATTCTAAAGCCTGTTCATAATCAAAATATCCCTGGATATTATGAGGTAATTCTAAAAGCTCATCATATTTAGGAGTTCCGCAATTTGCGATACTGTTATCACTTACATTCCCTATTTGGGAAACTGAAGCCTGCATTTCAAAATTCTGGCTGCTCATAGGTGGCAAGTATCCTGCTAATGGTTTTAATGGTGCTCCAAACAACCCGGGAATCAGGTAAACCACGAAGGTGAAAACCAAAATGGCTGAAATGACCCTGTATACCGACGTATTTTCGGTTTTCTTTTCATGTGGAAATTTAATTTTACCTAATAAATAAAATCCGAGGAATGCGAAAATAACGATCCAAAGGGCTAAGTATATATCACGGTCAAGCAAATTCCAGTGATAAACCTGATCTACGATACTTAAAAACTTAAGAGCCAGGGCTAATTCTATAAAACCAAGTATCACCTTAACAGTATTAAGCCAGCCTCCACTTTTCGGCAATGATTTTAACCAATGGGGAAATATTGCGAATAATGTAAATGGAAGTGCAAATGCTAATGAGAAGCCTAGCATCCCAATAAGTGGTTTAAGGGTTTCCCCATTTGCAGCCTGCAAAAGAATGGTGCCCGCAATTGGGCCTGTGCAGCTGAAACCAACCAACACCAGAGTAAAAGCCATAAAGAAAATACCCAAAACACCCCCCTTATTAGAGTGAGCATCCATTTTATTTACAAATGAATTGGGTAATCGAATCTCAAACAAGCCGAAAAAAGATAGCGCAAACAGCAGGAAGATAAAAAAGAAAAACAGATTAGGAATCCAGTGAGTACTTAAAAAATTTGCAAAATCGGCTCCAAACAACAGAGAGAAAACGGTCCCTATCAAGGTATAAATTAAGATAATTGAAAAACCGTATAGCAAAGCCTGGTTTATTCCATTGGCCCGGCTTGCATTGGATTTTGTAAAATACGTAACCGTCATTGGGATCATGGGAAATACACAAGGAGTCAGTAAAGCTGCCAGCCCAGCACCAAAAGAAATAAAAAAGAATACTAATAAAAACGAAAAACCTTCTTCAGATTTGGTGTTAGATTGAAATTCATTCTGAAAAGCTTCCATTTTAAATACCTCTCCATCGTTATTTTTTTCGGAAGGGGATTCTTTAAAACTCGTCACAGAAATCTCACTGGTAAATGGTATACATTGCCCATTTACATCAGAACATATCTGGTAAGAAGCTTCAGCTTTTATGACCGGGTCTACGTTCTTAATCATGATTCTCTGTTCAAAAACGGCTTCATGGGTGAAATACGTGTATTCTCCTTCATAAAGCTCATCATACTTCCTTTTCGCTCCCACGGGATTAACTTCACCTACCACCTTAAATTCAGGCTTGTCTTCAAAATGAAACTCGGTGACAGTTGGCCCAAGGTTCTTACTAAAATCACTGGAATACATATACCAGTTTTCCGCTATTTTAGCCGTGAATCTGGCGGTGACGGTGTCACCTGGGATATAAGTATCTTCTAAAATCTCTGCATTCCACTCTGGCGCTTCCATAAGCTGACCATAGGTATTTGTACCCACAGCCAGCATTATAAAAGCTATTATAAATCTAAACATCGTCATGACCTCTTAATTACCTTCTGAATTTATTTTAAACTATTCAGAAATTTTTTGAATTCATCAGTATTATAATCGGCCATTCCTTTATGCGTAAGTGCCAAATTTCCTTCAGCATCGATTACAAAGGTTGTTGGCAAGGCTGAAGATTGATACATCGCCGGCAACGGCCCTGCCAATTCATAAATTGGCAGCCCGTAATCCTTTTTTTCTTTGAATACCACCGCGGTATCGAAATTCTGATCCCTGGAGAGCATAACGAAGGCCACTTCATCTCCCATTTCTTCATGTAATTTATCAATGGCCGGCATCTCTGCTACACAAGGTGGGCACCAAGTAGCCCAAAAATTCATAAAAATCACTTTTCCTTTAAATTCAGATAAAGAAACTATATTTCCTTCCGGATCACGAAGTTGAACATTCATGTTTGCTTTCGGATCTTCGCTAATTTTTTCCATAGATTCGGGTCCAGATGTACTCGCTTGTGCCATTTCTCTTGTTTCCGTAACATCAGGATTCATCAATCCTGTTTCAAGTAAGCCTCTCTGCGCAAACCCGATAACCTCAGTATGTAAACCGGTGGCATATAATACAAGGGCTATAGCACCAAAAATGAGATACTCCAGCCATTTTTTATTTCTTTTATTTTTTGTCTTATTCATAATACTATTTAATTAAATTTATATTCTGTACCTGGTACCGTGGAAAAAGAATATTTTCCTAAATATTCACAGTAAGCTCTTCCTTCCAGGCCAGGAGAAACAGGGGAATTTTCCTTTAGGTATTCCTCAACCACGTCATGAATGGTATAATCCATTATTTCAACATCTTTTACATTAGGCATTCGGCATAAATTATTCAATGGATCTCCCGGTCTCACACAGGCCGAAATCGTATAAAGTTTTTCATCCTGAATTGGTTCTCCATTAATAGTTATCTTTTGAATTCTATCTCCCTTATTGTTCTGGCTATTAAATTCTACCTTCATTCCTGAAAATCTTACCAGCCAGCCTCCGAAACGTTCGGTAGGATCCTGGGAAAAAGCATTATGCATTTCAGTTTCCAGCCAGTTTTTTATCTGTTTACCAGAAGCTTTCCCTGTTTTTACTTTTTCGTTTACAGGGAGAAGATTCCAAAGATTTGCCCGGGTAATTGGAGCTGGCTCTCCGTTTTCAGGTACGATGGGATTCCCGAAACGGAAGCCATTGGAAATGGCTATATCTACCCCGGTTTTCCACCTGGCTGCATCTGTTATCATATTATCCATAGGATTCTCAACGGTTAAGTACCTGTACAATGGTTCAGTAGTGTATCCTATTACGGTTTCCAGATGTTCCCTGTAAGGTTCCTTTGCTTGATCCACCAGAGATTGTATCCTTTCATCTGCCGGAAATTTTTCAGGATCTACTTCTATAAGTTCGTACGAATCACTGACAAGCTTATTATCGACAAAATTTAACTGTAGTTTACCCACAAAAGAGCCGAAAGCTCCGGGCTCCGTAACCTTAGCATATTTACCCTGAATGAGTTCCTGAACTCGCTCGTGAGTGTCATTTCCCAGAATATAATCTACAGGCTCTGCCAATGGATTATTTGCAAGTTCTACCTGCTTAAAAATCCCAATATGAGTTATAAGGAAAAGAACATCTACCTCTTTCTCCTTTTTTAATTTTTCAAGAGTATTGGTAAATTCCTCATCCATTCCGCTAAACTCAATCCCTTGACTAAAGATGGGATTTTGTCTTACCGGCACATCAGGATCGTTAAGTCCTACAAAACCAATTCTAACACCTTCGATTTCTTTTATCCAATAAGGAGGAAAGAGATCCTCCCCAGTTTCCTCGTGATGCATGTTATGTGCGATAACTTTTGTATCATAGTTTTTCATTACATCCAGCATCACTTCTTTGCCATAGACCACCTCCCAGTTACCGGGAATAATTACATCATAGCCCATATTTTTAATAATATCGGGGATTACTTTACCTTCTGATAAAGCCGCATAACCACTTCCCTGAATAAGGTCTCCCCCATCCACGATAAGTGTTTTACCCGGATTCATTTTACGTTCCCTTTCAAAAAGAGTCTTTATATTGGCCAGGCCACCTCTATTCTTAAAAACAATTTCTTCATTTTCCCAGAACAATTCAGGATGAGTATCCAATTGCCCATGTATATCGGCTGTTTGTAACACCGTAATACTTAAGGTGTCCTTGACCGTTTGATTACTGCTTTTGTGGGTTTTTTCGGTTTTAAAGGATATGATAATAATAAAGGTTCCTATTAAACCAAAAGTGATCAGTAATTTACTTCTGAATTTTTTCATACTTACAGACTTAAACTTTTATATCCTTTTTTTTGAAGTTGGAAATTGTACAGGATTCCGTTCTCCACAATTTTCATCTCCTTGGGGACTTCCTCTTTATTCACCTTGAACTTATTCAACGAAAAGCCGCAGGCTACGAGTTCAACCCCCAGGTTTTCAGCTCTGGCTATAAATTCTTCCATTTGGGCAGGGTCGGTTATATCACCTATTTCTTTTCCACAGATGATCACTTCAAATTTCCCAAAATGTTCTCCATCTTCTTTTTTCAAGTTTTCAGCCGTAATAAGTATGGGCTGTAACTGCGGAACTTTTTTGGTGAGTACCACATAGTTATGTTTCATGTCCTGCTGTGCATTTACCTCAGTTCCTGCAAATAATGTAAGCATCAGTAAGATGCTGCTAAAAAATATCGTTTTCATATTATTTCGTTTTAAAAAGTTTATCTGTATCATTTATTATAAAAAACAGAAGGCCACCCAGTATTGCTATGTTTTTAAAAAGAGGCCCCAGTGTGTTTATTTGTCCTACCTGTACCGATAGGGTTATGGGTAGTAATACAAGTATTAATACGATTGCCGCCCATCGGGTCTTATATCCAATAAGGAATAAAAAACCTGCTGCCAGCATTACGATTCCGGAGAGAATTACAAGCCATTCTGGTTCGCCAAATAAGTAAGCGATACCTTTGAAGCTGGCCTGTTCAAGCCGGCGGACCGTTTTCTCAGTGTTGAGCAGATGATTGCTGCCTGCCACCAGAAAAATGCCACTAACCAATATTCGTAATAACTGAATGGAACGACGACTTATAAAAATTTTGTTCGTTATTAGGTATGTTATTGTAATTGATAATTTGGTCTGAAATGGTATAACTTACCATTGCAAAAAACTAAAATCTCAACTACACTAACTTTGGAGGTGGTGAATGACTATCCAGATACAGATAGCTTAATTTTGAAGAATAAATACTATTTTTCTCGAGGAACACCTCCGATAATCTAGGCGTCCAGGAAAAAATATTAAAATTGAATTGAGGAGTACAAAAACTGCTTACTTCAATCATCAGATTCTGGTTCTCTACATTTTGAACGAACTCATACGTCTTCTCCTTATCAGAATTCGAAGCTTTTTTTTCACAGTAAGGATTTACAAAAGAAATTGTCCCCTTGGACAGCAGGTTGATAAGACTTGCATCTACAATCAATAACTTCCCTAAAAATAGAGGGATCAGAAATAATGATATAAGAGCTTTTGTACTCATTGAAACAAACTTACAAATTGCTTAGGATTTAAAAGGTAACAAATGTTACACATAGAAAAGATAATTATAAATCTAGTACCACTAAACTGTTTCTACGTAATGAAATTTTGCCATCCAGTTCGAGGGTTTTAAGCAATCTTGAAATCACCACTCGAGAAGTATGAAGGTCGTAAGCGATCTCCTGATGGGTTATTTGTAAGGTTTCATTTTGATTGATTTTAGCCTTATCCCGGAGGTAATGCAGTAATCTTTTATCCATCCTAAAAAATGCTACAGAGTCTATAGCGTCTAGCATTTCCTTAAGTCTTAAACTATAACTCTGAAAAACAAATGTTCTCCAGGATTTATATTTTACAATCCATTCCTCCATTTTTCCTACAGGAACCATAATTAATTTCGTATCCTTTTCGGTAACCGCTTTTATATCACTTTTGCTTCTATTTAAACAGCAGGTAAGAGTCACCGCACAAGTATCCCCTCTTTCTAGAAAATAAAGTAATAATTCATCTCCATCGCTATCTACCCGTGAAATTTTTATAGCCCCATTCAGTAACAATGGTATTGAGGTAATGTACTCCTCGGCATCTAAAATAACTTCTCCTGAAGGTATAAATTTAAGGACGCCCGTTTCAAAAATTTCATTTAGCAATTCCTCTTCAAAAACAAAGGAATAAGCATCATTAAGTTCCTTTTTCATGATAGAAGCTGATTTTAATGAGGAAGTCTATTCCGAAGCAGACCATAGACGAACGTACCTAGCAAAGCAGCTGCAATAACAATTAAAATAGATATATATCCAGAGCCGGCAAGTACATACATGGGACCAGGACAGGCACCAGCTAAAGCCCAACCTAACCCGAAAATAATACCACCTATTAAATAACGTGGCACACTCTTATCTTTAGGTTTTAATTGCATTTCTTCACCTCCCATGGCTTTAATATTATTTCTTTTAATGAATTGCACACCCAGTATGCCGAGTAACAATGCTGAGGCAATAATACCATACATATGGAAAGAGCCAAATTCGAACATTTCGTATATCCTAAACCAGGAAGCTGCTTCCGATTTGTACATGATTACTCCAAAAAAGAATCCGATAAGGATGTAAGTTATATATTTCATTATTTTAAAATATTAATGGGTAGAATAAATGTATCATTATAAGGCCGCCAATAAAGAAACCAATTACGGCGATTAATGAAGGAACTTGCAGGTTGCTCAATCCGGAAATAGCATGACCGGAAGTACAACCACCGGCATACCTTGCACCAAATCCAACCATAAAACCTCCAGCTATTAATACAAACAATACAAGAGGATCTCCAAGATTCTCGAGAGCAAATATTTCGGCAGGCATATAAGCTTCTCCTGCACTTGATATACCATACTCATTACTTAATTTATCGGCTAATTGCTCATTAATTTTTACTGTATTATCAGATAAAAACGTAGATGCAAAAAATCCACCTAATACAGCTCCCAATACCACCATTAGGTTCCATCTTTCTTTTTTCCAGTCAAACCTAAAAAAATCTGCAGCTTTACCTGCGCCGCCTACCGAACACATCGTGCGGAGATTCGATGACATTCCAAACTGCTTACCAGTATATAGCAACACGAACATTGTTGCTGCAATTAACGGACCCGAAACGTACCAGGGCCATGGCTCATAAATCCATTCCATGTTATATAATTTTGAACGAAGATATTGAATTGAAAATGTGCGCCAAGTAACAAATGTTACAGATTGCAGTTCATTTCAGCGCACTGAAAATATAATTAAAATCATTTGTCTTAGTAAGAATTGCTTTCTTCATACTCTGGCATTCGTACTTTAATTACCACTGCAGAAAACAAAGTAATCATACCTATCATAGAAATAGCAAATGAAACGCCAAGCAGGTCAGCAATAATCCCAGACAAAACAGCTCCGATGGCATAACCTGAGTCTCTCCAGAATCTAAAAGCGCCAATACTTTCAGCTCGTTGGGTGGGATTAGTTGCTGTGGCAATAGCAGATAAAAAAGTTGGATATACTAAAGCCGTCCCAACTCCTAATAGAAAAGCAATGGTAACCATAAATATGAAATCTTCTGTAAATGGAAATATAAGGATAGCAATTCCCTGCAAGAACATTCCCCAGAACAGCAAAGCTTTTTTTGAATAAACGTCAGACATCTTCCCCGTAAATAATTGACCTATTCCCCAGACAGTTGGATAAACTGCCGTAATTATACCAATGGATTGCGAATCATAGTCTGCCTGCAAAAGAATAATGGGTAATAAGCCCCATATCATTCCGTCATTTAAATTATTAACCAACCCTGCCTGAGTTACCGAGCTTAAGGTCTTATTTCTAAAAGTAGTTTCTAAAAAAACATTCTTTAAAGGAGTAGTATTATTACTATTCTCCTCTATTGCTACAAAGGACCTAGTATCTTTAATAAATAGATAGCTCATCAATAATCCTATAATAGAAATAGCAATACCTATATAAAAAGGATAGGGTGTTATTCCATATGTATTCGCTACGTAGCCAGATAAAAATGCAATTACGCCGACTGCTAGGTAACCTGAAAACTCATTTAAACCCATGGCCAATCCTCGATCCTTTTCTCCTACAAGATCAATTTTCATAACTACCGTGCTACTCCATGTTAAACCCTGGTTTATACCCAAAAGAATATTGGCAATGATCACCCAGTCCCAAGAAGGCGCATACATTAAAACAAAAGGGATAGGAAGTGCGAATAGCCACCCGGTGACCAGTAAATTTTTCCTTCCAAACCTATTTGCAAATCTACCGGTCATTAAATTAGTAACGGCCTTGGTAATTCCAAAGGCCGTTATAAATGACAGAATCGCTGTGTTGGATTCTATTCCAAATATTTCTTGAGCATATTGAGGAAAAATACTTCTTTCCAGCCCAACCATTCCTCCAACAAAAGCATTTATTAGAACCAGTAAAGAAAACTGTTTCCAGTTTTGCTTTAACCCCAGATCCATGCTCACTAGGAAGAATATTTCTTTACATCCTCACTCAGATCAAAAACCGGAACTTCATTAATTTCATTTTCCAGTATACTGCTGCCTGCAGCACTACGATATCCTCCGGCACAGTGTACCACCATAGGTTTATCTTTTGGAAGATCGCCTAAATTATTACGAAGATCATTTAAAGGAATGTGGTATGCATTTTCAAAAATCTTTCCTTCTGAAACCTCACTAGTATTCCGAATATCCACGATCGTATAATCTTCCTTATTTTTATCAAAAGCTAGTATATCAAATTTCTCTGAGGAACCTGAAACCTCTTCAGATAAAGTGAAAATTCCTTTTAATTGTTTTTCATAACCTATTTTAGCAACCCTTTCAAGGATCTCCTCTAGCTTATCTATACTTTCCAACACTAAATAAAATTGTTCTTCAGGCTCAATGATAGCTCCCAGCCAGGTCTCAAATTTATCACTTTCACTTCGTGCCATTATGTTGATACTATAGGGTAAATGGCTTTTCTTATAAAGTTGCTCATTCCTGGTATCAACTACAAGAAATTCATCTTCAATATTTTCCACATTTAGTTTAAGGGGTACTCTAAATTTAGCAGATTGAACATTTTCAGCTCCCTCGCGATTTAAATCTACATTAAAACCAAAATATGATGGTATAAAAGGTTGGTCTTTTAATATCTCTGCAACAAATTCATCTTCGG
>NZ_JAPYPC010000069.1 GCF_029937855.1 Christiangramia sp.
TAGAAAAATTAAAATCAACTTGGCCAGTTGCATTTATCACTTGAACATGGCATATTAATAAAATTAATATCTTAACTTTTTAAGTTATAATTTCGTTCTCTTAAGCTACTCTTTATGACTGTTCACAATCAAACAGATGTTTTAAAACGCAATAATGTAAAAATAAAAGGTAATGGTGATCAGCCTATTATGTTTGCTCATGGCTATGGGTGTGATCAAAATATGTGGAGATTCGTATTTCCTGCGTTTCTAGACGATTATAAAATAATCCTGTTTGACCACGTTGGAGCAGGTAATTCAGATGAATTATGTTATGATAAAGAAAAATATAGCAGCCTTCAGGGATACGCAGATGATATATTAGAGATCTGTGAAGTATTAAAATTAAAGGATATTATCCTGATTGGTCATTCAGTTAGTTCGATGATTGCGTTACTGGCTGCAACCAAAGATCCATCAAAATTTGCTAATATTATTATGATTGGTCCATCTCCATGTTACATTAATAAAAATGGATATCAGGGCGGTTTTAATCAAGAGGATATTGATGAACTATTAAGTACATTGGACAATAATTATTTAGGCTGGGCTTCGAATATGGCACCAGCAATTATGGGAAATCATGAGAGACCAGAGCTGGGAGAAGAATTAACAAATAGCTTTTGCCGTACCAATCCGGAAATTGCAAAGCACTTCGCGAAGGTTACCTTTTTATCTGATAACCGTGACGATTTGGTGAAGCTCAAGATACCCACTCTAATTATTCAGTGCAAAGAAGATGCTATAACGCCCATAGGAGTAGCCGAATATGTCTACAATAAAATTTCCAAAAGTAAATTGCGAATTATTGATGCAACTGGTCACTGTCCTAATCTAAGTGCCCCGGAGGAAACAATTAAAGCCATTAAAGAATATTTACTAAAGGCTGATTAAATGAATGACAGTAGGAGTTCAAAATCTGAATTTTTTGAATCTGCAGAAGAGCTGTATCACGATGCTCCCTGTGGGTATGCATCATTTAAAAATGATGGCACAATATATAATATTAATGCCACGCTTTTAAAATGGCTGGGGTTTGATCGGGACGAAATTCTAGAAAAAAAGAAAATTTATGAACTCTTCAATATGGGTGGAAAATTGTTCTTTGAAACACATTTTTTTCCTTTAATAAGAATTCAGGGTTTTGCTAATGAAATCAATTTTGAAATTCGGAAAAAAGATAATTCTACTTTTCCTGCACTTATCAATGTTAAGGAAATAAAAGGTTCTGCTGGTACGGAAAATCGCTATAGAGCTTCAGTTTATGATATTTCAGATAGGAAGAAGTATGAACAGGAACTTTATAATGCAAAGATTAAAGCGGAAAAAACCGCAAAAGACAAAGCTGATTTTCTTGCAACCATAAGCCATGAAATTAGAACACCTTTGAATGGAGTCCTTGGTATTGGGAATCTTTTGGCTAAAACTTCATTAACTGCAAAACAAAAAGAATTTGTTGATATTCTTAAATTATCTTCAGAAAATCTTTTAGGACTTGTTAATAATCTACTTGATTTAAGCAAATTGGAAGCTCAGGCTCTTCATCTTGAAAAAAAGCCTTTTGCTATTCGCACGGTGGTAAATAGTATAATTCACACTTTTGAATTAAAATGTAAAGAAAAAGGTATCCAGCTCTTAGCTGAAATCGATGAGAATATTCCAAATTATATTATTGGTGATCCAATTAAACTTAATCAGGTACTAACAAATCTCATTGGAAATGCCATAAAATTTACCTGTGATGGATATGTTAAGTTGCTGCTCAACCCAGGAAAGAATAGGGAAAATAAACTAGACCTTGAGTTTAAAATAATTGATACAGGGACGGGAATTCCTGAAAATAAATTACAAAGTATCTTTGAAGAATTTTCCCAGGCTAATTATGATTTAAATTCAGAATACGGTGGTACAGGACTTGGGCTAAGTATATCTCAGCAATTATTACGATTACATGACAGTGAAATAAAAGTTAAGAGTGAAATAGATAAAGGATCTGAATTTAGTTTTAACATTGCTTACGAGATATATAAGCCATCCAGGAAAGAAATAAGTGGAATAAATAAAGACAGTCAGTCGGATAAAAAGAAAATTGATCAGGCCAAATTATTAATTGTAGAAGATAATCCGGTAAATATTCTTATTATTTCTGAATATTTAAAAGACTGGAAAATTAATTTTGATACTGTAGAAAATGGTAGTGAGGCTATCGAAGCGGCTAAGAAAAAAAAATACGATGTAATATTAATGGATCTCCATATGCCTGTTATTAATGGTTTTGAAGCTTCATCTACGATTAGAAACCTTCATCTGGATAAACAACCTGTTATCCTTGCCTTATCTGCTACCAATAAGGAGAACATACAATCTGAACTAGATCGTGCTGGGATAGATGAT
This sequence comes from Christiangramia sp., assembly GCF_029937855.1. Classification (GTDB taxonomy): domain Bacteria; phylum Bacteroidota; class Bacteroidia; order Flavobacteriales; family Flavobacteriaceae; genus Christiangramia. The sequence continues at coordinate 2,434 of NZ_JAPYPC010000069.1, forward strand.
TTTATTAGTAAACCGTTTGGGCCTGGAGATCTCCATAGGGTAATATCAAGTTATATCATTACCAACAAAAAACAGAAAAAAAAGACCATTGAATCTGGAAAAATTAAAACTTCTATAAATACCGAAGTTGACCCTGAAAATTCTGAGAAATCCTTTGATTTATCCAGATTTGTAAAGATGGCAAATGAAAAACCTGACTTCCTAAGAAAATTCATTCAAAATACCTCGATAGCATTTGAAGATTACCACGTTAATTTTATGGAGGCTGTAAAATTAGAAGATGATGTAAAAATTTCGGAACTCATTCATAAGAGTACTATGTCCGTATATTATATACAATCAGACCGCCTGGCAAGACTACTTAAAGAATGTCAGCAGTACTTCGAAAATAAGAATTCTGATATGAAAAATGTTAGAAGGAAAATAGATGAAACCACTGCTGAATTCAACAAAATTATAGATGGTTTAAAAAATATAGATGCGGAAGCTTTAATTAATGAAGAAAGCAACATAACCCGTTGAAAATTTACTAATATATCTTATCCTTATAGAAGATTACTAGTGCAACTTGATCCGGCCAGGTAAGGCTGAATAATGGCAAAATGCATAATGCCTTTTTTCGGTAGTGAGATAAGGTTTATAGAATCCTAAAATTTAGATTGATTATTATCAGTGGCTGAAAAAAGTAGGTAGCATTTGACATGACAAATTCCTTGTGTCAAATTATCCTAATTTTTACAGTAAATGCTTTGGAGGGCCTTATAAAAAGGCAATTTTTCACAGTAAATTTTGTTGCATAAGTAGGACGCGCCCTATGCTGTTTTTACTTACGCTTAACTTCCCGTACGCTATAAAAACAGCACAGGAACCATGCGCAAGTTT
>NZ_JAPYPC010000001.1:0-9174 GCF_029937855.1 Christiangramia sp.
AGTTATACAGCCCTGAATCAGTTAAAGACCTCGGCTTTTTTTATTGGTGAAACAACCGCTTCAGAAGCCAAAAAACACACAGAGAATATAATAATAGCCACAAAACCGGCTATTGAAAATGTGATCGTTAAAGTAGTTTCACATTTAAAGAACTAATAAAACACCTCAGAATAATGATAAAGAACGACCTGTTATTAAAAGCCTTAAAAGGAGAATCTGTAGAACGTCCCCCGGTTTGGATGATGAGGCAGGCAGGAAGATATTTGCCAGATTTTATGAAGTTGAAGGAAAAATATGATTTCTTCACACGTTGCAGAACCCCGGAACTTGCTACAGAAATCACCGTAATGCCTATTAGGCAGATAGGTCCGGACGCAGCGATTCTTTTCAGCGACATCCTGGTAGTGCCCCAGGCCATGAATATAGAGGTGGAAATGAAACCTGGAGTTGGTCCATGGCTTCCAAACCCTGTGAATACTGCCAAAAAAGTAGATCAGGTGATTGTTCCAGATGTAAATGAAGAATTAGGTTATGTTTTTGACGCTATAAAACTTACCAAGCAGGAACTGAATGATGAAGTTCCGCTTATTGGTTTTGCCGGATCTCCATGGACGATTTTATGTTATTGTGTACAGGGACAGGGTTCAAAAACCTTTGATAAGGCCAAAAGATTTTGCTTTATGGAACCCATAGCTGCGCACAGACTCCTTCAAAAGATCACCGATACTACCATTGCTTATTTAAAAGAAAAGGTGAAAGCCGGAGTGGATGCCATTCAGTTATTTGATTCATGGGGCGGACTTTTAGAACCGAAAGATTACCAGGAATTTTCATGGCAATATATGCAGCAGATCATCAATGCCTTAAAAGATGAGGTTCCGGTGATCGCATATGGTAAAGGATGCTGGTTTGCTCTAAAAGAGATGTCACAATCTGGAGCGGCAGCCCTGGGAGTAGACTGGACCTGTGAAGCACGAAACGCAAGATATTTAAGTGGAGGACAAATTACGCTTCAGGGGAATTTTGATCCTGCAAGATTATATTCCAAACCAATTGAGATAAAATATATGGTACACGATATGATCAAAGCTTTTGGCAAAGACCGGTATATCGCCAATCTTGGCCATGGCATCTTACCCGATATTCCGGTAGATAACGCGAAAGCCTTTGTAGACGCTGTGAAAGAATATAGGTAGGTGTTACGAAAAAGGCTACGCAAATTATCCATAAAAAATCTTCTGGTCTTATCTGGAGTTTTTGTTTTAAAGCCTTTTTTAATTCTACCTACATTAAAGGCAACGAAGAAAACTTTAGCCATCTGCAACGAATTATTTGGAGATAAGCATCATGGAAACACCAGATCCAATGCTTTTAGACATGCTTTATGGAATTATTTGATCTGCGAATATTGCCGTACAAAATTAAGTTCGGTAGAAAGAGCCGTCAGGTGGAGTAAGAAGATTACTGATTTACATGAAGATCTGGCTCCCAATCGAGAACTGGCCAAAGCTATGGATCTTCATAATAATTTGATTGGCCGCAAATTCTTTGCTGAAAATTCAGGATTACAGCAAAATGCCACAGAGCAGTTACGGGTTATGATGAAGAAGGCGATTAAAATATTTGCTGTTAAAGATATTATTTCAGCAGAAAATGAGTTGGTCTATATAGAAGATTGAACTATTAAAGGATGAAAGAAAAATTTTACAGATATATTCAGGAATTACAGGATAAGATTACTTCTAGGCTGGAAGAAGTTGACGGGAAAGCCAAATTTCAGGAAGATATCTGGAAACGTGAAGAAGGCGGTGGGGGCAGAACCAGGATCATAGAAAACGGTGCTGTTTTTGAAAAAGGAGGTGTTAATATTTCCGCGGTGTATGGTCCGCTGGCTCCAGCAATGCAACAGTATTTTAAAGTAGGAGATGTAGATTTTTTTGCTTGTGGCCTTAGCCTGGTTTTGCATCCCAAAAATCCAATGGTGCCAACGGTGCACGCGAATTGGAGATATTTTGAAATGTATGATAAAGATGGAACTGTTATAGATCAGTGGTTTGGCGGCGGGCAGGATCTTACTCCTTATTACTTATTTGAAGAAGACGCCAAACATTTTCATCAGGTTTCCAAAAATGCCTGTACCCCGCATGGCTTTTCATTGTACACAGAGTACAAGCAAAAATGTGATGAATATTTCTGGAATTCCCATCGTGATGAAGCCAGGGGAATTGGCGGATTATTCTTCGATTACTTAAAAAGTGACAGCCACATGAAAATCGAAGACTGGTATGAATTTATAACCGATGTGGGAAATTCTTTTCTGAAAGCCTATGTTCCCATCGTTGAGCGAAGAAAAAACCTGTCTTATACCGAAGAGAACAGAAGGTGGCAGGAAATAAGAAGAGGACGTTATGTAGAGTTTAACCTGGTTCATGATAAAGGAACTTTATTCGGATTGAAAACCAATGGGAGAATTGAAAGTATTTTGATGAGTTTACCTCCTCACGTGCAGTGGGTTTACGATCACCATCCCGAACCCGGAAGTGAAGAAGAAAAACTTTTGAAAGTACTTAAAAATCCTGTTAGTTGGGTTTAAGGTTTGCAAGGACCTTAATTTTATAGATCTTGATGTATGAGAAGAATTAATGCATAAAATATCAGAGATCAGGAAAATGCTGTTTTCTCTAATTCAAAAAATAAAATCAGAACTTTAATCAAGATTAATTTTAAAAATCTAAGACTTAGGACTTAGAGCTACAAACTTAAAACTTAATTCCATGTACCCATTACGCCGAAACAGAAGATTAAGAACCAACGAAAGTATAAGATCAATGGTACGGGAAACGATCATTTCTCCAAATGATTTTATCGTGCCGTTGTTTATTGTGGAAGGAAAAAATATAAAAGAGGAAATTGGTTCTATGCCAGGATATTTCAGGTATAGTCTTGATCTTATTCAAAAAGAAGTAAAAGAACTTTGGAATCTGGGTTTAAAATCGGTGTTGCTTTTTGTAAAGGTTTCTGAAGATTTAAAAGACAATACTGGCAAGGAAGCTCTAAATTCTGAAGGTTTGATGCAGCGCGCGGTGAAAACGGTAAAAAATGCGGTTCCAGATATGATCGTAATGACTGATGTTGCCCTGGATCCCTACTCTTCTTTTGGACATGACGGGATCATTGATAAGGGTAAGATTTTGAACGATGATACTACCGCTGTATTAGCTGAAATGTCCCTTTCCCATGCCAAAGCCGGAGCCGATTTTGTGGCGCCCAGCGATATGATGGATGGGAGGATTTTTGAAATCAGGAGTCTTTTGGAAGATGAAGGTTTTCATGATACCGGTATTATGAGTTATTCCGCGAAATATGCTTCAGCCTTTTATGGGCCTTTTCGGGATGCCCTGGATTCTGCTCCTGTAGATGCACAGGATATTCCAAAAGACAAAAAGACGTACCAGATGGATCCTTCAAACCGTGATGAAGCTATTAAGGAAACCCTCATGGATATTGAAGAAGGAGCCGATATTGTAATGGTGAAGCCGGGATTGTGTTATTTGGATATCGTCCGGGATATCAAGAATTCTGTGAATGTACCGGTAGCTGTTTACCAGGTTAGTGGCGAATATGCCATGATAAAAGCTGCTTCAGAAAAAGGATGGCTAGATCACGATGCCGTAATGTTAGAGCAACTTACTGCGATTAAACGCGCCGGAGCAAGCATGATTGCCTCTTATTTTGCCAAGGATGCTGTGAAGTTAATCTCCTAATATGAAGAAGTTTATTCTCACGATCATCATATTTTTGATAAGCTGGAATTCTTTCTCACAGGAATCAGATTATTTGGAAGCATTTCTCAAAAAATGGGATAATTCCAAAGAATATCTCCTGGATATCGCAGAACTAATGCCTGAAGAATATTACTCCTTCAAACCCACGGAAAGACAATTGTCATTTTCAGGACAACTGGAGCATATCAACCAGAATATGACCTGGATCAATTCTGATTATATCCAGCAGAATAAGGAACTCGATAAAACTGAATTCCCTACTATTAAGGCCGATATCATTAAGGAAATAAGTAAATCTTTTGATTTGGTTTCAGAAAACGTAAAGAATTTATCGGATGAAAAACTAAAGCAAAAAATGTCCTTTTTTTCCGGAGAAATGAATTTGCTGCAAATACTCAATTTAATTCAGGATCATGTAACCCATCACCGCGGACAGTTAATTGTCTACTTAAATTTAAAAGGAATTGAACCACCACCTTATCGTGGCTGGTAAATCATTTTTGCGTTTTTTCAAAATAAAATTTTTGTTTCAGGATTTTCAAATTAGAAGTATGTCTAATTCCATTATGAATATTAGGATATTTCACAGAGAACTTTCAACATAGAAAAGTTCATTTAAAATCCTTTTATCATTTCTTTGTAAAAAAATGCTTTCAGAATATATAAATTAGCCAGTCTAACAGACAATTAAGCGTATGGGCTTATTATTCACTTTTGCCGTATTATCAATCTTCTTTTCTTTCATGTGCTCTATACTGGAGGCTTCCCTCCTAAGCATCACGCCTTCTTTTATAAAGATCAAAAAAAAAGAGGGAAAGGGATATGCTAATACGTTAGCAAACTTAAAGAAGGATATAGACAAACCACTCATAGCCATTCTTACCATCAACACCATTGCGCACACGGTTGGTGCCATCCTGGTGGGTGTTCAGGCTGAAAAAACTTTTGGTGATGGCGGGAATTCTGTAGGAATCGTATCGGCTATTATGACCTTAGCCATATTAGTACTTTCGGAAATCATTCCCAAAACGATCGGGGCCACTTACTGGCAAAATTTGGGAAATTTCACGGCTAAATCCTTGAAAATAATGATTTTCCCACTGAAATATACAGGAATTCTCTGGCTGCTTATGCTAACCACCAGGTTAATTGGAAAATCTGCCCATGTAAGCAGTATGAGTAAAGAAGAATTTGCTGCTATAACAGATGCTGCTGAAGAAGAAGGAGTTTTTGAAGAAAGTGAAACTACGGTGATCAAGAATTTACTGGTTTTTAAATCTGTGGAAGCAAAGGATGTCATGACTCCCTTTTCGGTTGCGATTACTGAAGATGAAAGCATGTCGCTGGAGGATTTTCACAAAAACCATAAGAATTTGAAATTTTCCCGAATTCCAGTTTTTAAAGATAAATCGAATAATATTTCCGGATTTATTTTAAAAGATGATGTGCTTGAGCAAATGATCGAAGATCGTGGAAAACAACCTTTAAGCAGTATTAAAAGGGATATTTTGGTTACCAACGACAATACTCCAATTCCCGAGCTTTTTGAGATTTTTGTTCAGAAAAGGGCACATATTTCCATGATCGTGGATGAATATGGAAATGTTACGGGAATTGTAACCATGGAAGATATCATTGAAACCCTCCTGGGGCTTGAAATCATGGACGAGAGCGACAGTGTGGAAGATATGCAGATGCTCGCACGAAAAAACTGGGAAAGACGCGCAAAAAGACTGGGGCTTATCCAGAGAAAACAGGATCAGGAGACAGAAACCGCCATCGAAGACCAGGAAAAAAGTAATGAAAACAGCCAGAATTAAAACTCCGTTAGGAATCGCCGAGCTCACGGGGGATTCTAAAGGACTTTTTTCCGTAAAACTCCTGGAAGAAGCGAAGGAATCCTCCGAAATTCCTGCTGAGTTAAAGTCGGCGGCAGATCAATTACAAGCCTATTTCAGAGGAGAATTAAAAAAATTCCATCTAAAATTAAACCCACAGGGAACCGATTTTCAAAAAAGAGTTTGGGAAAAGCTTCTGGCTATCCCATTCGGAAAAACAACCTCCTACCTGGAATTATCCAGAAATTTGGGTGACGAAAAAGCGATACGGGCAGTGGCTTCTGCTAATGGAAAAAATCCCCTTTGGATCATCGTTCCCTGTCACAGGGTAATTGGAAGTGACGGTTCCTTAACAGGTTACGCTGGTGGTCTCCATCGCAAAAAATGGCTCCTGGATCTTGAAAACCCGCCATTGCAACAGCGTCTGTTCTAAAAATCTTATTTTATTATGATGAAAAAGTTATTTAAAATTCTTGCCTTCATAATATTTACACTTCTTCTCATTTCCTTTTTTCTGTATGCCTTTGGTTATGGTTATATTTTTAAAGCGGTAAAGACCACATACCTTACCGGTCATAAAACAGCTTTTATAGATGATTATCCGTATTTTGATAACCATACAATCGAAAAATCCAAAAGTATTCAACAGTGGTCTTTAAAAGAAGATTACAATCAGGTAAAAGCTACCTCAAAATTAGATAGTCTGAATGATGAACTTGAAACCGCTGCTTTTTTGATCATTAAAAATGATAGCATCTGGTTTGAAAAATATTATTATGGCTATGATGCGAAGTCTAAGACCAATTCGTTTTCGATGGCTAAAAGTGTCGTAACTGCTTTGATGTATAAAGCAATTCAGGATGGATACCTGGAAAATATTGACCAACCGGTCTCCCATTTTTTTCCGCAGTTTAATAGCCGCTTAAGCCTCGGCGATCTTGCTTCTATGTCTTCGGGGCTTAACTGGAATGAAAATTACTATAATCCTTTTGCTTCCACCGCCCGTGCTTATTTTGATGAAAATATAAGGGAACAGGTACTGGAACTTGAAGTTGTTAAAAAACCCGGGGAGGAATTTAAATACCTGAGCGGAAACACACAATTGCTGGGTATGGTGATAGAAAAGGCTACCGGCAAAACACTTAGCGAATATTTAAGCAAAAGTTTCTGGAAGCCGCTAGGAATGAATGATGACGGACTTTGGCAACTAGACAGCGAAAAATCTGGAATGGAAAAAGCCTATTGCTGTATCTCCAGTAATGCACGGAATTTTGCCAAATTTGGAAAGCTTTTTATCAATTATGGGGAGTGGAATAAAAAACAACTGATAGATTCCTCTTTTATTGCCCAGGCATCCAACCCCAGATTTAAAGAAACTCCCTATTACGGATATGGTTTTTGGCTAAGTGATTACAGGAATAAAGATATTTTTTATATGCGTGGGGTGTTAGGCCAGTACGTGATAATGATTCCTGAAGATGATCTTGTAATTGTTAGGTTAGGCCGAAAGCTTATCCGGCCTGAAAATGATAATAAACATTACAAAGACTTTTATATGTATATTGATGAAGCATATAAAATGTTAGAAAATGCTTCATAAACTTAATCTCGAAAATATACTTTTTCTGGATATTGAAACTGTTCCTGAATTCGGGGATTTTTCTGAATTAAACGAAGAAAAGAAAATCCTTTGGGAAGAAAAATCAAAATATCAGCGTAAGGACGATTTCACTGCTGAAGAATTCTATGAAAGGGCCGGTATATGGAGTGAATTTGGAAAGATTATCTGTATTTCTGTAGGTTTTTTTAGTTTCAGGAATGAAAATAGAAAATTCAGATTAACGAGTTTTAAAGGAGAAGAGGAAAAATTACTTTATGATTTTTCTGCCTTACTGCAGGAATATTTTTTCCAGCCTTACCACCTTCTATGCGCTCATAACGGTAAAGAATTCGATTTTCCTTTTATCGCCCGGCGTATGCTTATTCATAATATGCCATTACCCTCAAAACTAAATCTCTTCGGAAAAAAACCCTGGGAAGTACCTCATCTGGATACTTTGGAATTATGGAAGTTTGGAGATTATAAGCATTTTACCTCCTTAAAACTCCTAACCCATGTATTGGGAATTCCTTCGCCAAAAGAAGATATAGACGGTTCTATGGTAAGGCAGGTATATTATGAAAAAGGTGAATTAGACCGTATTGTGGAATATTGTGAAAGGGATGTACTTGCCATCGCGCAGGTGATCTTAAGATTGCGCCAGGAAAAACTTCTTGAAGAAATAGAGATCATTTCAGTATAAATTATTCTTAAAATATTGTTATTCAGAAGGGATGATTAAGCTATTCACTACCTAAATGTGTAACTTTAAGTATACTAAACCAATAAATTCTTATTTATGTATTTATATATTGAAATGTGGAACGTTACTACTAAATGGATGAAACTTGACCATGAGAAAAGAAGAAAGCTCATGGACGACATGCATGGCAGGATTAAAAATATGAAAGCGAGTGGCGTGGAAAATCTGGGTTGGTCCCGAAATGATGAACATACGCCCTATAGAAGTGACTATCGCTATATGACGGTATGGAAAATGCCTTCTAAAGCGGAAGTGGAAGTACTGGAAAGTAATCTGGAAAAAGTAGGATGGTACGAATATTTCTCTCAGGCGAATTCCAGAGGGGAAATCATTTCACAAAAAGAAGCCATTGATTTCTTAGTGGATATTGAAGAAACTTCAACTTCTTTAACATAACAAAGCTGAAAATAAACAGGTAAATATATAAGGCTGCTGAAATGTTTAAAACGTCATCCTGAATTTACTTCAGGATCTTTTAGATGAGAAGCTGAAACAAGTTCAGCTTGGCGAAAATAAGCTTCTCAGCAGCCTTTTTAATTAATTTATAGTCATTTCAGGAATATCGCCTTCTACGATTAATTCCCCTTCAGTAGCTTTTTGAATCTCATCAACACTCACTCCGGGAGCCCTTTCCAATAATTTAAAACCTTTTTCGGTCACCTCCAATACGGCAAGATTGGTAACGATTTTTGTAACGCAGCCCACACCCGTCAATGGAAGGGAACATCTCTTTAGAAGCTTTGAATCGCCAGCCTTATTGGTATGCATCATGGCAACGATTATATTTTCAGCAGAAGCCACCAAATCCATAGCTCCACCCATGCCTTTAACCATTTTTCCTGGAATCTTCCAGTTAGCGATATCTCCATTTTCGGCCACTTCCATAGCTCCGAGAATGGTAAGATCTACATGCTTACCTCTAATCATCCCAAAGCTGGTGGCAGAATCAAAGAAACTTGCTCCCGGAAGGGCAGTAATTGTTTGTTTCCCGGCGTTAATAAGATCTGCATCCTCTTCCCCTTCAATAGGAAAAGGCCCCATTCCAAGAATACCGTTTTCGCTTTGAAACTCCACCTGGATATCATCCCGAACAAAATTAGCCACCAAGGTAGGAATCCCAATTCCAAGGTTCACATAATATCCGTCTTTTACTTCCTTAGCTATTCTTTTAGCTATTCCGTTTTTATC